>CAYVXX010000044.1:0-17526 GCA_964454305.1 uncultured Syntrophales bacterium | reverse complement strand
ATAAATTTATAACCCTCAAACATATAGTTGTTTCTGCAATTCCCCGATCACAATTGATAGGTACATGAAAGAAGAAGACCACTCAAAAACTCGATTATCATGTTTAATAACAATTAATCAATAAATTCTTGCAAAAGTGAATTACCCCGCCTAAAGGCGGGGCATCTATAATCAATCTCCTCCCCCTTGATGGGGGAGGACTAAGGTACAAACTGGTAACATAGTTTACAAAACGAACCGGGTACATGGTTTACACTATACGGCAAAGGAGGACAGACTCTATGCCGTGGAAAGTGATAAACCAAATGGACCTAAAGATTCAACTTATTAACGACTGGAGTGAAGGTCACTCCAGTATAACTGATCTTTCTCAAAAATATGGTGTTAGCCGTCCAACTGTTTACAAATGGCTAAAACGATACGAGCATTTCGGCATCGAAGGGCTCAAAGAACAAAGCCGAGCTCCCAAGAGATGCCCACATCGAACCGCCGAATACATCCTGAATCTTGTGATTCAAGAAAAGCTTAGAAATCGTAAACGCGGACCCAGAAAAATACGTGCTCAATTAAAGCGTAAATACCCGGAGCGTGAGTTTCCTGCGGTCAGCACCATGGCCTATTGGCTCAAGAAAGAGGGACTGGTTGAGCCACGCAAGAAGCGGTCGCGTGTTCCGCCGTATACGGAACCCTTTTCTGAATGCCATGCGCCCAATGATATCTGGAGCATTGATTACAAAGGGCAATTCCACATGAAGGACGGTCATGTTTGTTATCCATTGACGGTCAGCGATAATTTCAGCCGTTTTATTTTAGGCTGCCAAGCGCTGGAAGGTCCTCGTTATGATCCGACGCGGCGTTGTCTGGAATCGATCTTCCGTGAATACGGGTTGCCCAGGGCAATCCGTACCGATAACGGGACGCCCTTTGCTGGCAGATGCATTGGCGGCCTTAGCCGGTTAATGATTTGGTGGATCCTGTTGGGAATCATTCCAGAACGCATCCACAAAGGATGCCCCCAAGAGAATGGACGGCATGAACGCATGCACCGCACATTGAAAAGCAATGCCCTGGACCCTGTTGCCGGGAATCTTAAAGAGCAGCAGAAGGCCTTCGATCTATACCGGCATGATTACAACAACGATCGGCCGCATGAATCACTTAATGACCAGACGCCGAATGATTATTATGGAAAGTCGAACCAGTCCTATGTGGAACATCCGCATCCTCCGGATTATAGTCATGATTACCTGGTTCGCCAGGTTCGCCATAACGGAGAAATTAAATTTATGGGCCGGATGTTCTACTTAACAGAGTCACTTGCTGGTCTGCCTGTCGGGCTTAAAGAAATAGAGGACAGCCTTTGGCAACTTCAGTTCAGTTTTTATGCTCTCGGCTCTATAGATTTGAGAAAGAACAAATTTATTCGTAACTAAAAAAGTGTAAATGATGTACCCGGTCTAAAGTGTAAACGATGTTTCAGTTGCACAGTGGGGGGTGAAAAATTTGTCAAATACCCCCTCTTCCTAAATAAATAGGGACAGCTGTACATGCTCAGTAATCAGGTAACTCATTTGCTCTGTGTTATAAAGGGGGGTAGGGAGATTTTACTCCTTGACATTCCAAGGTTTTTTCTTGACTATACAAAAGCTTTATCGAAATGACAGAAGGTATAATGCATTAAATAATAAACGATCTTTTCTTCCTAAACAAAGTAGGGGGTGACGTAATGAATGTTCAAAAAATATTCAGAGCATTAGAAGAAGACAGCCAAAATTCAGCATTGGGCATAATATGCGGTGAATTGGAAGCTCAGGAATACTCTGTGACCATTAATGGAATGTCTGTAAAATCAGAAGGTTTCTATGATGGTAAATATTCGAAAATTGACAAAGATCTGAAACCGATCAAGATTGGATTGTTCAAAAAGACAATATTAGAGCAGGAATTTTCTGTAGAATTTATTGATTATCACGATATTATAATCAGGGAATGATTAATTCTTATAAGGTCGTATCTATTCGCAGGCTATAATTCGTGAAAAAGGCTGTCAGGTCTCTTTTGCATGACTTGAGTGTAGATTCACAGATTACACAGGAAAAATCTTCTGAGTAAGTTTGTCGGACCTTCCAAGATTCTATGATAAAAATTTAAAACAATTGACAATGTAAGGCAGAGGTATATTGTTTTTGGTGTAATTGTTACATTGTTTCTGAAACATCATGTGAAGAGTTTGTTTTTTTAGACAGATTATTGATTGTCGAGAACATGTCAGATGATAATCTGGGTTTTTTAAAGGAAATGTTGCTTTGAAGATACCAGTGATTGATATGTTTGCAGGACCGGGTGGACTTGGAGAAGGATTTTCAACAAGCATGTCACCAGACAATACCCCGGCTTTTGATGTTCGCCTTTCTATTGAAAAAGATTCTGCTGCGTTTAGAACGCTTACGCTCAGGAGCTTTTATCGTCAGTTTAAAGATAATATTCCTGATGAATATTATCTTTATCTAATGAATGAAATTTCACATGAGGAACTATTCAATAATAAAAGATACAAAGAAGAAGTAGATGCTGCTTATGAACATGTATGGCAGGCTGAATTAGGTGCGGAAGCGCAAATCGCCGAAAAAGCAGATGATAAAATAAAGGAGCGGCTGGGAAAAAGTAAAAAACCATGGGTTTTAATCGGTGGTCCACCTTGTCAGGCATATTCTTTAGTCGGTAGGGTGCGGATGATGGGTGTAGATACAGATAAATTCAATAATGACAGCAGACACTTTCTCTATAAGGAATATCTGCGTATTCTGGCAAGACATATGCCGGATGTTTTCGTTTTTGAAAATGTAAAAGGTATTTTATCTTCAAAAGTTAACGGTCATTTGATTTTTGATACCATATTGAAGGATTTAAGCTTCCCAGTTAAATCATTAAAAAACACCGAACTAGAAAAAAGAGGTTCTGATACAAGCCTCGAATACAAAATTTATTCTTTTCTAAATGGTGAAGGCGAGGTTTTCTTTCAGGAGCCTTTTAACTCGCCTGATTTTGTTGTAAAAACTGAAAAATACGGAATACCCCAGGCGAGGCACAGAGTAATCCTGCTTGGAGTGAGAAGTGATATAAAACACAAGCCAGACACACTGAAACAACGTGCTAAATGTACTCTGTGGGATATTATTGGGCACGTTCCAAAAATACGAAGTTCCCTTTCAAAAGAGCCAGATTCACTTGCATCATGGGTTGGCGCTATCGAGACAATAGCCAAAACAGAATGGTATAGATCCATTCCTGTTAGTAGTAATTTCAAAACCATAATTAATGAATCCTTAAAGGAACTAAAAATTACTAGTTCTCAAGGTTCGGAGTTTGTATCCTCTCAATGCCGAACAAGCAAATATAACGAATGGTATATTGATAAAAGACTTCCAGGCGTGTGTAATCACTCAAGCAGAAGTCATATTCGCGAAGATTTGAAAAGATATTTTTTTGCTTCATGTTTTGTTAAGGCAAATGGGCGAACCCCCAAACTTTCAGATTTTCCCAAAGAGCTTTTGCCTAACCACAAAAATGTGCAGGATGCCATTAAAAATGGAAAATTTGTAGACCGATTCCGAGTACAGCTTAAAAATGAACCATCTAAAACAATTACAAGTCACATTGGGAAAGATGGGCATTATTTCATCCATCCAGATTCTGCTCAGTGCCGCAGCTTAACAGTCAGGGAAGCTGCGCGATTACAGACATTTCCAGATAATTATTTTTTTGAAGGGCCGCGGACACAGCAATATGTCCAAGTTGGCAATGCTGTTCCACCATTGCTGGCACGAGACATCGCTGATATTGTTTATAATCTGTTGAAAAGAGCAAACACGGTATAGAATGGTTGATATTATTTCTGAAGAACGGCGTAGCTGGAATATGTCCCGTATCAGGGGTAAAGATACAAAGCCTGAAATTATAGTCCGATCAATGCTACACAGAATGGGATACAGGTTCAGACTACACAGAAAGGATTTGCCAGGTAAGCCAGATATTGTGTTAACAAAATATAATACAGTAATTTTTGTTCATGGATGCTTTTGGCACCAACACATGGGATGCAAATATGCTTATAAACCCAAAAGTCGCAGGGAGTTCTGGGAAGGCAAGTTAAGAAAAAATATTGAGCGGGACTCTTTGCATTATGAAAAACTGGGGAAAGCCGGGTGGTTAGTTTTGACAATCTGGGAATGTGAGGCAAAAGATACAGATAAACTGGTCAAGGCTTTACATCCACTGATTGAATTGAGAGGTCATAAGAATGAAAGAAGTGCTACTCCCACCTAGAGCTGCGTCACTCTCTGAATCCATGCGTGATCTCGGTTACTCTCTGGAAGCAGCTGTTGCAGACATAATAGATAACAGTATTTCAGCAAAGGCATCGAAAGTCGATATATTTATAGATGTACTGGATTCAGGAGCAAACCTTGCGATTATTGATGATGGCTTTGGTATGAATGAAAAGGAACTGATCAAGGCAATGCGCCATGGGTCTAAGAATCCCAGAACTCCACGTTCAAAAGATGACCTTGGCCGTTTTGGCCTCGGGCTTAAAACGGCCACCTTTTCACAGTGCACTAAACTGACAGTTATTAGCTCCAAAGACGGGATTAAATCTGGAGCTTTCTGGGATCTCAAATTTGTTTCTGATCGGGATGAATGGATCATCTGTCTATTAAATGGCAATGAAATAGAGGCATTGCCTTATATAGACAGGCTGGACAGTAATGGAACTCTCGTTCTTTGGGAAAACCTTGATCGTCTCTGTGAGGGGGATACAGCGGTTATAAATGAAAAACTTATCAACGAGAAAATCAGGGAAGTTGAAAAACACCTTTCTTTGGTCTTTCATCGCTTCCTGAATGGGGAAATTAAAGGTAAAAAAATCAAGCTTTCGCTTAATTATCATGAGCTGGAACCATTTGATCCATTCTGTATATCAAATAAAGCCACACAGCTTATGAACCAAGAGGTGGTCAGGTTGCAAGGCGATGAAGTTGTTATCCAGCCATATATCCTCCCATACCATAGCAAACTATCCCAGAAGGAAAAAGACTTCTATAACAATCGAAGCGACTTTCTTAATAATCAGGGAGCCTATATTTACAGGAACGGGAGACTAATAGCATGGGGTGATTGGTTCAGGCTTGTTCCGAAGGGTGAAAGAACAAAGTTGGCGAGAGTCAAGGTTGATTTCTCAAACAGTTTAGATGAGTACTGGACAATTGATATTAAAAAATCAAGGGCTTATCCACCACGACCGGTAAGGGAGCAAATAAGGAAAATAATCGGTAGAATTATAGATGGCAGTACGCGTGTTATAAGGGGAAAAGGGAAAAAGTTATATGAAAGTGTACCTAGGCCAATATGGCGTCGAACTGTTAGCCAGGGATCGATCGAATATTCTCTTGACAGAGAGCACCCTATAATAAGTGCAATCAAAAAATCTCTTGAACAGAATGAAGATAAAAAAATCGAAGAAGTTCTTTCTGTGATCGAAAGCTCTATACCCATTGAGACAATATATGCAGATTATACTGTCAGTCCTCAGAAATTTGAAATAACGAATGATCTTGAAGTTGAAGAAGTGCTTGGCAGACTCGAAGACGTGTGGACAATCCTTACTCATGACCAAGATATTTCCGAAGAAATTTTTAGAGAGACAGTGATTTCTGTAAAACCTTTCTGTGAGTATGAGAATGTAATTGAAGCGTTCATAAGGGAGAAATTTTATGCTTAAAGAAGATTTTGAGTTAATTGTATTGCTCTTCTGCAAAAATTGTGAACTGCCACTTAACAGATTGAAAATAGAAGAAACCGCTCGAAAGCTGGCCATGGAGCATTCTGTCGATAATGATATTATTGAAGAGGTAATTAGAAAAGTTGAGTCTAGGCTTGTGACCACCATGGATGAAGGAGTTTCCTTGGTTGATAAAAATGATAATCATGATGAAGAGTGGATAGAAAAAAAAGATATTTCTTATGATTACTGGAATGAATACAGAGAACACCTTTTAATTGAAGAAGGGTGGGGAGATAAAGTTGTTCATACTCTCGGAGAGGTGACTGACAAGATTCTTGGTCTGCTGAAAGACCCCGAAGCCCTTGGGAAATGGGATAGAAGAGGCCTCGTTATTGGTCATGTCCAGTCTGGAAAAACAGCAAATTACATCGGTCTTATATCTAAGGCTGCTGATGCAGGTTACCGTTTCATAATTGTCATTGCAGGTATTCATAACATCCTCAGGAAACAGACTCAGCAACGAATAGATGCTGGCTTTGTGGGCATTACAGGTGATGGGGACAAGCGAATTCGCACTGGAGTAGGGGAGAGAAATAAGAATCGGAAATTCCCTGTTCCCTTGACAAATATTACCAGTGATTTCAGCAAAAAATTTGCTGCGGCCAATTCAGCGGACCTAGAATTATATGAAAGTGCTGGAAGACCTGCAATACTGGTTATTAAAAAAAATGTCACAACCCTCCGAAACGTATTCGAGTGGCTCAGGGATCTTAACGCCGATCAAGATGGACAGATTTCTAATATCCCGATGCTGCTGATTGATGATGAAGCTGATAACGCATCTGTCAATACAAATAAACCAGACCTTGATCCGACTAAAACAAACGCATGGCTCCGACAACTGCTTAAACTTTTTAAAAAAAGCTGTTTTGTAGGCTACACTGCAACACCATTTGCAAATATCTTCATAAATCCTGATGATGAAGGCGAAATGCTCGGAGATGATCTTTTCCCGAGAAATTTTATTTACTGCCTTGATGCCCCCTCGAATTATTTGGGGGCTGATAAGATTTTTCTCGATGACGAAATAAGCGGCCAAGTACTGAGGAAAATATCAGATGCTGATAACTATGTCCCTTTCTCACATAACAGGCATTCTACCATACCCGACCTTCCGCCTTCTGCAAAAGAGGCAATACAGATATTTATTCTTGCACGTGCAATAAGATGTATTAGAAAGCATAATAACAAGCACTGCTCAATGATGTTAAACGTCTCAAGGTTTGTTGATATCCAGAAGCAGATAAGAGAGCATGCATCATATTACTTGAGTGAAATAAAAAATGCTATTTTCAGTAATTACCGCAAACCTGTCAAAGATGCACTTCGAAACAGTGTTATGTTAAGCCTGAATGAACGCTTCAACCATGAATTCAGTAATTGTCCGGAAAATTGGAACGATACCCAGCTAAAGCTGCATGAAGCCGCAGAAGATGTAAAAATCTACCTTGTGAACAGCAAGTCTGATGAAGCCCTAGACTACACTAAATATGATGAAACTGGAGATGCCCTCACGGCTCTCGCAATTGGTGGTCTCAGTCTCTCTCGTGGCCTTACCTTGGAAGGACTGACTGTCAGCTACATGTACAGAAATTCAAAAATGTATGACACACTTATGCAGATGGGCCGCTGGTTTGGTTACCGCCCTGGATATGAGGATTTATGCCGTGTATATCTCTCAGAAGATTCACAGGGCTGGTATGCACACATTGCAGAAGCAACTGAGGATCTCAGACAGCAGGTTAAACAGATGCGAAGGGACGGGTTCAGTCCCAAAGATTTCGGCCTGTATGTCAGGGCTCATCCTGATACGCTGATTGTCACTGCCTTGAATAAAATGCGACATGCTACAAAGATGACTTTCAAGGTAAGTTATGACGGTACGCAAAGAGAAACTCATGTACTTCCAGCTGATGCAGATATTAATAGAAAAAATCTCAATGAAATTATAAAACTTTACAAAAAACTCCGCGAGGGAGTTGGCGAACCAGTTATATCAGAACATGTTTCTAAAGGCAGCACCGTGTGGCGAAAGGTACCACTGGATTTTGTTCTGGATTTCGTTGGTAGTTTTCGTTTTCACAGAGAACTTCAAGGACTGAAGGATGGATTTCTAAGTTATTCCCGGGAAGTCTCAGATGTACATAAATACTGGGACATCGCATTTATTACACTAGTTGGATCGGGTACTTCACATAAAGAACTTCCGATGGCTGTTCAGACGCGTCAAGTCGGAAGAATCAATGGTTTGATTAAAGTCCCCAGTATTGAGGCCGGCTGGTATGTTGGCAACAAACAGAAAGTATCAGGTACGAACATTGAAGGTGTGGGACTTGATAAGGAAGAGATTGAAAGAGCCTTTAGAGTGGCTAGAGAAAACGGAAAAGAAAAACCTGCTGATAGAGATTATCGACATAGAGATGTCAGAGGCAGGCCCTTGCTCATGCTCCATCTGCTTGAGCTCTTTAATAAAACAGGTGAGCATAAAGAAACTATTGCTGAGACAGTTCCAGCCGTTGGCTTCAGCTTTCCTGCCACTGGCCAATACAGATCCGTTGATTGTGTTGTTAATAAGGTGTGGCTTGAAAACGATATGATAGATTCTCCGGACGAAGAGGATGATTATGACATCTGAAATCCATGACCCTTGGTCCAAGATAGCCCAACCTGAAACCGGATTCAACGTTACCCGTGTTGACCCTGAACACCCCCATAATTTCTTTTGGGGAAAGGATCAAGCTGGTTCTTGTCTTATGCTTCTGGAAATTAATAAAGAGTTTACCTCATTTCTTATAAAGAGATCCATTGACCTCAAAGGTGTTAAAACAGATATCAGACACAATGAGTCAACTGAAGAATGCTTTTTTGTTCTAACTCTTCAGAGGAGGGAAGATTCTGATATATTCTACAGGCTTTGCAGGGATCTTATTGAACATACAAAAAAGATTAAAGGACAGAAAACCGCTTTAGAAATTATTCATACAAGACTTCAAAGATGGAAATCTTTTTTGAGCAGAAAAAGAAGTCCACTATTGACCGAGCATGAGATCCAGGGACTATATGCAGAGCTTGAATTTCTTAAAAACCTGCTCAGCCAGAATGAAGAACAACTGGTTGTGCTTGAGGGTTGGAAAGGACCTCTCGGAGGCCCGCATGACTTCGTTCTGGGTAACTATGCGGTCGAAGTTAAATCTACCTCAAAATCAACAGCAAACAGCATCAGAATATCATCTGAAAATCAACTTGTTACACACCTTGACAGACTTTTTCTGCAGGTTTTTTCTCTTGCCGTCTTCCACGACTCTGGTCACGGGCTGTCGCTGAACCAGATCGTCACTGAAGTCAGAAACTTAATTCGTGAATCAGGCAATCGAGATCTTTTCGACAACAGACTCATCGAAGCTGGGTATATGGAATCGCAGGATTATGATTTTCCCTGTTTTTCTGTTACAAGTCAGAAAACCTTTGAAGTGAGAGATGGATTTCCACGAATAACACCTGACACTATAGCTGAAGGACTTACAAACGTGTCTTATGACCTGATGCTTAGCTCGCTAAACGACTTCAAATGCGTGTTTCCAGATGATTGGAGGTAAAGGATGCACGAAATGACTCTGGAAGAGTACTACCATGACTTTAGGCAGGAAGTCCTAGTAGGCTCGGAGGCTCGCCAGGATTTTCTGGAGGCAGAATTCGCCCTGAACCTTGCTTGTGAACTGGAGGATTCAGGCGTTATTGAAGGATATGAATCATGTCATTACAGAGCACCGAGAGGAATGAGAGTTGATGGATACTGGTTCAGGGAAGATGAAGCTGCAATCGACATGTTCATCGTTGATTTTAAAAACAGAGCGAGTCCTGAGTCTCTAAACAAAACAGAAGTCGTGAGCATTTTTAAAAGGCTGGAGAACTTCTTCATCAGCAGTGTAGATAAGCATCTTTATGAGGAACTTGAAGAAACATCCCAAGGTTATGGATTGTCCCGGGACCTGTGTGATCGTCAGAGGAGCTATTCAAAAGTTAATCTGTATCTTCTTTCAGAAAGAAAACTAAGCGAACGGATACAATCACTTGAGGAACAAGCACATAGGGACTGGGTCTTACATTATCATATCTGGGATTTGTCCCGCTTCTACCGCCTGCAGGCATCACGTGGGGCGAAAGAAGATTTAGTTGTTGATTTTGTAGAATTATATGGAAATGGTTTGCAGTGCTTGCCAGCCCACCTTAATAATGAAGATTATGAATCCTATTTAATTGTTATGCCAGGTGAAATACTTGCAGATCTTTATGGAAAATATGGGGGGAGGCTTCTTGAACAGAATGTCCGCTGTTTTCTCCAAGCTAGAGGAAAGGTAAACAAAGGCCTTAGAGTAACGATCATGAATGAGCCCGGTATGTTCTTTGCTTATAATAACGGAATCACTGCGACAGCAAAGGAAGTAGTCACTGAACAAAACGATAGAGGTCTATGTGTCCGACGGATAAGGGACTTTCAAATTGTCAATGGAGGTCAGACGACCGCCTCTCTTTTTAATACAAACAAAAAAGACAAAGCTCCACTCGAGCAGATCTTTGTCCAGTTGAAGCTATCCATCGTTGATGACGAAAAAAGCGAAGTTGTCGTCCCAAAAATATCTGAATACGCTAATACTCAGAATAAAGTAAACGCAGCTGATTTTTTTTCAAATCATCCTTTTCATATTCTAATGGAAGAATTTTCTCGCCGACTCTGGGCGCCACCACAGAAAGATGCTCTTCGAGAGACAAAATGGTTTTATGAGAGAGCTCGGGGACAGTATCTGGATGCACAGTCTCACTTTAGTCCAGCCGTGAAGAATAAATTCAAGGCCGAGTATCCCAAATTCCAGATGTTTACTAAAACGGATATAGCTAAATTTGAAAATGCATGGGAGGATTGCCCCCATATCCTAAGCATGGGAGCTCAGAAGAATTTTGCAGCCTATGCGTCTGAGATCGGTAAGAGGTGGGATAAAGATCCAGAAGAATTCAATGAACTGTTTTTTAAAAATCTAGTAGCAAAAGCGATTGTTTTTAGAAAAGTAGAAAAAATGATTCTGAAACAGGATTGGTATGGAGGTGGGTACAGAGCACAAATTGTGGCTTATTCAATAGCTTGGATAGCGAATAAAGTCGCCAAATTGAAAAAGGTTGTTGACTTTTTGGAAATTTGGAAAAAGCAGAAGATAAGCAGTGAATTTTGTAAAACTATAGAAGATATTTCATATAAAATTCATGGGATAATAACTGATACACCAGGACATATTTCTAACGTAACAGAGTGGTGCAAAAAGGAGGGGTGCTGGTTAAAGGTGAAAGCGTTTGATATGGAGTTAAGCGAGGCATTTATTAGTGAACTAATTGGAAAGGAAATGGCAGCAACTGACGAGAAAGATGCAAAAAAGATTCAAAAGATTGATGACGGAATAACTGCCCAAAAAAAGGTCCTAAATTTAGGCCCTGAAAAATGGAAAGAACTTAGCGTTTGGGGATTTTCCCGAAAACTCTTAAACGAAAAGGATATGGGTATTCTGCAGGCCGCTGTCAGAATACCTGAAAGAATACCTTCAGAAAGACAAAGCATGTATTTAATGAAGTTATTAGCTAAATTGAAAACAGAAGGATTTCAGTTTAAATAATATTTAAACTGAGTCAAGTTTTTGCTGCCAATTTCTTGGTAATCCGGAGGCAAGGATACTTATTTAAAATTTCCAAAAAATTTTATGGGGAATTCCGGGAACGCAATACTTAAATAATGAGAACAAATATTTCAGGCAGC
This sequence comes from uncultured Syntrophales bacterium, assembly GCA_964454305.1. Taxonomy (GTDB): domain Bacteria; phylum Desulfobacterota; class Syntrophia; order Syntrophales; family JADFWA01; genus JAUSPI01. The sequence goes on along the minus strand of CAYVXX010000044.1, from coordinate 5,884 downwards.
AAGGTAATACTGACATATGAATAAACAAATAAAAACAGGGAAAATAGTTATATATCAGACGGAAGACGGGCAGGCATCTTTGGAAGTTAGTCTGGTCGAAGAAACCGTCTGGCTTAACCAGGAACAAATGGGTCAATTGTTCGAGAAAAACAAAAGAACAATTTCCGAACACATTCGCAATATTTTTAGAGAAGATGAACTGCAGGAAAGTTCAGTTGTCCGGAATTTCCGGACAACTGCCCGTGACGGTAAATCTTATAATGTTAATTATTATAGTCTTGATGCCATTATCTCTGTCGGATATCGAGTAAAATCACAAAGAGGCACCCAATTCCGCATCTGGGCCAATAAAATACTGAAAGATTATCTTGTCACGGGCTATGCGCTGAATGAAAAGAGATTACAATCACAGATTGAAAAATATGAGGCACTTAAACAATCGATTAAGCTTATCGATAATATAGTTGATCGCAAATTGCTCTCCGTTTCTGAATCTGAAGGTCTCCTGAGGGTTATTGGTGATTTCAGCTATGCTCTGGATACGCTTGATCGATACGACTATGGGAAACTTGATTTAACACATATATCTGATCAGACGGCAAAACGAATTTCATATGAAGAAGCAAAAGGCGCGATTAAGACAATGCAGGGAAAATTGAGTGATTCCAAGCTGTTTGGACGTGAAAAGGATAATTCGTTCGGCAGTTCTCTGGATACGATTTGCCAGACTTTCGACGGTAAGGATCTCTATCCCAGCATTGAAGAAAAAGCAGCACATCTTCTGTATTTCATTGTGAAAAATCATTCATTTGTAGACGGGAATAAGCGTATCGCCGCTGCTATTTTTACCTGGTTTCTCGAACGGAATGGCCTGCTCTATAAATCTGATGGAACGAAACGCATAGCAGATAACGCTTTAGTTGCATTGACTTTGATGATTGCCATGAGTGATCCGAAGGAAAAGGACGTCATAGCAAAAATAATTGTTAATCTTATAAATAAGGACAACTGATTGAAGCTCCCCGTCCACAGGGTGGGGAGCTTCACTTTACAAAATTATCGCTGCTCATATACCTTCTGTTTTTTCTTCATTCAGAAGTAAAATTAGAAACGAATTAGAAGCAGTCCGATTTCCGCTCCACATCACGATAGGCAGCATAATATTTTGAATTTTAAATTCTGTTATGGTAGTGGGAATGGAAATCTTTCGTATGGTATGAAACAGATAAAACAGAAATCTGCAAGGAGGGTTTTTTAATGTCAGAAGATAGATTAGTTTATAGTGGAAAATCCAAGGACGTCTATGAAATCCAGGACGGACCCTATGCGGGCAAATATCGTTTCGTTTTCACCGACCGGGGGACCGGATACATAGAAAACGGGAAACTCGTTTTTGACCCGGGATACGATGTAGTCATCGGAGAAATCCCCGGAAAGGGCGCCATCGTCTGTAAATTCGTTACATATTTTTTCAGGCTTTTAAAAGAACACAACATCCCGTCCCATTATATTGACACCGTCGACGACAACGTCATGATCGTGGAACCGGCAACACCTATAAGCATGCCCGTTCAGGCCCCAGAATTCGAGGGATCGGAACCGCTGAATAACCTTGAATTTACCTGGCGGAATAACGCCCAGGGAAGTTTTTGGAGGCGGTATCCTTTTGTGAAACCGGGGAAAAATCTCCACAAAATTGTAGAGGCATGGACTAAGGGGGCAAGCGACGTTCTGATAACATTTGACGCACTTGAAGAAGCAGGCGTTATGACCGGCGATGAAATAACCTATGTCAACAAACTCGTGAAGGATATAGCTATTGTGGTTTCGGACGAATTCGAAGCCAAGGGACTTCATATAATAGACGGCAAATTCGAGCTGGGCCGCCTGAAAGAGGGCGACGGCAAGATCATCCTCATAGACGAAATATCTCCCGATGTGCTTCGAGTCTGCAAGGGCTATACACCCGACGCAGAAGGGAACTGCTCGATTTATGGAAACTGCATCGAAACGGGACTTTTAGATGGCAAACGAACCATAAAGGCAAGGAACCAGCTCACAGCGGCTGATCTGGAAAAGATTTTCCTCGCTTAACATGTGACGGTTTCGTAAAAAGTCGGATTTCGTTTCTCTCTGTTATTCCCGCGCAGGCGGGAATCCAGTTATTGTAAGGTGTTATAGACTCCCGCCTGCGCGGGAATGACAAGATTTGGACTTTTTGCGAAAGCATCAACACTTTTGGTCAGGGGGTATTTTAGAACTTTGAAACCCGAAACTCAAAATCCGCAACTAAAAACGTGGCTTTGCGCAGAACTGCCTGCCATTCAGTACAGGGATGCGCTGGATCTGCAGCATCGTCTTGTGGCTGCGAGAAAAGAGAGGGTCATTGATTCTGATATTATCTTGTTGCTTGAGCACCCCCCTGTTTTTACCCTTGGCCGCAGGGGAGGGGAGAAGAACCTGATTGTATCGGGGGCATTTCTGGAAGAATCGAAAATTCCGGTAATACGGGTGGAGCGTGGCGGTGACATCACCTTTCATGGTCCCGGCCAGCTCGTTGTGTATCCTATTCTTGACCTGAAAGAAGTTGGGCTGAGTGTGGTTGATTATGTTACGGGTCTCGAAGAGATTATGATTCGGACGGCCGGAGATTGGGGAATTACGGCTGAGCGTAATCCCATAAACAGGGGAATCTGGGTCGGCAATAATAAGCTGGGGAGCGTTGGTATAGCTATTCGCCGGGGGGTTTCTTTCCACGGTTTCGCGTTTAACGTCAACCTCTCATTGAAACATTTTAAGTGGATAAATCCCTGCGGTCTGCAGCGTGTCGGTGTGACATCGATGGAACGGGAACTTTCACATAGTATACCCATGAATCAGGTTTACAAGGCCGTTAAGAATCATATCGAGGCGGTTTTCAGGGTTGAGCTTGTAAATATAAACCTGTCGGAGCTGCAGAATCTTTTGAAAAGCCCCGCATAATGAAATAAATTTGAAGGCATAATGGTTCAGCACAGAGAAACAAAAGCACGGGTTCCCAAACCCCGCTGGCTCAGACGAAGCCTTCCAACTGGAGCAGACTATGAAAAAGTCAGGACCATGCTCAAAGAAGGCAGGCTCCATACCGTCTGCCAGGAAGCCAGGTGCCCCAATCTCTGGGAATGCTTTTCCCGGCATACTGCGACTTTTCTGATTATGGGTTCCCGCTGCACACGCAACTGCCGTTTCTGCGCAGTGGCCCATGGACCATCAGAACCGCCTGATCCCGGTGAACCTAAAAGGGTTGCCGAGGCGGTACAAAGCATGGAGCTGGATTACGTGGTCGTTACTTCCGTCACCCGGGATGATCTCCCGGACGGTGGAGCCGTTTTTTTCGCGGAAACGATTAAGGAAATTCGTAAAAAGGTACCTGATATGCTTGTGGAGGTCTTAATACCTGATTTTCAGGGGAATGAAGATGCGCTTCGAACGGTTCTGGAAGTTCGGCCAAACGTTTTGAACCATAACATAGAGACGGTTTCGCGTCTTTATCCATCGGTCAGGCCTGATGCCGTGTACCGCCGCTCACTGGAGCTCTTAAAAAATGCGCAAAAATATGATTCTGCCATTTTTACCAAATCGGGCATCATGCTCGGCCTGGGAGAATCTTCCGAAGAAATTCGTAATGCTCTTCAGGATCTTCTTGATGCGGGCTGCGGCATACTGACACTGGGCCAATATCTTCAACCAACAAAGGAGCACCTGCCGGTGGAACGTTTTATTCATCCTGATGAATTTGATGACTGGCGGAAAACCGCTCTCGAAATGGGTTTTTCTGGAGTTACAAGCGGGCCGTTTGTCCGGAGTTCTTATCATGCGAAAGAACTCTATCAAGCTGTATCTGCCTGATTTATGGAGTTCAGATAATGATTAAACCGTCAAAAAGTACAATAAAAGCCGTGGTAATAGTCTTATCGGTCATGTTACTCATTGCTACTGTCATTGCGGGATGCCGCAGGAGCGTAGAAGTGGCGATAATAACAACGGCAGATCTTCAGAGTAAGATAGTACCTTATGATACTAAAATAAAAGTAGATGGAAAGGATCAAAAAATTGCAGTGGGCGGGCTGGGAAGAATTTCATCACTGGCAAAAAAAATTGAATCTGAAGTTGACTGTTCGCTTTTCGTATCAACAGGAGACGACTTGATAGGCGCTTTTTACGATAAGTTCAAAGGGATTCCGGAAATCAAGGCTATGAATATGGCCGGATACGATGTAGTCACACCGGGCAATCATGAGTTTGATTTTGGAGTGGATATTTATGCGAATGCAATTAAAAATGCCAGGTTCGATATCGTATCGTCCAATCTTATAATCAGAAACGAAGCCCTGTCTCAACTGATTAAGCCGTATATTATCAAAGAAATCAACAACTTGAAGGTTGGGGTGTTTGGCTTAATGACGCCGGAACTATCGGAAGTCAGTAGCGTAGGAGAAGAAGTTTGTGTTGATAAGGATATTGTTAAGGTTGCTAAAGAAATGGTGAAAACATTGAAGAGAGAAGGGGCAACGATGATAGTTGCCCTTACACACATAGGCACGCCATTGGATCGTGAATTGGCAAAAAAAGTAGAGGGGATACACGTTATTGTTGGTGGACATAGCCATGAATACGTTTATGAAACTGTGGAGGGTCCGAACGGCTGGAAGACAGTAATAGTCCAGGATGGTGCTTGTGGTGAGAAAATGGGCGTTTTACGATTCAACTTTAACGGTAAGGTGAATAATTCAAGATGGCAGACGGTGGTGCTCGATAAAAGCGTGGGGAAAGATGAAAAAACAAAAGAATTTTTAGATGTATATGTAGATAAATACAATAAAAATTTGAAAAAACCGATCGGAATTAGTTTAACTGACTTAGATGCACGTAAAGACTCAGTCAGAAAAAAAGAATCGATCCTTGGAAATTTAATAACAGATTCATGGATACATTGGTTCAAAACGAAGGGAAAAGATGTCGATGTGGCGCTTATTAACGGCGGTGCTATACGGGGGGACAGGGTGTATCCTGCAGGTCACGTAACTCTTAAAGACCTGCTTGAAATCTATCCCTTTGGAGACACGGTGATGGAGGCCACATTAACCGGCGCTGAACTGCTTCAGGTCCTTGAAATAAGCGCATCTTCACTTAGGGTTCCAGGTGATGAATGTTCGGGAGGCAGTAGAGCGCAGGAAGGAGGTTTTTTGCAGGTGAGCGGAGTAAGACTGGATATTGATACAACAAATAAGCCTTTTTGCGCCGTATATGATGGTAGAGATGTCAAAACAATTCTTTCAAAGGGAAAGAGGATAGTAAAGGCTGAGATTTTAGAAAATGGAGCGTGGAAACCCATCGAGAAAAATAAGGAATACAACGTTTTAATGAATTCCTGGCTGGCAAATGGTGGAGACGGCTATTATATATTCCGGGACATTAAAAACAAAAAGGATACAACCTTTTCAGTAGTCGATCTGTTATTCTTATACATAAAGAAAAACATTCCCATTGATCCGAAGTTGGAAGGAAGGATAAACATCAAATAGCCCGAAAGTTTCTGTAAATTGTCATATTAAAATTTATGTAGTCCTGTCAGGGGATATTAAATTACTTTTGAAGCTCCCCGCAGCAAGCTACGGGAAATCTCCGACTGTTAAGGAAATTTACTTACGTGATTCTTCGAAGAATTGTTGATTTTATTCGCTCGCTAACCCCGCTGCAAGCAACGGGGTTAGCGCTCGCTGTTCAGTTCAATTACGTCTTGCTTGACACACAAGCCGTATTTTTTTATACTTTGCTAAATTTGATGCTTTCGTAAAAAGTCTGTCATTCCCGCGTAGAGACTGTGTCGTAATAGGGTAAACTG
>CAYVXX010000043.1:13992-17974 GCA_964454305.1 uncultured Syntrophales bacterium | reverse complement strand
GACACAGTCTCGCAGGCGGGAATCCACTTATTGTAAGGTGTTATAGACTCCCGCCTGCGCGGGAGTGACAGAGAGGAACGAAAACCAACTTTTTGCGAATACGTCACTTTGGGAACAAAAGGCTATGTAAGGAAACTTTTGTATACTTCCTTTTCCGAATCTACCTCCATGAGGTGATTAACAGAAAATTCGTATACCTTGCCGCCTTCAAAATCGGAAGGAGAAAAGAGGATCGCAAGATTTCCAGCGGTTGACTTTCTCCCCTCAAATCCGATATGCAGCAGCGTTGAACGGACAGAGGCAAGAATAGTCCTCGCCGTTTCCCTGTTTCTCCCTATGACTTCGATCACTATTCCGACTTCGTGAGAAACATCGCTCCGGGGTTCAAATTCACCCATTACTCCATCAATCCCGTAGTTCACAAAACGGATTGAATAATCTATTCCTTCTTTCACATCCGGAAAATTCTCTTCCACCTCTCCTTTTACCTGTGCCTCAAGCTCCAACAGGGAAGAAATGAAGGAAGGATCTCTTGCTCCGGCAATGCACACAAAGCGGAATCCCATAAACCGCACACCCTCACATTTAAGATGAGTTGTTTTTTTCGGAATAAAACGGGAACCTGAAACCTTTACCGTCCTTTCATCCAACTCCTCAAATTTCACCTGAGAGATATCGATACAGCCGTCTGTAACCCATAGCTTTAGCGGATCTTCCTTTTCATAAAGACTATGGGCGGCAACCGAAATCCTCGTGCACCGCCTTGCCGGATTTGTCGGAAAAACCAGAAAATGATCTTTTTTCAATATCCCGAAAAGGCAATCCCTTCCGCTCCCCGGTTCGGACGCAATCGCGCCGCATTCCAGAATTTTACCAAGGTGAATGGCAAGTCCCTTCGAAAAACCTTTCCATATCGGAAAAGCGGAAAATTCGGCAACATCGAGGCTTCTCCCCGCAATTATTAAATTTGCCCCCGCCTCAAGCGCTTCAACAAATGGTTCCACGCCTATCTGTGCAACCAGCCTCTCGGAATCATGAATCATTTTTTCATTCAACGGCGGTTCAACCGACAAGGGCTTTACCTTACCTTCGTTAAGCTTCTTCAGCAGAAGCTCCCTGGAAACGTCACTGTAGATAACCGCTCTTCTAAACTCGATTCGCTCCTCTCTTTGCACCTCGTCGACTATATCCAACATCCAGTCGACGTGGGGCCTGGCTCCCGCACCTCCCGCAGTTCCTATCAGGACAGGAATAGCAAGAGAATTCGCCCCTCTCAATATATATAAAAGGTCCCTCCTTACCTCTTCTCTTGTCGTAAAAGAAACACCCGCTCCAAGGTAATACGGGCCGGGATCGGTAGAACCTCCATCCACTGCAATAACATCGGGCTTCAATTTTAGACCTGCCTCAAAGGATGACAGAGGGAAGCCATACCCAAGAATCCCGTTCGGGGAAAGTATTTTTATCTCTTTCATAATTCCAGCACCACATCCAGAATCGGGGCATGCTGCTGCGCCCCGTAAATATCACGGTCACCAAAATTTCCTGAAGGTATTTTTCTCTTGATGTTGAACTTCACGGCAAGCGCATCATCAAAGTATATGACATCAAGAATCTCATCATCAGAAACTTTATACAGTTTCTTAACCAGATCCCTGTTAATTAGCTGTTTTTCTTTTACTTTTTTATAAACTTCATTCTCCTTAAATATCACATCAAACGTCAGAATAAATGATCCCGCATTTTTAGATCTGATAACCTGGGTAACGTCTCGTAATTTAATTGCCATATGTTAACTTATCCCTCATTCACCGTTCTCGTTATAGACAACCCACTGATCAAAAGGGCAGACTGAGGTATCGAATGTCGATGGTTTCAGTTCTTCGACGAATCGAGAAAGTTTCAGAGTGCCGTTCCACGTGCCTCCCCTTGCATAATCGACCAGGGGATAGCAGAAATACAGCTGATCTTTAGCCCTCGTGGCCGCCACATAAAAGAGCCTCCTCTCCTCCTCTTCCCCGTCCTCCTCTTTGAGGGCTCGTGCCAGCGGAATCATCCCGTCTGAACACCAGATCATAAATACCGACGACCACTCAAGGCCTTTGGCCTGATGAATCGTACTCAGAACAACCCTCTCTTCATCCCTGTCTTGATAATATGTCCTGTCCTCTTCAGCTTCTATATTTGTCATTAATGCCAGCTCGCTTAAAAAATCCTCCATGGAACTGAACTTCTTTGAAAAATTCCCTAATTGATTCAGATCCTCCTCTCTCGACTCCATATCCGAATATTTTCCCTGAAGGTATTCACGGTATCCGCTCTCCAGAATAATGTCTATCATTTCCGATGGGAATTCCTTACTTGGCGAATCAATAATATTTTCTATCATTACTCTGAACTTCCGCAGACCCGGGGCTGCCGTTTTTGAGGCGCATTTCATAAAATTATCGGAGGCAACCGCGGAAAGAGGCTCTGAACTGGCGGAAACAAATTTCCATATCCTGTCAGCGGTAACTTTACCGACATTTTTGTAGAGCATGAGCACCCTCTTCCATGCCAGCACGTCATAGGGATTGATCATGATCCTCATAAAAGATGTAACGTCCTTAACGTGGGCCTGCTCGAAAAATCGTATACCCGACCTGATCTCAAAAGGAATGCCCCTCCTGGTCAGCTCCATTTGAAGCTCCATGGAGTGGTAGTGGGCTCGGTAAAGTACGGCAATTTCATTCAGGGGAATACCCTCCGATATCAATTCGAGGATACGCTGGGTAACAAAATTTGCCTGCTGTATGACATGATTTGCCGATACGAGTATCGGCCTGATCCCGCCGGACCTCACAGCCCTTAATTCTTTTTGAAACTGTTTTTCATTATTTATTATGCTCTTATTGGCCAGATTAAGAATTTCAGGCGTGCTCCTGTAGTTGGTTTCAAGCTTAAATACCATTGCATCGGGATACTTCTCGGGAAACCCCATAATGTTGGCAAAATTTGCGCCCCTGAAGGAATATATGCTCTGGGAATCATCTCCCACCACCATCAAATTTCTGTGGTGCGAGGCGAGGAGATCTAAGATTTGTGCCTGTATAACGTTGGTGTCCTGGTATTCATCTACCAGAACATGCAAAAACCTGTCCGCATATTCTTCAAAAACCCGGGAGTTGCTGATCAGGAGTTCCCTTAAATTCAAAAGGAGATCATCAAAATCCATCACGTTCAACTCTTTTTTCCTGTCCCGGTATCGGGAGGCAACTTCGGTAATTTCATCAATTAAGTTGAAAAAATAAGGATATTTCCTGGCAATAACCCGATTGATTTTATCTTCCGTATTTGCTGAAAGGCTTACGATATCCCCTACAACATTCCCCTTGGGAAATTTCTCGATCTCATTGCTGAATCCGAGTTCGGATATGCAGGAATTTATAAGCTGCCTGGAATCCTCACTATCCATAATTGAGTAGTTGCTGTTATAACCGAGAAGATGACCGCTCCTTCTCAATATAAGATTGGCTATGTGATGGAATGTCCCGCCCCACAGCCTGCCTATGTCAACACTGGTGAGCATTTCAACTCTTCCGAGCATTTCACGGGCGGCCTTGTTGGTAAAGGTGGCAAGGAGGATACGTTCAGGTCCCACACCCGATTCAATAAGCCTTGCCACCCGGTAAGTCAGCGCGCGGGTCTTCCCGCTGCCGGCCCCCGCAATGACGAGGATGGGACCGCTATTCGCCATAACAATCCGAAGCTGCTCAGGATTAAGTTCTTTTTCGTAATTTACCATGTTTACACGGGTCTCAGGTCTTAGGTTCGATAATATCGTAAAAAGTCTTTTCGAAGCGAATCGAAGCATTTTGGGGAAAAGATGCTGGTAGTGACCGGCGTTAAAAAATCTAAATGTTTGAGTGCGGTAGCACGAGTTTTTAGATTTTTAGCCAGGCAATAACAGCATCCCCAAAATGATTCTGAGCAAAGAAAACCG
>CAYVXX010000043.1:10802-13892 GCA_964454305.1 uncultured Syntrophales bacterium | reverse complement strand
CTTTATTCCTTCAACCGTTTCTTGACTGTTTGTGGAAGCAAAATTTTCGAGCATCCCTTCGGTTTCATAAAACCCTATAAGCGGTGCAGTCTTTTCATTGTATGTCTTCAGCCGATAAACAATCGCTTCTTCGGTCTCATCATCCCGCTGGATAACCGGACTGCCGCACTTTTTGCACTTTCCATCAGCGGTCGGCGGCTTGCTTTTGATATTGTATATTTCCTGGCACTCTGAATTTGAACAGGTTCGTCGTGTCGTAAGCCGATCTAAAATAACATCCCTCGATACTTCCAGATTAACCACTAAATCGAGTTTGATATCCAATTTTTTGAGAAGATCTTTCAATTCCTCTGCCTGTTTGATCGTTCTTGGAAAACCATCGAGAATAAATCCCTTCTCACAATCAGGTTCCTGCAGACGTGCTTCCATGATATTCATGATCAGCGAGTCAGGAACCAGGTCTCCACGGTCCATATATCCTTTGGCCTTCTTGCCCAGCTCAGTTCCGGCTTTTACGGCTGCACGCAGGATATCTCCCGTCGAAATCTGTATTGATCCGTCAAAATCGCAAAGGAACTTGGCAATAGTTCCCTTGCCGGCACCAGGTGCTCCTAAAAGTATAATCCTCATTTAAACCTCCTTGAATATAATTTAACTTGGAACTTGGGAATATAGGAAAAATTGAGATGGGGGTCAAGTAAATAGTGGAGCCCCGCTCACAGAGCGGGGCTCCAATGTATCGAAAAGGTTTTACTCGCGACTCACCGCGCCGCAAGTTTTGCTACGGCATTGCCTATTCTCTCCAAACCTTTTTGAATGTTTTCCATTGACGTGGCATAGGAAAGGCGTACGTGATTATCATTACCAAAGGCAATCCCTGGAACAACGGCGACATCCACTTTATCCAGAAGATACTCTGCAAAATCACTGGAATTGCTTATCTTTTTATCATCGTATGATATCCCGAACAGCGAGGATACATCGGGAAATACGTAAAAAGCGCCCTGAGGATTCATGCAGTTGATACCGGGAATACTGTTTAATGTTTCTACGATATAATCTCTTCTTTTTTTAAATTCTTTCACCATTATGTCCACAGCATCCTGGTTCCCTTCCAGGGCTTCCACTGCCGCCTTCTGCGCGATAGAAGTGGGATTTGATATGTTCTGGCTCTGTATTTTTGTGACGGCGGCAATAATATCCTCAGGACCGGCAGCATAACCGATCCGCCATCCTGTCATGGCATAAGTTTTTGAAACTCCGTTGACGACTACAGTAAGCCTTTTTATCTCCTCTCCAACAGAAGCTATATTACAAAAACGAAAATCATCGTAAATAATCTTTTCGTAGATGTCATCCGATATTACAAGAATGTCCTTCTTTACGATTATCTCCGCCAGGGCTTCAAGCTCATCATATGAGTAAGCAACCCCGGTCGGGTTTGACGGGCTGTTTAATACGACGGCTTTTGTGTTTTTTGTGATAGCTTTCTCAAGCTTTTCTGGACTCATTTTAAAACCGTTAGACTCTTTAGTCTCAAGAATTACCGGCGTTGCCCCGGCAAGGATGACAATGGCCGGGTAGGAAACCCAATACGGAGACGGCACAATAACCTCATCCCCTTCTTCGAAAAGGGCCTGTGCAAGGTTGTAGAGGGTATCCTTTGCCCCGCAGGAAACCACTATCTGCGATCTGTTGTAGGTCAATTTATTATCCCGCTCAAGCTTATTTATAATAGCATCTTTGAGCTCATCTATACCGCTTGACGGAGTATACTTGGTAAAACCTTCTTCTATTGCCTTTATGGCCGCCTGTTTGATGTTGAAAGGAGTGTCAAAATCCGGTTCTCCGGCACCGAAACCTATTACATCTCTCCCTTCTGCCCGCAACGCTTTTGCTTTCATAGTAATTGCAAGCGTTGGTGATGGTTTTACTCTTCCTACTCTTGATGCTAATTTCACTTCGAATATTTCTCCTGTAATTTTCTGCAAACAATATTCGGAACCAATCCCTCGCATGAACCTCCGAGGCTTGCCACCTCTTTTATAAGTTTAGAACTCGCGTAAAACCACTTGTATCCCGTCATCAAAAATACCGTCTCAATTTCCCTGTCCAGCCTCCTGTTCATAATAGCCATCTGGAACTCATATTCAAAATCCGACACGGCCCTTAAACCCCTCAAAATAACGTCTGCACCTTCTTTTTTTACATAATCGATGAGAAGTCCTGGAAAGCTGTCAACCCTGACTCTCGGATTATCTCCGATGACCTCCTTTATCATCTCCATTCTTTCTTCAACAGAAAAAAGAGAAGCTTTATCAGGATTATACGAAATCAGAACGACAAGTTCATCAATAACCAGGAGTCCCCTTCTGATTATATCAAGATGTCCGTTAGTAATAGGATCAAACGAACCGGGATAAACAGCTATCTTTTTCACAATTCTCTTTCCTCTTGTTCAGCAATTGAAGCTCCTCGCAGCAAGCTGCGTGGATTCATCGAAATGTTAAGGAATAATTCCATTATATCCGCTCGCTATGCTCGCTGTGCATTTTCAAAAAAGAAATTGAGGTGTCACCATATATTTTCTGATCCGTCAGAACAAACTCATCAGTATCCCAGTCCAGCTCTTCTCTACAAGAATGCTGGAGGACAATAATGCCGTCTTCGGAAACCAGACTGCCCCTACCTAATAAATACAAAGTTTTTTTGATAAAACCCTTTTCATAGGGTGGATCGGCAAAGATGACATCAAACTGTTCCTTTTTCTTGTTAAACCGTTTGAGACTCTCGTCAACAGGCGCCGATATTATTTCATACTTATTATTAAAACCGCACACGCTCAAGTTTTTTTTAATTGTCTCAATCGAAAAGCGATTTACTTCAACAAATACAACTTTTACAGCTCCCCTGCTCATCGCCTCCAGGCCAATACTCCCCGTTCCGGCAAAGAGATCAAGAAACGTCTTTCCTTCCATTGGAGGCAGTATATTGAAAAGCGCCTCCTTGATCATGTCCGATGTAGGCCTGATATGATCTTTTGGCACAAATATACGTCTGCCCTTCACCTGCCCCCCAATAATTCTCATA
>CAYVXX010000043.1:0-10702 GCA_964454305.1 uncultured Syntrophales bacterium | reverse complement strand
AGTCACTCTTTTAAATAGTCCCTGATAAGGACTTCGGCAATCTGAATAGCGTTAAGAGCTGCCCCCTTCCTCAGGTTGTCCGATACAACCCACATATCGATCCCGTTTGCTATTGACTTATCTTCTCTTATTCTTCCCACAAAAGTATCGTCCTTGCCTGTGGCATTTATTGCAAGAGGATACTCGGATTTGCCGGGATTATCAACAACAACTACTCCCGGTGCCGTTGAAAGTATTTCTCTAACCTCTTCAGGTGTGATTTTTCTTTCAGTTTCAATGTTAACCGATTCTGAATGGGAATAAAAAACGGGTACTCTAACCGCAGTCGCCGTAATGGCTATCGAATCATCTTCCAAAATCTTTTTGGTTTCATTAACCATCTTCATTTCTTCTTTGGTATAACCATTATCCAGAAAAACGTCTATATGCGGCAGACAGTTAAAAGCAATCCTGTGGGGATACACCTCCACCTTTGGTTCGTTAAGACTCAAAAGCGCTTTTGTCTGTTCAGCAAGTTCTTCAATAGCATCTTTACCTGTTCCTGACACAGACTGATAGGTAGACACCACAATTCTCTTTATTTTAGCTGCATCATGAATGGGCTTTAAGGCCACAACCATCTGGATAGTCGAACAATTCGGATTCGCTATGATGCCCTTTGTCTTATACTGCCCGATCGCTTCAGGGTTCACCTCAGGTACAACGAGGGGGACTGCGGGGTCCATCCTGAAGGCACTGGTATTATCTATAACTACACATCCTGCCCCGGCAGCAAGAGGTGCAAAACGCTCACTGATACTACCTCCGGCCGAAAAGAGACCTATTTCTATCCCTTCAAAAGAATCTTCATCCAACACCTTCACGGGATAGGACTTCCCTTTAAAGTCCAGCATCTTTTCCTGTGAACGTTCCGACGCGAGGAGCGTCAATTCGTCTACCGGAAAATTCCTCTCTTCCAGGATCTTAATCATCTCATTTCCTACAAGACCCGTCGCACCAACAACCGCCACATTGTATTTCCTCATACAACTAACTCCTTACTTATTACTTCTCAATTCTTGCTTCTCCACTTCTGTTTTTTCTTTAGAGCTCCTCTTCTTCACAACGTTCGACAGCTTCCACACGGGACCGGAGATGCTATAACCTGTGGCAAAGGTAAAAAGCATTATCTGAGGCTCTGCAATAACTATAATCATAAGAACAACAATTACGAAAAAAGTCATAAAGGGTTTTCGTGAAAAAAGATTCAGGTCTTTGAAACTGTAATATTTTATATTGCTGACCATCAATAAGGAAAGCAATATAATACCGATTAATATGGATGGGTGATTAAGCTGCCCTACTCCCCCAAGATAATAGAAAAGGAGTACCCCTGTTGCCACAACTGAAGCAGCAGCCGGTATAGGGAGCCCGTTGAATACCTTGCTCTCTATAATGCCAATCTGAATGTTAAATCTCGCGAGCCTCAGTGCCCCACAGACAACAAACAGAAACGAGGCGAGCCAACCCCATCTGCCGAAGGGGGAAAGTGACCATGTATACGAAAGGATTGCGGGCGCAACACCAAAAGCAACAAGGTCCGCCAGAGAATCATATTCAGCACCAAACTTGCTCACCGTACGGGTTATCCTGGCTATTCTTCCATCGAGCGCATCAAGAACAGCGGCAACCAGAATCGCAATTGCGGCCCGGGAAAAGTCTCCCCTCATCGAAAAGACTACCGCATAAAATCCAAAAAAAAGACTGGCCGTGGTAAAGAGGTTCGGCAGGATATAAATCCCTTTTTTCATATTATCTTTCTTAATTCTTTTGTTATTCATGTCAAATATCCAATCGGTGTTTCACCACCCTTGACCCTATCCCCCACCTTTACTGAAATGGTTGAATCAAGGGGAAGAAAAACTTCAAGTCTCGACCCAAAACAAATAAGACCGAAACGCTCCCCTTTTGCAACCTTCATCCCTTCTTTTATCCAGCAGACGATCCTCCGGGCTATCAACCCCGCTATCTGGATGGTAAGGATTTCCTGCCCATCATCGGTTGTAACAAGGATCGAGTTTCTCTCGTTGAGGGATGACGCCTTATCCAGATTGGCAGAAAAAAACTTCCCTTTTCTGTATACGATACTGTCCACCCTGCCGGAATAGGGTATCCTGTTTACATGAACATCGAAGATGCTCATAAATATGCTTATTTTCTTAAATCTGCCTTTTAATATGGTATCTTCTGTAATTTCTTCTACTCTTAGAATCTTTCCATCGGCTGGAGATATAACTGCCTTCTCATCCCCGGGGGTATTTCTTTCGGGATTACGAAAAAACCAGGTAACAAATAAAGTGGCAATGAAGAATAACGCCGCTGCCCACACTACACCTGCAAAGGCAAAAATAACCACCAGGATTCCAAGGGATATAATAAAAGGCGTCCCCTCCCGGGCAATAATGCTGCAGTGTTTCATAATCTTACTAATGTCAGGCCTCACGGTATTTTGACAAGATTTCAAAAATCTTATCCTTGCCCCTAAGTTTCGTTTTTTGAATTTCCTTTTTTTTCATCTCCTCTTCTGGTGTGAGATGGAGTCTTTTGTTAAAATCTTCCAGGATAGCTTCAAGCTTTCTATGATCTTCCACAAACTTTTTTAACTCTTTATCTCGATCAATATACCTTGCTATCAAATCCTCTTCTGCTTTTTCCATAAATTACTGACCTCCCAGCAAAATAGGTTTATTTAATTAAAGAGCACTGTACGGGCTTTAAAAATCAGCCCCCTATTTATCTGCAACCCTTTTCATTTCTGCCTCAGAGAGGCGAAGATATTGAGGGGTAAAGGTCATAATATCCAGGATATCTCCCTCAATAAATTTATTTATTCCTAAAAGGCCTACCGCAGAAGCCTTTATATATTGAAGGTGTGGTAATGCAAAATACGATCTGTCAGGCAAAATTCCCTTGATAAGCTCACTGTAGTTTCTTGCGCCATCACCAAGAAATATAGCCTCCTCGTCGATACCCTTCAAAAATGTCTCGGGATCAACAACCATTTCTCTCACTATCTTCTCCGGTATGCCTCTTCCGTCGGGTCTGTAAAGTGCAGTGTATACCTCTTTTTTTCTGGCATCTAACATGGGACAGATTGTGATCGTCGAGTTAGCAACATTCAAAGCAAGGGCATCTATAGATGATACACCGACAACCGGCTTGTCTGCAGCAAGGGCAAGTCCTTTAATCGTAGCTGCACCTACCCGGAGTCCCGTAAATGAACCGGGGCCTACCGTCAATGCAAATAAATCCACTTCCGCTATCTCTGTACCCGCAACTGAAAGTATTCTCTCTATTGCGGGCAGAAGCGTTTCCGAGTGATTTATGCCTACATTT
Source organism: uncultured Syntrophales bacterium (assembly GCA_964454305.1). GTDB lineage: Bacteria > Desulfobacterota > Syntrophia > Syntrophales > JADFWA01 > JAUSPI01. Next base: position 7,327 of record CAYVXX010000043.1, on the reverse strand, counting down.
ATCAGACACTCAGCCAGGACAGAATCACTGTTCAGAAGAGCAACGCTTACACTTTGTGTCGATGTATCAACCGCTAATGTCAACATACCATTTATGTTAAAATATCACAACGCAAATACTTTTTTCTTTAGGACCTTGTAAGTGTTACGCGAGCAGCCTGCACAATAAAAAGCCTTTTACCTGATTTTTTATTTTTACTGAAAGCTAAAAGCCGCCTGCCTACTGTCCAAATATCCTCACGATATCATTATAAAAAACAAATATCATCAACATTATCAACAGAGCAAATCCTATCTGCTGTGCCATCTCTCTCCATTTGACATTTACTTCCCTGCCCGATATCAGCTCAATAATGAAGAATAAAAGATGCCCTCCATCAAGAAGGGGGACGGGAAAGAGATTGATTATTCCAAGATTTATACTGAGCAGAGCCATAAAAAATATAAACGGAACTATTCCTTCCTGGGCACGTGCCCCTGCCATCTGTGCAATCAGTATAGGACCACCCAATGTTTTGACCGAAAGTTTACCCTCAACCATTTTTACAATACTAATCAGTGTAATCTTTGTAATATACCATGTCTGTTCTATCCCGGCCCACAGTGCACTGAAAGGATTTAACCGTTCAATTATGGTATGCGAAGAAGCCTTTATTCCTATTTTATATGAATCAACCTTCTCACCAAAAATATTTTCTGATCTTATCAGTTCTGCCTTTAATCTAAAATCTTCTATCTTTCTATTTCTCTCTACTTTTATCTCCAGCTCACGCCCTTCACTATTAACGATAATACCGGCAAGCTCACCCCAGTCAGAGACATCTTCACCGTTAATGGCCAATACGATGTCTCCTCCTTTGAGCCCCGCTTGAAAGGCAGGAGACCCCTTTTGAATATCACCGACTTCCGTGGTGAGAACCGGGATTCCGATCATGTAAACGATGGCGAACACCATTATAGCAAAAAGGAAATTGAAGACAGGTCCCGCTGCAACGATTCCTATCCTCCTGAGTACATGTTGTTTCAGGAAAGCTCTTTTTTCATCATCCTCCGACAATTGATCATCTGGTGACTCCCCCAGAAGTTTCACATAACCGCCAAGAGGTATCATTGAAATAATATATTCCGTTTCACCGATCTTTTTCCCGACCAGCTTTGGGCCAAATCCGAGAGAAAACTTTAACACACCAACCCCTGCCCACTTGGCCATGAGAAAATGACCGAGTTCATGAACAAAGACTAATACCCCCAGAAGGATTATTACCGATATTATATTTATACTAACCAAGCGCCTATCCCTTTAAAGTATTTATTATTTTCGTCGCCTCATCCCGTGCCCACCTGTCTGCTTCTAAAACATCTTCGATGGACGAAATCTCTTTTTTCCGATGCAGGGAAAGGGTCCCTCGTACCACTGTCGGCATATCCACAAACCTTATTTTCTCTGCAATAAATGCCTCAACAGCCACTTCATTTGAGGCATTGAGTACTGCCGGCATTGTCCCTCCCTTTGTTCCGGCAAGATACGCAAGTCTCAGATTGGGAAACTTTTCAAAATCGGGAGGGAGCAATTCCAGTGTTCCCACCTTCAGAAGGTCTAACGAAGGACAGTTCGTTCTCGAAAGCCTTTCCGGATAAGAGAGCGCATAGGAAATCGGGCCCCTCATATCGGCAACACCTAATTGAGCTATAACAGAACCATCTATAAATTCCACCATGGAATGGATCACACTTTGAGGGTGAATATGTACATCAATTTTATTAATATCAACGTCAAAAAACCATCTTGCTTCAATAACTTCAAGTCCCTTATTCATCATCGACGCAGAATCTATGGTAATCTTTTTCCCCATCTCCCATCGGGGATGTTTCAGTGCATCGGCAGGTTTGACTTTCAAAAGCTCCTCCCCGGACATGTTAAGAAAAGGCCCCCCGGATGCCGTAAGAATAATTCTTTTTATATCCTCCTGCCTGCTGCCTGCCAGGCATTGAAAAATGGCATTGTGCTCACTGTCAACAGGTAATATCGCAACCCCCTTTGATGCGGCAGCTTCAACAACGAGACTCCCAGCCATAACCATGGTTTCTTTATTGGCAAGAGCTATATTTTTCCCCGCATAAATCGCCTCCATAGTTGGAAGAAGTCCTGCTGCTCCAACTATAGCTGAAACCACCATATCCGCCTCTTTTACGGAAGCAATTTCCCTGTACCCATCAACCCCGTAAAGAACCTTTATCCTGGAAGGAAAGTCAAGCATCTCCTTGAGCTGGCAAGAATAATTCTCGTCTATAACCGAAACTACTTTTGGTCTGAACTTTTCAATTTGATCTTTTAAAAGGGTGATATTGCTGCCGGCTGAGAGGGCTACAACTTTAAATATGGAAGGGTTGCTGCCGATTACATCAAGTGTGTTTACACCAATGGAACCTGTTGACCCAAGAATCGATATATTTTTCATTTGATTACGAACACATTGTAATAATAAACAAAAGGAACAATAAAGAAAAGACAGTCCAGCCGATCTAATATTCCGCCATGTCCCGGCAGTAAAAACCCGGAATCCTTCACCCCTGAGGCCCTTTTGATTGTAGATTCACACAGATCCCCCAACTGTCCCAGGACACTCCCGACAAGACCCAGCAATATCACGTGAACAAGAGAAAGTGCAGGGAAAAACAAAAACTTAAATATAACACATCCTGCGATACTTCCACCTAACAGCCCTATCGTTCCCTCAACTGTCTTTCCCGAGCTTACATCCGGCAACAATTTCCTTTTACCAATAGATTTTCCCACATAAAAAGCCGATATATCACCGGAAAATGCGAGAACTAAAGTAAAAAATATCCATAATGTCCCCTCTTCCAAACCCCGCATGAGTATTAGATACGACATCATCAGCGGGATGTATATAAAGCCGAATACGACCTTACCAGGAGTGGCTATACTTATTGAACCACCTTTAAATCTTAAGAGAAAAAGAAGGAATGTTATAATTAAGGAAAATGTTATTATGGCAAGCTCAAGGTGAATGCCTCCAAGATATGCTGCGAGGGGTATCAACGCACCTATCACCAAACCTTCCCCCTTTTCCCAATATAACCCCTCCGCAAAAACCAGGTTGTTGTACTCTGTTACAGCTCCCAGTACAAGCAATACAACAAGCGCCGTAAATGCCATCGCTGAACCATAAACTATAACGGCAGCTATGGCAGGCAGCACTACGATTCCTGTAATCCATCGCTTGATATGAGAATTCATAACATTCAATTCTTGGACAAAAAAACTCCAGCCCTAACTTTTTTCACTGAAGGCTGACGGTTAAATCATTACAATAGTTGTTCGCTCGTCTTACCGAATCTTCTCTCCCTCTCCTGGTAGTCTGCAATGGCTTCAATGAGATTTTCTCTGCTAAAATCCGGCCATAAAACGTCCGTAAAATAAAATTCCGTATAAGCCATCTGCCATAGGAGGAAATTGCTTAATCTATGTTCTTCACCTGTTCTGATAAGCAAATCCGGCTCCGGCATACCAGCGGTATACAGATAGCCTGAAAATACATCCTTGCTAATGTCCATATCTGTTATATTACCGGCCCTGCTATCTTTTAATATCTTCTTCACCGCCTCAACTATTTCATCTCGGCCACCGTAACTCAGGGCCAAATTGAGTACCATCCCCTTATTGTTGGAGGTTTTTTCAATCGTTTCCCGAAGAATTTTCTTTACCGCCTTGGGAAGCATCTCAGTATTACCTATGGTCATCAATTTTATGTCATTTTCAAGCATCTTCTGAAGTTCTGAACGGAGGAATTTTTCAAGCAAGTTCATTAACGCCCGCACCTCTAAGACGGGGCGAAGCCAGTTCTCGGTGGAAAAGGCATAAAGGGTAAGATAACCTATGCCTATTCTCCGACAGGCCTCTACGATATCCCTCACCGAATCGGCACCTTTCTTGTGCCCGTCCATTCTTGACATGGAATTTATTTTAGCCCATCTCCCATTACCATCCATAATGATGGCTATGTGTTGAGGAAGGTTGGTATTGTCAATTTTCTTCATGTTCACCTTTGTAATACTCGCACACAAAGTAACAAAGTTTCAGGAAAGGTTAAGAACAGTGATAAAGATGATACGGGGTAGAATAAAGATGAAAAACGAAACGGGAAGGGAAACTACAACTTTGTCCCTTTTGTACTTTGTGCCTTTGTGCCTCTGCACTTATCTGTGTGGTTCATATTTCCATGATTTCCTTCTCTTTGGCAGCAAAACTGGCGTCTATCTTCTTTATATATTCATCGGTAACTTTCTGCACTTCATCCTGATATGTGTACAAATCGTCTTCTGATATTTCGCTGTCTTTTTTCAGAGTCTTGAATTGATTGTTTGCATCCCTTCTTACATTTCTCAATCTTATCCTGCTCTCCTCGGCCATCTTTTTCACAACTTTTACAATCTCTTTCCTGCTCTCTTCCGTAAGGGGAGGAATGGCTATACGTATCACATTCCCGTCATTACTCGGCATCAATCCAAGATCAGATTTTTGTATAGCTTTCTCAATATATCCTATCGCATTTTTATCCCAGGGAGAAATCAAGATAAGACGGCTTTCAGGGGTGGAAAGTGTAGCCACCTGATTTATCGGTGTCGGTGTCCCATAGTAATCCACCTTAATTCCATCAAGAAGAGAAAGAGAAGCCCTTCCGGTTCTCACTTTGTTCAAGGATTTTCCAAAAGATTCTATCCCCTCTTCCATATTATCTTTTAACTCATCCAAAATCAGGTCCTTCATTTCTCAACCCTCCACTACTGTTCCTATTGACCGTCCCACAACCACATTTTTGATATTTCCTTTCTTTCGAAGATTAAATACCACAATAGGAAGATTGTTGTCCCTGCAAAGCGCTACAGCGGTCGAATCCATTACTTTAATGTCTCTGTTCAGGACTTCCAAGTAGGTTATTTTACTAAACATCTTTGCGTCGTCAAATACAACGGGATCCTTATCATATACCCCATCCACTTTGGTAGCCTTCAGGATAACATCGGCCTGTATTTCCATAGCCCGCAACGATGCCGCAGTATCCGTTGTAAAATAAGGGTTTCCTGTCCCCGCGGCAAGTATTACCACCCTGCCCTTCTCTAAATGTCGCACCGCCCTCCTTTTTATATACGGTTCTGCAACTTCTTTCATCTCAATGGCGGATTGAACCCTTGTTTCAACTCCGATATTTTCAAGGGCACTCTGCAAAGCAAGACTGTTTATTACCGTAGCAATCATACCCATATAGTCTGCAGACGTCCTGTCTATACCCATGGCATCCGCTTCCACTCCACGAAATATATTTCCTCCGCCAACAACAACGCCTATCTGAACACCCAAGTTTACAACTTCTTTGATTTCTTCTGCAATCAACCTGACTACTTCAGGACTAATCCCGAAGGAACTCTCACCTGCGAGAGCTTCCCCGCTCAATTTCAGAATAATCCTTTTATAAACTGGTTTATCCACTTAACTCCTATTGAGCTCAAAGCTAGAGGTAAAACGCGTAATGTGCCTTTCCCGGCTGTGAAACCCACCGAAGTAGCTGAAAGCTGAAAGCTGACAGCTAATAGCTGAATGCTTGCTATACTTCCTCACCCAGCTGGAATCTGGCAAATCTTCTTACTATAATGTTTTCACCGGTCTTGACAATCATATCATTAACAAGTGTTCCCACGCTAATATCAGTATCTTTGACAAACTTCTGTTCTAAAAGACACACATCCTCGTAGTACTTTTTAAGCTTGCCTTCGATTATTCTATCAATTATTTTTTCCGGTTTTCCTTCAGCTAACACCTGACTTCTATAAATCTCTTTTTCTTTTTCCAATATATTTTCAGGTATATTTTCCGGGTTTAAATAAGAAGGATTTGCAGCCGCAATCTGCATAGCTATATCTTTTGCGAGTGTCTGGAAAGCCTCCGTCTTGGCGACAAAGTCCGTCTCGCAATTAATCTCGACCATGACACCGATCCTCCCGCCCATATGAATATACGAGGCAACAACTCCATCCTTAGCCGCCTTTGACGACCTCTTGGCAGCCGCCGACATACCTTTCTTCCTCAGATACTCGATTGCCTTTTCGAAGTCACCATCACATTCAGTCAACGCTTTCTTGCAATCCATCATACCCGTGCCGGTTTTTACCCTCAATTCCTTTACCATAGATGCTGAGATGCCCAATTTTACTCCTCCTCCTCAGTTTTCTCACTCAAAGTCTCATCAATATCAGTTGCAGTAGGCTTTTCTATATCAAGGCTTTCGTCTTTAGTTTCAATACTCTCCGGAACATCTAACTCCAGACCATCTTCCTCTTTAATCTCCTCCGTCAATTCCTTGTCACTTTCAGCCTGCAAACGCTCCTCAAACTTTTTCTTGCCTTCAATTACAGCATCTGCCATCTTTGAAGAGAATAATTTTATAGCCCTTATCGCGTCATCGTTCCCTGGAATAATATAATCTATCTCGTCCGGATCGCAATTTGTATCAACTATGGCTACTATCGGAATCTTTAATTTTCTTGCCTCATTTACCGCAATATGTTCTTTCTTGGGATCAACGATAAAAACTCCTTTAGGCGGTCTTTCCATATTTCTTACACTGCCCAGAACTTTTTCAAGCTTATCCCGTTCTTTTTGAAGTTTCAGCACCTCTTTCTTAAGAAAGGCGTTTAAACTTTCATCCTCAAACATCCTGTCAAGAGTATTTAATCTGTCAACACTCTTCTTAATGGTATTAAAGTTGGTGAGCATTCCTCCCAGCCACCTCTGGTTGACATACGGCATACCGCATCTTCCCGCTTCTTCCCTGATCGATTCCTGACCTTGTCTCTTCGTACCGACAAATAGAATTTCTCCACCTTCAGCCACCAGATCAGCGACAAAGCTATAAGCAACCTTAAACATCTCTACAGTCTGTTGAAGATCGATGATGTAAATATTGTTCCTTGCCCCGAATATGTAGGGCTTCATTTTAGGGTTCCACTTATTTGTCTGATGACCAAAATGAACCCCCGACTCAAGCAACTGCTTCATTGAAACATGTCCCATAATATAACAACTCCTTTTAATTGTTTTTTCGAGACCTTTTTCAAAAGTCTCTCCTCCACCCTCATCCCTTTGTCCGAGAACTTTTTAAAAAGCAACGCTCAAACAATCAGAGGGTGTGTGTAATGCGTTGGTGGCAGATAACATAAACATTATATATTATCAAGGGGAAAAAGAAGTAACTGTCATTTAAGAATTAAAAGTGAACCGTTTTTGACGGATTTAAAGTTTAAAAGTG
>CAYVXX010000042.1:0-19380 GCA_964454305.1 uncultured Syntrophales bacterium | reverse complement strand
GCAAGCAGCGGGGAACGAAGTAATTCGAAGAATAATGCGCTCGCTGTTCAGTTCAGGTCGTATCTGGAGGCAATTTCTCCCCATTTTCCCTGCGCCTTAAGAATCATCTCGCATACCTCTCTGACCGCGCCTCTTCCTCCCCTTTTTTCCGTAATGTAATCGGCTGCCTCCCTTGCATAAATTACTGCATCCGCCACAGCCACGGAAAAACCTACCTTCAAGAAGACAGGAACATCCACTATATCATCACCAACATAAGCAACATCATCTCCATTAATATTTCTTTTACGGAGGATATCTTCCAAGACCTTAACCTTATTTTTAGCGTTTTGATAAACTTCATTAACTTCAAGTTCTTTAGCACGATATTCTAACACTTTTGATTTTCTACCGGTCAAAAGGACAACATCAATGCCGCATCTCATCAGGAGCCTGAGCCCATGCCCGTCCCTGACATCAAAATTCTTTGTTTCATTTCCAAGATCATCAATAATTATTCTTCCATCAGTCAGAACCCCGTCGACATCCAGAATTAAAAGTTTGATGGGCCTGATCTTTTTTAACAACTTTTCATCAATAGATTTATTCATCGATTTTTCCTCTGAGGTTCTTCTGGCAGATGAGACGTATCTCCTACGGCTGTCTTTCCCTTTTGACTGTTTCGTCTATTTCCTTCAACATGCTGAGCAGGCCTGGAAGAGCGTCAAGATAAAGAGAATTTGGGCCATCACAGAGTGCGCGTTCGGGATCGGGGTGAACCTCTAAAAACAGGCCGTCGATTCCAACAGCAACTGCCGCTCTTGAAAGATATGGTATCATGTCTCTCTGCCCACCGGAGACATTGCCCAAACCGCCGGGAAGCTGTACGCTATGAGTGGCATCGAAGATAACAGGATATCCCATATCCCGTATGATGGGGAGAGAACGAAAGTCAGAAACAAGGTTATTATAACCAAAACTTGTCCCTCTTTCTGTAATCATAATGTTTTCATTTCCGGTAGATGAAACTTTTTTCAGTATGTTAGACACATCCCAGGGCGCAAGAAACTGTCCCTTTTTTATGTTTATTATTCTGCCACTTCCGGCAATCTCCTTTACGAAGTCCGTCTGCCGGCAGAGAAACGCCGGCACCTGCATTACATCGAGTACCTGTGAACTATCTTCAATCTCTTCAAAACGATGGACGTCGGAAAGAACAGGGATTTTTAGTTCTTCCTTGATGTCCTTCAGGATCTGGAGTCCCTTTGTCAAACCGGGTCCCCTGTAAGAATTTATGGAAGTTCGGTTTGCCTTGTCATAGGATGCCTTGAATATTAACGGTATGTCAAGATCGCCTGCAACTTTCTTCAGAAATATTGCTATCTTTCTGGTTTCTTTTTGATTTTCAATTACACAGGGACCGGCAATAAGTACAAAGGGAGCGCCATCTCCAATAATGAAATCTTGTAAGATTATTTGCTTCATTGATTTTTCCTTTCTTTTGGCACGGACAAACAATACCGGATCAAGGTCCAGCACATGGTTTGTCCATGCCACCCGCCAGCCGGTCGGGTATAAAAAAACCCGACCCTACAACTTATGATTTTTAATTTCTTTTCTTTGTGCCTCTGTGCCTTTGTTGCTTTGTGCCTCAATCTGTCGGCTAAAGCCGATAGCTGTTTAATCCTTATACTTTTGCTGTAATATTTTTATCCTCATCTCCGGTATTTTCCTGGCAGCTTCACTTGAATCGGGATTGAGTTGATATGCGCTGGTGTATTCCCTGAGGGCATCGCTATACATTTTTTTCCTTTCATAAGCACCTCCCAGGTTAAGACACACCATATAGTCCTCCTGATCGTAACTTAATGATTTTTTGTAGTATTCAATTTCTTTGTCGGTATCACCCTTAAGATTATAAATATGAGCAAGGCCTGAGTAAATCTCCGCCTTTTTCGGATTCAGTTCGATCATTTCTTTATAGGTTTTGATGGCATTGTTATAGTTCTTCACGTTCAGATAATATCCAGCAAGAATGTTCAATTCTTCCATGGTCGGATGATAACCATATTTGAGCGCTTTTTCATAGTTTTTAGTCGCCTGTTTATATTTTTTTGTCTGACCATATGCAAATCCAAGACCGGCATATACTGAACCGTTCTTGGGTGAAATCTTTGCAATCTTTTCATAGAGTTTGATTGCACTGGTATATTTTTTATCCCTGAGATAACAATTCGCCAGCCCATTAATGGCATCAGTGTCATCAGGATTGATCTTCAGCACCGCTCTGTACTCGGAGGCCGCATCTCGGTAACGATTTCTCTTTTCACAGGCGACGGCCAGATTAAAATGGATCACCGGATCTTTCGGGTTTAGTGATATGGCCTTCTTATAATTTACTGTTTCTTTCTCCCATAATCCCTTTCCCCCGTAGGCCAGTCCAATATTAGCATATGCTGACGCATCTCGGGGTTGTTTTTCTATAACTTTTTCAAATAACTTTATAGATTCGTCATAGTTTCCGGAACTGAAATAAGCACCGGCCAGTGCAGCCATCACGTCAACGGCACCCGGTGTCATCTTTAAAACACGTTTGTACCGCTCAACAGCATTCTTGCTATCGCCTGTTTTTTCGTATGCCTTTGCCAGATTGTAATACACCGTCGCATTCTTTGGGTTCAGTCGTATTGATGAGTTATAGTTTGCAATAGCATTTTTCCATCTGCCCAGTTTTCCATAGGCAAAGGCTATGTTCGCATATGCAGAGGCATCCTTGGGATTAAGCCGGATGATCCTCCTGTAAATCGGCAGTGCTCTACGGTACTCTTTTTGTTTTATATAGCACTTTGACAACTCAACCAGCGCCTCCAGATCGTTCGGTTTTAGCTTCAGGATATCCTGATACTGAGAGATTGCCATGTTTTGCATTCCCTTGCGAACGTAAACCCGTGCAAGCATCTTGCGGACACCGATGTCCTTTTTGTTCATATTTATTGCCCGCTTCAGATAATCAATCTGCGAACCTTCATTTTTGGACCTTCTGGCGAATCTCAACCAGTCCTGTGGAGTAATCTCTACCCTTATGGGAATCGATGCAATGCTCTTATCATGATACCTGACGTCAATTTTATAATCCGTGTTAGAATTCTGTTTTTTTGTTGTAGTTAATTTATCAACTAATTCAATGCCTTTTAGCAATACCCTGAAGTCGTTTCTATGTCCTATTCCTTCAACATCGACAGCGATTCCCCTGCCAAAGAGGGAATCAGAGGAAACGCTTTTTATGACAAACTCATCACGATAGGAAACTTCGAAGACGTCATCTTTTGTCAATCTATAGTCCTTCCCATTTTTTTCAACGTCCAGATAATAAAACTTTGGTTCATGTCCCAGGACAGTGGAAAGAAATACACTTTTCATCTTAGAGGTGGAAAAGATTAATTGATCAACCTTTGTCCTGCAGAAATGATCTAAAATTGTTCCACCGGCAAAGGATATCACCGCAATGGCAATTATAATCGAAATGTAAAAAGGCTTGCTTCTCTTCCGTTCTTTATCTTGGCTTTCTATATTTTTTTCTGATTTATAGTAATCCACCACTCTTACCCTCTGGGATGATATTTCTTGTGAATCTTCTTTAATCTTTCTCCGGTAATATGAGTGTAAATTTGAGTTGTTGATATATCCGCATGTCCAAGCATTACCTGGACGGAGCGGAGATCTGCTCCCCCTTCCAGAAGATGAGTTGCAAAAGAATGCCTGAACGTATGAGGGTGCACCTTTTTTTGCAGTCCTGCCTTATTAACATATTTTCTCACGATCTTCCAGAATCCCTGCCTCGTTAGACCCCTTCCATACCTGTTAAGAAAAAGGATATTTGTTGCGGTTTTTTTTAAAAATTTCTGCCTGATATCCTTAACATATCGATCCAGGGAATCAATAGCAGTTTTACCTATCGGAACAATTCTTTCCTTTTTGCCCTTCCCAATCGTGATCAGATATCCCACCTGCCAGTTGATGCTGTTTATGGTTAGCGAAATCAATTCTGAAACGCGAATTCCGGTTGCGTACATGAGTTCCAGCATTGCTTTATCCCGTATGCCGGAGAAAGTATTCGTGTCCGGCTGCCTGAGAAGAAGATTCATTTCTTCCATACTCAAAGTATCGGGCAGGCGCATCCAGACCCTGGCCAGTTCAATATTCGCTACAGGATTTCCAACAACAATGTTTTCACGAAGAAGGTATTTATAGAATCCCCTGAGGGCTGCGAGCCCTCTATTGACGGAGTTTGCTGTCAGACCGCCCTTTCTCAGACTTCCCAGGTATGTTATTACATCGTCGGAGGTAATATCTTTAATAGTTTTAATTCCCGCGTCCTGCTCAAATTCTACATACCTGACCAAATCCCTGCTGTAAGCCTCAAGGGTGTTGAGAGAAACACCCTTTTCAACAGCGAGGAAATTTAAATATTCGTCAACCAGGCTATACATTTTTCTTTTCTGTGATAATTCGCTCATTTTGCTTTGCCCATATTTTTTCAGCAACAACAAAAACGCCAGATAGAAAAAGTTCAGTGATGGTGGCAATCAATCTAATGGCAATTGTGCTGACAATCACGGTAGGCTTTGGGATAAATATGGGCAGAATAAGTAAAAGCACCCCTTCGCGAACACCAATTCCACTGGGCGCGAATACCGCTGCAATTCCAATGAGACCAGCGGCCTCATATATTCCTGCTATTATTAAAAAATAAGTGAAATTCACAGGCGAAAGGGAATTTATCGCAAAAAACAGACCCATTCCATTTAGTAGACTGGCAAAGATATATGCACCAACAAACTTGAGCAACAGGCCGTAGGACGGAAATTCTTCAATCGGCTCTCTCTTTAAGAGTTTAAATCCCCAGTTAACAAGACGCATCGATAACGGGGGCCAAAGGATGAGTAGGAATAAAAAAGTTCCTACACCCGCGACCCACTGGATATAATAGGGTACGATTTGTGAAGCTGATGCCAGCGCCACTAAAATCAAAATGGATGCCGATGCCAACAATGCGATATATTCAACACCTGTGGCAACGGCTACCTTCCGCTTTGAATATCCACGGTAAGCATCAAGTCGAACGAGAAACAGCGTAACCTTGCCAGGCACATACTTCCCAAGCTGGGAAAGAAACCAAGCTTTGCCGGCCTCCAACACCGGTACCTTTAAGCCAAATGACATGCTAAGCCTGATCCAGATGAATAACATGGTCAAATAAGTAGCACATACAAAAAGGAAACTAAACGTTAAATAAGACCATTTAAAGCGGAAATTATATCGAATAATTTCATCGAGATTATGCAGAACGCACCATGTTACGGCGGAAAGAACGAGTATAAAAAGTGTCCATCTGTACCAAGAGCGCGTGTTTGTCATTGTGTACGATTTCTTGTTTATTTACTGGGTTGAGGGAAATTTTCGATCAATTACAATTTAACTATAGTTGCTTACCTCTTGAAACGATATATTTGAGGGGCGCATGAGACAAAACTACGAGCAGGATTTTTATTTTATCGCTGATTGAAACCTTAGACTTTATTACTGATAGACATAGATGATAAGGTAACCTTGCAAACGGAAAAAAACGATCTATTGCTTTTAATTGTCTATATGTACCTGTCCTGTATCTTTGGAGCCTTTTACGATAGGTTTCACCACTGTAATGATATCTTCTATACCTGACACCAGAGCTAACATGCGCAAAACTACCTATTAGTGCCATTTCGAGTAACATAATCACGTCGCTTGCTATAATATCTTCAGAAAATCGAATGCTTTTCATCACCTCGGTTCGGGTAAGCCCGTAAAAACATTCAAGCCTACCCCAGAATACCAGGGCACATCGCGTAACTACATCAAAACCTCTGGTATCAAAATAGCCAATAGGTTTGTTTGGAATAATTTTATCTTCTTCATCTATCCATTGAGTAGTGGCAAAGGAAAGAACAACTTTCTTATCCTCCTCCAAAATACGAACACAATCACTAATAAGATCCGTTGATAATATCTCATGCCCTCTCGCAAACATAAAGTAATCGGTTGATGTTAATGCAAGAACTTTTTCAAGATTACCATTCGCCCCCAAGTTCTTTTCATTCCTGAAATATTTAATTCGATTATCTTTTTCAGCATAGGATTCGCAAATAGCATCAGTGCCATCAACTGAACAGTCATCAGACAAGTAAATAGTAATATTGGGGTAAGTTTGATTCAGAAGTGAATCTAATGTTCTGGAAAGATATTTTGCGTTGTTATATACCGGAAGCCCAATCCCGACACTTGGTAAATTGTTGTCAGTCATTCTTCTGTCCTGTAACAGGTAACGATTTTTGTATCTTAACATCCCCTCTTAATCTTTAATACAAACTAAATAGCCCCCCGGATTACAGGTAAACAAAAGTTTGTTTTCAAGAACCTTATCTACATCAAATCTATTGTTTTCCTTAAGAAATTGATCAAGTGCCGTTTTGGGGTTGTTTCCGGGTCCCCAGGGACGAGAACGATGCTTTTGTTCCGGCATATCCTCAATAATGGTATCTCCACATATGAGGTAAAACCCTTCACCGACAAGTGGAGAATATAAGCACAACTCTTTGAGTACATGATCATGAGTGTGGTAGGAATCCAAAAAAATCATAACTTCTCGACAATCTCCTGTAATGGATTTGACCTGACCTATAGTATCCTGTTCAATGGATGAACCGTTAATTAATGTCAGCCTCTCGGAAAGTTTCCCATATGAAGCAAGCCGTTCCTTCAGATCATCGGGGATGTAGATATCTACTCCAATGATTCTCTCTCCTCCGAGAATCTCCATGAGAGTTGAATAAAATAACAGGGAACCACCCCAGGCTACCCCCACTTCTATGATAAACCTGGGCCTGGTTTTGAAAATGATTTCCTGAATGGCAAACATATCTTGAGGAAGATTAAGAATTGGCTCACCCAGCCAGTTGGTTTGATGAATCCACCGATGATGATCGGCCTGTACTAATACCTTTAGAGCATCCCGGCGAAGTTCCTTATCCGCAGCCATTATTTGGGCGGATTTTTCCCGTAGGGTTTCAAATTCTTCCCGGGTGTACAACTTCTTATTTGACATAGTTTGCTCCAGCCATTTTAAGTAATTCTATCGTCTTACCTATATTTTCCTCCACACTTCCCGTGAATTCAAAGCCCCGCTTTTTGAAACGCAGGCATGAAACCTCATAAGATAGCTGGTTCATAATTTCAGTATCCACATATTGTATTTCCAGTTCAGGTATATATTCTTTTATGTGTTGGATTATGTTGTTTACAGTAAGGTTTTCTGTTAGTATATTATATGTTCTTTGATCAAACATATTGTTTTTAATAATAAATTTAAGAGCTTCCACTGCATCACTTAACGCTAAATACGGCCTTTTTTGATGTAAAGCCGTTCGCCAGACAGTAAGGGGTTGTCCCATAACGGCTTGCCAGCAAAACTTATTAACCGCAGTGTGAAACCGCATCCCGGGAGAAACACCACATATTGTCCCAAAGCGGCAAATCACAAAACGCAATTTTTCTGAAGATCCCAAGGCTTGCAAAAATCTCTCTTCCTTCAATTTTGTCTCAGCATAAGGACTTTGAGGTTGAAGCTCTTCTGTAGAACAGTCCTCATCAACAACTCCGCTTTGAGTCCCATAGACACTGGTTGAGGAAATAAAGATCATGGGACATTTTGCATCGCTACAAGCTTCAGCAACCTTAGCTGTTGCATTGTAATTAACGTTTTCTATCTGTTCCTTATTTTTAAAACTACTTGCTGCATCGGTAATCGCGGCTAAATGCAAGACAACGTCGGCTCCCTCCACTACCGCATCTAAATCTATGTCCAGGACATCCGCTTCAACGAATCGATACTTCCCATCGGCAGGCAAGTTAAACAATGAACAGTAACGCTGGGTCAGCATATTATCAATCATAACGATCTCGGCCTCGGGAAAAGCTAACGGTATTGCACGAATTACTCTGGAGCCAATATGCCCTAAGGCACCTGTAATCACGATTTTCATAAATTTCACCTTAAATATTCCTCAAGACAATTTTCATAATATGCTTTGGTTTCAATTAGCCCACTCTTCAAATCGTACTGAGGAGCCCAGTTCAAAGCCTTTTTGATTTTTTGATTACTAATAATTGCATCACCAACATCGATTGATTTTCTGCCTTTTGGCCAGTCAACAAATTTCACTTTCCCTGAACCCATGTATTGTACTGTTGCCTCAGCAATTTCTGCGACACTGTAATGCTGATCACCAACTGCAAAAAATATTTCTCCGTCAGTTCTATCAGTCTGGGATGCATGAATAAGCGCTGCAACGACATCTTTTACATAAATCACATTTCTTTTTTGGTTCCCTTCGCCAAATACCGTAATATCTTTTCCTTGTAAGGCCAGTCCAATAAAATAATTGTTAAAAGTAAATTCCGGACTATGTATGGTGGCTCTTGGCCCAAAGACATTGGATAATCTGATGACAGTGGCTCGTATTTGATAGGCGTTTCTATAGACCAGCACATATTTTTCCGAGACGCTTTTATTGGCTGAATAGATATCGGTTGGGAATTCAGGATGTTTTTCATCGGCAGGCTGGTACTGAAGCTTACCCAACTGGGTGCTGGTACCGAGGTGAATAAACTTCACATCCCTGTTAAATCGGCGAACAGCTTCTAATAAATTAATCACACCCCTTCCATTCACATCCAGATCGATCCAGGGTTCTTTCATGGAAAAAGGATGAGATGTAGAAGCCGCACAATTAATGATAATATCCTTATTAATTACGGCCAAGGACAACAGATCAAAATTTAGTATGTCCTGATAGCAGCACTCGACGGAGTCCTCGATATCATAAATATTATAGAGATTTCCCCCAGATCGGGGATCCAGACAATCATAAATTGTTACTTCAGCACCCAGCTCAAGACATTTACGGGTCAGGTTACTACCAATAAAGCCCAATCCGCCGGTGATTAGAATCTTTTGACCATAAAGGTCAAACGTCGCTTTTTTCATGGTTTTTTCTCCATATGTTTCTTCTGAAAAATGCTTGCCAATAATAGCTCCATGGTTTTCCCCATTCATTGCCGACGCATTCCCATTTGTTGGATGGGCAATAAGCTTTTACGAATTCCCTGGACTGCATTTCAATCTCTTTATTGTTATGAATATCAATTACCTCTTTTAATATTCCAGTTTCCATCGCAAGATCAACTACTTCGTTAGGTTCATCGTGAGAAATAAGCGATTTATCGCAGTACTTACCTACAGGATTTTTTACGTAGAAATTTTCACACTGACTGTCTATGAATTGTAAATACAGGCGAACAGTTGCTTCTTCCATTTCGGCAAGTGAATCGACATTAACACACAAATCATAATTTTTGTTTCTAACCTTATCAAAATCTTCCACATTAACGAATGTAATTTTATTGTACTGCGTTTTATTCAAAACAATCTTCAGATAATATTGGCAAAGTTCAAGTGAATTTGTAAGATCAATAATGTAATAGTTGTTGATGTTGTAATTCGAAAGGACAGCATGACATGTTCGGCCATATCCTGCTCCAATTTCGATGACAGACGAGTTTTTAAAATTAAAATATTTTTCCATGAAATCAATTTCAAAAACGGCTTGCAAGTAGTCAAGACAAACATGCTCGTTATTGTACTGTATAGAATAAGGGTTACCAACTTCTCTATTATGTATTTTTTTTAATTTCCCCCATTGTTGGCCTGACAGAGCCGAACAAATAAAAAAAATCAAGGTTTTTAAAAAACGTATGCCGTTAGTGCGGGGATTCCAAATTGCCAATTTGAAATTAATATCTGTTGATTTGAAGTTTTTAAATTCTTGAGATAATCTATCCCTGCTCAGATTGGTATTATTGATATATTCCCATAGTCTGCTAGCACTTGGACGATTCTTTTCCACTATTTTTACCCTTACCCAGAACAATAAAAATCAATAGTTCTATCGATGCCATCAATAAGAGGAATTTCAGGTTTCCAGCAGGTACACAACGAAAATCTGCTGATATCGGCAATAAAAATCCTCTCCTCTATAAGAGATAATGCAGAAGGTGGCTTGATGTGAGTAACCTCAGCCCGTATTCCTGTTTTATCATAAACTCTTTCCGCAACAAGGTTAATAGCATCAGAAACAGAAAAACCAACACCCGAACCTATTACAAAGTGCTGCCCCCTTGTCTTTCCGATATTCGAAGCAGCCACAAGAAACGCCCGCACAACATCATCAATATAAATATAATCCCTAATCTGCTTGCCAGCACCATAAACTGAAAGGGACGACCCGTCTAATGCCTTCCTTATCATCAGATTTAATATCCCTCGATCTTTACCACTACTCTTTGGCCCTGGCCCATACACATTTGCCAAACGTAGAATCACACCTTGCACAATCTCTTTTTCAGAATAATACTTTAAATAATTTTCTGCCATTAACTTATGAAGGTCATAAATTGTCGCAGGTTTATCTTGTCTATCTTCATTAACAGGCACATGTTTTGTTATACCTGTTTCTGTCACTGTACCAGAAAATATTACGCTTGGTTTACACAGTTGGTTCTGACATATCTCAAGTAATCTTATCATAGGCATAACATTTGACTGAAAATCATCAAATGGTTTCTCTTCCGCTATATAAGCGCTTGTTTGTGCAGCAAAATGATAAATAATTTCTGTCCCATTTAATGCTTCTTTCCATATTTTTTCATCACGAATATCACCTTGGACATCCACAATATTCGCTACTCCATCAACAGATTGTAAATTACTTTTTCTGCTCAAGCGGACTACTGAGCATTCAACATCTTTCAATGCCTCAATCAAATTAGTCGCAATATAGCCATTTGCACCGGTTACAAGTATTTGTTTACCGGTAAAATGCTCTTTGATGTGATTATATGCTAATTGATTCATGTAATCCCTATATGCATGACAGTCATGGTGAACTATTTAACAGGTGGTCCTTTCAGCCAGTCAAAATCGATTTCCGGATCATCGTAAGGAAGGCGAAGTTCATCGTCCGGATTATACACATTAGAGGTAATATAAAGTAAGTGGACCGGGCCCTGAACTGTCTTACAACCATGTGCCACTCCCGGAGGAATCTTAACAACCTGAGCAGGTTGCAGGTCTCCCGCCAGGAAATCCATGGTTTGTTTATACGTTATGGAATCCTCCCGCATATCACACAATCCTACTCGAAGGACACCGCTGCATACGTACCACCAGTCCGTCTGAATTTTGTGGTAATGCCAAGCCTTGATAACGTTATCGAACATCAAAGAATGGCTCCACTGACCAAATCCACCAGCGAAAAAGTCATCCGTGACACGGATGATCTCCCTGAAAAATCCTCTTTCATCAGTGTGGGTTACCAATTTCTTTATAATTACTCCATCAATCATCTGCCACTCCTTTAAAATCCATTATTGTCCTGATTATCGTTTGCACATCCGATTCACCTAACTCAGGATAA
Source organism: uncultured Syntrophales bacterium (assembly GCA_964454305.1). GTDB lineage: Bacteria > Desulfobacterota > Syntrophia > Syntrophales > JADFWA01 > JAUSPI01. The sequence continues at coordinate 7,828 of CAYVXX010000042.1, read as the reverse complement.
ATGGGAAGTGAAATTATTTCCTTAGCAATCTGTTCTGTTTCAGGTAGTCTGTTGAAATCATGTAAACCCCTATACGCTGGCTGAAGATGTACCGGTACAGGATAATGGATCGAGGCACCGATGCCTTTTTCTTTTAAAGATGCCAATAATTCATTCCGTTTTGCCGAGCGTATGACATACAAATGATATACATGTGTAGAATTTTCTCTTTGCTTCGGTAAAATCAAATCAGTATTGCGTAATCCGTTATTATATATCTCTGCCAGACGTATCCTCTTTGAATTATCTTCATCCAGATACTTTAGTTTTACACGTAATATGGCTGCCTGTATTTCATCCAGCCGTGTATTCCAGCCTTGAACGTAACTTATATATCGTTCAGCCCAACCGTATTCACGTAATAGCACGGCTTTTTCGGCGAGATCCTTATCATTGGTCACAACCATTCCACCATCACCCAACGCACCCAGGTTCTTGGTTGGATAAAAGCTGTAACATGCCATATCGCCGAACGACCCCACACGCTCGTTTTTGTAAGTTGCCCCATGTGCCTGAGCACAATCCTCAATCACGTACAACTGATACTTTCGGGCAATTTCCATGACGGGATTCAGATCAACCGGTTGTCCATAAAGGTGAACGGGAAGAATAGCTTTTGTTCGATGTGTAATTACCTCTTTTAGCCTGTTCGGATCAAGCGTGAAAAAGGCCGGCTCAATATCCACCAACACCGGTATTGCACCTACCAGCTCAATCGCCGCTACAGTTGCCACTGCAGTATGTGAAACGGTGATTACCTCATCACCCTCCCCTATTCCGCATGCGGCAAGAGCTAAATGAATTGCCTCTGTTCCACTACCAACTCCGATCCCATAAGAAACGCCAATATAGCCGGCAAACTCTTTTTCAAACGCCTTAACTTCTTCGCCCAGGATATACCATCCGCCATCAAGCACACGAGAAATCGCGGCATCTATTTCTTCTTTATAAGAAAAATACTGCGCCCTGGGGTTACTGCACAAAATCACTCTAACACCTGCACTTTCGGCACATACACAATCCATTTACCACCGGATTCCATAAACTTCTGTTCTTTAGCCATTATTTCTTTTTCATGGTTATAGGCAAACAGAAGAGCATAGTCAGGATAATCAGAAACAAATTCTTCATAGGGTCGAACGGGAATATGTGCTCCGGGACTGTATTTACCCTGTTTAATTGGGGTCGTGTCGCTGATGAACTCTATATGATCAGTGGTAATCCCGCAATAGTTGATGATGGTCGTACTTTTGGATGTTGCTGCATATCCAACTATTCTTTTCCCCTGTTGTTTGATTTCATTCAGGACAGCCATCAAACTATCACGTGACAGTTCGCAGTTTTTTCGAAATATTTGATAGGTTTCCGGTTTATCCAGACCAATCTTTCTTTCTTTTTCCAACTGATCATAAACCCTGTCGGAAACAGAATACATCCCTTGCTGAGCAATAATATACCGCATAGAACCACCATGCGTTTCCTGAGGTTCAACATCTATCACTTCCATACCGTGTTGTTCGAAAAGATACTTTATGGAAGAAACAGAAAACAGGAATACATGCTCATCATAAATCTGGTCATATGATGTGTTCTCTATAACATCTCCAAGATAGGGATCTTCAAATATGACAACACCCTTCGGTTTTAAAAGTATCCTTATCCCTTTTACAATAGAATGCAGGTAGGGAATATGACACATTACGTTGGCACCTAAAAAGGCATCGGCCTGCCCGCATTCCTTCACAATTTGCCGGGCACAGTCCTCATTAAAGAATTTGCATATTGTATTTATTCCTTTTTCAATTGCCACCTGCGCAACATTTGCCGATGGTTCAATGCCGAGATGGCGGATACCGGCACCGGCAAAATGTTGCAGCATAATACCATCATTGCATCCGATCTCTACAACAAAAGGATCCAGAGAAGAAAGATAATCCCTTTTTACATATTCTGCAAACTCCTGGAAATGTATCGCCATCCTTTTTGACGTGCCGGAAAAAAATGGGTAGTTCTCATTAAACATCTTCTCACGATCAGGTTGCTCTGTTAATTGAAACATACCGCAATTTGGACAAAAAGCTGTTTTCAGCTCAAAAAAATCTTCATCACCAAATCGATCCGGTGTGAGAAACCCGTTGGCAAGAGGCATTTTGCCAAAAGAGATAAATGATTCAACAGGACTGTTACAAATCAAGCACTTTCCCATTTATCAAACACTCCGTTTATTGTGTGTACCTTCCGTCCGGAAACGGGCAAATCTTCGGAAAATTAATATCAAAATAACATTTCAATCCGATTTCCGTATATCCTTCTTTTGCGAATTGTCCAAATTTTCCATTCGATCAAACCTTAGTTGTGCCACCTGTTCCGATACAAGTCCAACCATGAATATCACAACGGCCACAGTCATCATCATGGCCGCAGTTGGGCCATAAGGTTCTCCCAAAACAAATATCTTCAACAGTCCATAGCCAAGTCCTGAGAAAAACATGAGAGCGCTGACTGGTAGAAACACTCTCATTGGAGAAAACAATGTGGCAATCTTGATAATAATTATGAGAAAGCGTGCTCCGTCCCTCAGGGGCTTAATCTTGCTCTGCCCCACGCGGCGGGAGGCCATTATAGGCACATATGCGAGGCTATATCCTGAACGGACAACCGCCATGGTAACGGTTGTTGGATAGGAAAACGTATTTGGCAGCAGAGAGACAAACTGACGGGCGATATCCGTTTTTATCGCCCTGAAGCCCGATGTCAGGTCCTCGATCCTGCGCTTACACATATAGGTGGCGAACCAGTTGTAGATACTGTTTGCCATAGACCTGTAAAGAGATGCTTCTGAATCACCTGTACGGGCACCAACCGCCATATCGTAAGGCCCTACTTTCTCAAGCAAGAGTGGGATATCTTCAGGCGAATGCTGGCCATCTCCGTCAAGCGTGACCAGGATTTCACCCTTCGCATTTCTGATGCCGGTTTTCACTGCCGCGCCGTTGCCCATATTGTATACGTGAGGCACAACTTGAGCCCCTGCCCCTCTCGCCTTTTCCGCAGTTTCATCATCTGACCCATCATCCACAACAAGAATTTCATAAGGACGATCAAGCACACCCATCACCCGGTGAATTCTCTCAACAACGGCTGCGATGCCCTCCTCTTCTCGATAGGCGGGGACGATGATGCTCACTTCAGGTATGAAATCTGGTTTATAGTCCTTTCCCATATATTCCCTCGCTCTTCAAACAGTATACATTCGTACCATATCTTTTCGAATAATTCTATGAGATGATGTTTCCCCTATATTATTTACGACATTTTTTAGATTAATATCCTGAATTTGCTTCAGAAAATTACCCTTTATAATAGCCAGTATCTTTTCTGTATCCGGCACATAAACCAATAGTTCCGCATTTTTTGTAGTTTCGTGTAAAAAATCCCTAAGGTTTCTATCGCCTTTAATATTCAATAATTGACTAATTGTTTGGGTAAGCAGGTTGTTATTATGAGTTAAAGAATACAGCTCAATCAAGGCGATGTACGCTCTAATATCGTTTGGGTCTTTCCTTAAAAATTTCTTCCAATACTGAATTGACTTATAGTCCTGACCTTTCCTCCGAGCTATCTCAGCCATAATAGCTATCGGAAAGATTCTTTCAGAATTTATCTCCAGTGTTTTTTGAGACTCTTTCAGCGCCTCGTCCAAACGACCGAGTTTAAACAATACAAAACTTGATGCTTCATGTAGCTTAGCACTGGCGGGATTGGTTTTTAATGCTTTATTTATGTGTTGATATGCTACCCCTATATTTCCTTTTTTGAGTTCTATTGTAACTATACCAACCCAAGCTTCTGCAAGTCCGGGACAGATGGCAACAGCCTCCTTGTAGTTGATTAAGGCCATGTCATATTTCTCCCCCCAGCGGTAATATTCTCCCAGGTTTTTCTTTACAATTGCTTCATTGTAAAAATTGAAATATCTATTGATTTCCAATGCCTTGCTGACCTCTTGAAAGGCCTCCATTGGTAATCCACGATTCATATATGTTTTACCAAGATTGTTGTGAGCTCGACTAAGATTAGGATATTTATCAACATTGTATAACCATAGCGTTTGTTCATATCTTAAAATTTCATTGCGCTTATGAACGGTATATCCCTGATCATATAATAAAAATGCTATCCCGAGGACCAGTAGAAATTGAAGTCCTTTTTTGTAAGAAAGATAATCAAGTACATTGACTGCTAAAATAGCTATAGGAACAAAAATGAGCATCGACGGTATGTAGTTCCGATGCTCAAAGATAAGCTCAAGGGGAATGATGGTACCTTCAATCAAGTGGTTTAAAAAGAAAAAGATAACGCAAAAAGAGATAAGCGGTTTTTTGCGGGCAACAGATAAGGTACAAGCAATGATTAATAATATTAAAAGGATAGCAGGTAAAGTAGTCCAGGGATCAAAGAGTGACCTTGATATATAGATATCATGAAGCAGGGCAAAGCGTGGAAGAATTGGGTAGAACAAAAGTGAGATATAAAAAATTATCACCCTCGGTTCTGTCAGGAGCCTTTCCATGAGGGTAAATGGCCTATAGCTGTAATCATCAAGAATGGTTGAGACATTTGTGTAACATACCCCAAGTGCAAGAACAACGATGAAAGGCAGGATGACAATCCTCATGTTCTTTTTGAGATTTTCTTTAGTTATACCCTGAATGAGGAAAAGATCATAGAGGAACAGGGTCACCGGCAGCATGGCGGCGTTTTCCTTGCTGCCAAATGATAAAAGGGCCGAAAGAGCACAGAAAATAAAAAAGGAGATGCTATTGCTCAGACAATCAGAAGTCCTCCCCTTGAGATATAAGTACATGGCCATGATATAAAACATCCCGGCCATGCTGGTCATTCTCTGAACGATATAACTGACACCAAGAACCTGCACGGGACTCACTGCCCACAGAAAGGTCGCCAGGAGAGCTACGGAGTATGAAACCGTCCCATAACGTTCCTTAAGAACCGGAAGCTTTAACGTATTATAGATAAAGAGGAACAAAAATATGGCAGTTATATAATGGATGGCGAGATTGACCAGATGGTAACCAAGTACATTTAGGCCGTTGAAATAATAGTTTAAGGCAAAACTAAAATAAGAAACAGGTCTCGAAAGACTGCCTCTAAAATAACAGGTTTTTTTAATATCCGGCCATGAGAGGTTTTTTAGGTGAACACCGGCATTTTCTACAATACTTGAAGTATCATCCAAATGCCATTCACCCTGTAAGCTGTTTCCATAAATAATTAGTAGAAATACAAATAAAGATATAAAGGCAAAAGCATATTTTTTTCCTTCAGGAAAACGCCACCTGATATTCAAATCAAACCCATTACTTTTGCTTATCATTTCTTGCCCCTATTAGTGTATACCCGTTTGACTCATAAACCGGATTCCAGTATTCTTTCACAAGCTCAAGGAGGCACGCAATTGTTTCCTCTGGAAAATTGTCATGCAAATATTTATTAAAGAGATCGGTTCGCATTAGAATATGGGTGCAGCCCATGGAATGTATATATGACTCAAAATCCTGTTTGTTTCGGGAGGTGTTGGCCATTCCGTTTATGGTGTTCATTCCAAAAGATGCCTCATGATAATAAGGCCGATCCAGATAATAGCCACGTCTTCCAAGAAACATAAGAAAAATCCTTGAGTCATCCGGCAGGTTTTTATTGACATATTGCATCGCAGGGTAACACGCTGTGTGACGGATTAGAAACTCATCCCTTGTCTCCTGACCAAGAATGTACCTTACAGGCTGGATGGTATTAAAAGAATCTTTTAAGTACAGGACATTAAGGGAAATAAGGATTATTATAACGGCAGATATGCCAATTAAACCGGTGTGGCGAAGCGGGTTGGGCTCTTTGCCTGCCCATTCAACGATATTTTTTATTCCGACCACGCTCAGAATAGTCAGGAATGGGATCACCGGCAGAATATATCTCACACGTATGTCCGTGAGAAAATATGCCATAAACAACAAAAAGAGCGAAAACAATAAAAAAAGGAGTTTATCACGACCTAAATCTTTCCTCAGGAAAGCAAAAGGAAGCATAACTATGAGAATCGGGTTAAGAACGCCATCAAAATACTGAGCTGAACCATCCTTCCCCTGAAAAAATATCCTGATCGGGATGAAAATTGTTTCCCAGAAGCCTTCTCCAAACATCATCTCCCTTCTCTGAAAAATATTATCAGCCCATGCGCCCGTGGAAATCACAGCAGAACCACTGCTTCCAACAGACAGATGATGCACAGATCGAAAAAAGTTATCAAATAGAGGATACAATGGGTTACCCGTTAAAATATAGTTTTTAATATACCAGGGAGAGACGATCAGAAGAGCAATTACAAAAAATATTACTCCAGACTTTAATGCCGAAAGTCCCCTGCCAGTATCCCTCGAATAATAAAAAACCATCGTCAGGTTTAAAAAGAACCATGCAATCAGGGCATTGTATTTGGAACCTGCTGCCAATCCCATGCATATAGCTGACAGAATTAACCACTTCGTGTTCTTGTATCCATCATCCCGCCATATAACAAATGCAAGGATACTCGCCGTTGTAAAAAAAGCCACTCCAAGGTCTACATAGGCTGTCGTTGAAAGGTGAACAACAACAGGTGTGGTGAAAAAAATCAGGAAACCGAGAAGCCCCCAGTTTTTGCCAAACCTGTTCCTGAGATAATAATATACGAGCAGGCCTGTACCGACACCAAAAACAAAGTGTATGAACTTGGGGAATATGTCATTTTTGAAATAGAGAGAAACAAGATAAAGGAGATCTATATTCATGGGATAGTAAGAAAAATCCGCCCATGGGATTTCATAGAATCCCCCGTGCAGAAGCCAGAGCTTTGGGATGGCAAGATGATGAATAAGGGCGTCTCTTGATATGGGCGGTGTCAGGTTAAGCAGGATTTCAACAAGAAGAAATCCAAAGATCATTATATACAACAAGAATATTATAATCTTACTATTCCAGTATTTTTCGATCATGTTCTCCTGATACCGGATTTGCCGCTGGTTTATAGTACAAGTCCAGAATACGCACTTTCAGTATCCATTCGACTTTAGATGCCTGCAGGCCTCAATAATCGGTGCAGTCCATATTTCATTTTTGTTCTGCGATAAAAAGGAGATCAGCTTCTGGTGTTCATCTTTATCTATATACAATTGGCTTTCATCTTTTCCAACACCGTGAAAAGTTATTATGACCCATCCCGATACCTGTTGTGCTTTCCTGATGATTGAAAGAATACTATCAAAGGTTTTCAAATCCAGACCGGCGGCGAATGAAGACAGAGAGACAAAGTTTAGATTATCAGGAACTATAATCTCCCTGTTGGCATAGGATCGAGCGGCAACGAACATCTGCGCAATAATCGGTTCAACAGACACCTTGTTTTCTGACGGGCCAATGTAGATTTGAGCGCATGGAATGGCAAAAGTTCTTTCATCTTTGCCATCAATAGTCTTTAAAATGTAATTGGCAACCTCCATTTCATCGCTCCAGCGAGTTTTATTATATGCTGCCAGGTCATAAGCCGGATTAACGTAATGAGGTTTCCTGCAGGGATGAAAAAGGCTGTGATTGCCAAGCTCGTGTCCCATTTCAGCCACTTTAGCCCACTCATGCGGGTATTTTATCAATGATATTAGTCCCGGGGGATAAAATGTGCCTCGCAGGCCATACTTCTTGAGCATAGGCGCAACCTCTTCAAAGTGAACTCTAA
>CAYVXX010000041.1:0-19596 GCA_964454305.1 uncultured Syntrophales bacterium | reverse complement strand
AAGGTCAATTAACATTGGTCTTCTGACACCATAAAATGGCAGGGCATATTCATAGTCTCCTTTATCCAGCATATCTTCAGCCTTGACACCGGTCATTCCTTCAATTGCCCGGTTCCAGGCAATTACCTTGCCTTCGTGATCAACAGCAAATGTAGCGTCAGGCAGGAAGTTGATGATGTTGGCAAGTCGCCGTTCTGATTCCCTGAGCGCGTCCTCTAACTGTTTTCGCTCCGAGATATCACGCGTGACTCCCAATATCCCCAAGGGCCAACCCTCTGTATCTCGAAGGAATGTCATTTTGACCTCGGTCCAGACAGTGGACCCATCCTTACAAATATGCTCAAGTTCCAGTGTCCGCGACCGTAACAGGTCCTTTTGTGCCTTGCTTTCTATAGCCAGCTCTTCCGCAAGGGTTTTATTAGCGACATCTAAAGAAGCCGGGGTTAAAACCATACCTACAGTCTGTCCCATAATTTCTTCAACACTATATCCTCGCAGACGTGTAACGGAAGGGCTTACGTAGGTGTACCGAAGGTTCATATCCGTGGTCCAGATGATATCTGATACGTTATCAGCCAGCAAACGGTACTTTTCCTCACTTTCTTGTAACGCTTTGTTTATACGCTTGAGTTCGGTGATATCTAAAAGTGATACCACACTCTTCTTTGATCCGGAAATCGAGGCTATGGTAAGAAAAACATCTTTCACTTGACCGCATCTGTCAATGAATCGAAACTCATAGTTCCTCGGAGTTGCGATCGGATCAAGTCTTCTCAGACGATGATACTCCAAATCGCCTTCTACAACAAATTCCGTCCATTTCATCTTGTCTTCTATTTCTTCTTTTGAATATCCGCTAAGTTTTTCGTATCCTGCATTGGCCATAGAAATTGTCATATCCTCTTCAACAATCACTGTGGCTGTACCAGTATTCTCAAAGACACTGCGGTATCTTGATTCGGACGCTTGCAGCGTTTCCTCCGCCTGCTTGCGGGCTGTAATGTCTTTTGCAATCAACATGGCGTAAACAACCTGTTTTTCTTTCTTAATGGGAATAATCCGAGTTTCATACCATGCAACTCCATCATCCGAACCGTTGCCAGTTGTTTCGAGTGTTTCCATCTTTCCCGTCTGAAAGACTTGCTTAAGGAGTTTCTTATGTCTCTTGTGGGACTCAGGTGATTGAAAGTCATACAAGGCTCTCCCAATCACTTCTTCCATCACAAAACCCGGTAGAGCGCGATTAATAAATTGTATTGTGCCCTTGCTATCCACAATTATTATGAAGTCAGGAGAGTTTTTCACCAAGGAATGCCACTTAATATCGCTATCTCGCAGCACATCCTCGGTTTTTTTGTGCTCAGCGACTTCCTTTTCCAATTCCATAATCCTTTGTTCCAGTTCTTTGTAAGTCGGATTTTGAGTCATTTGAAAAATCTCCAGACTTTCTTGAAAACAAAAAGTTCATACAGTGCTCTCGTCATCTCATAAACTATTAGCGCAATCGCCGGATTTAAACTTCATATAATAATGTTTCCCAGATCATACGTTCATTCTCCGATGATTTTCACCAGGACTCTTTTCTTTCTCCGGCCGTCGAATTCACCGTAGAAGATCTGTTCCCAGGGACCGAAATCAAGCCTGCCGTCGGTTATGGCAACAACAACTTCTCTGCCCATAATTTGCCTTTTCAGGTGGGCGTCTCCGTTATCCTCACCGGTTCGATTATGGAAATAACGGGAGATCGGCTCATGTGGAGCGAGTTCTTCGAGCCATCCCTCGTAGTCCTGATGAAGGCCTAACTCATCATCATTGATGAAGACCGATGCCGTTATATGCATGGCGTTGCAGAGCAGAAGGCCTTCCATGATTCCGCTTTCCCGCAGGCACTTATTTACCTGTGGAGTGATATTAACAAAAGCCCTCCTTGAGGGCACGTTGAACCAGAGTTCCTTTCTGTAACTTTTCATAAGCACCTCCCCATCGTGATCGATTTTGTATTATAGCTAATCATTTCTTCTTTTCCAAATTCCTTTTATAAATTTTTACGGTTTTTAGAATTGAAACTATTTACACTAACGGTTATAATTGAAGCTCCCCGTAGCAAGCTGTGGGGAATTAAACCCTACAGATTTCACATCGCACTTCAAGTGATTAGAGTAATCCGTGTAATCTGCGAAATCTGTGGATTAAAATTATCGGCGAATAATCATGAAGCATGATACACGAGAGGACATTCGAAAGATTTTTGATGCGGGGTTAAAAGCCGCCAATCCGAAAGAGGCAGTTTCCCGCGCTGTGTGCCTTTCAGCCGATGACCGACTGCAGGTCGGAGAGCAATACTACGATTTAGGACAATTCGACAGGATCAGGGTGGTTGGTGCCGGCAAGGCGGTAGCCCCTATGGCCGCTGCCATCGAAGATATTTTAGGGCCGCGGATAAGCGAGGGGTTCATATCGACAAAATACGGACACGGCCTCCCCTTAAAACAGTTCACCGTTACTGAAGCGGGACATCCCGTCCCCGACGAGGCCGGACTTGCCGCTTCACAACACATCATCAATCTGCTCGAACAGTCTGACGAGAAAGACCTGATCATTTGCCTGATCTCAGGCGGCGGCTCTGCCCTCATGCCGCTTCCGGTTCCCGGCATTTCGCTGACAGATAAACAAAAAACAACTCAGATCCTCCTCGCCTGTGGAGCAACAATCCATGAAATCAACACCATACGTAAGCACATTTCAGGGATTAAAGGGGGAAAGCTCGCCCGGGCGGCCTTCCCGGGAACTCTTATTACGCTGATACTGTCGGATGTAATCGGTGACGATCTTGATGTAATCGCCTCCGGCCCTACGGTTCCAGACAGAAGCACATTCACCGATTGTATGGAAATACTGGAAAAATATAATATTACGGACAAGATTCCGCCTCATGTTATCGAATACCTGAAAAGGGGTGCCCGGGGTATAGAACCTGAGACACCTAAACCAAAAGACACCATTTTTGATAAGACCGATGTCCTTATTATAGGAAGTTCAAGCCTCTCCATTGATGCTGCAAGGGATAAAGCGGTCGCCTTGGGTTACGACACACTCATCCTATCCTCCTTTATCGAAGGAGAAACCCGTGATGTCGCAAAGGTTCACACAGCTATCATAAAGGAAATTTTAAAATCAGGGAATCCTGTTCCAAGTCCTGCCTGTATCATATCAGGAGGTGAAACCACCGTCACCATTCGCGGGGATGGCCTTGGAGGACGTAATATGGAGTTTGCTCTGGCCGCTGCGATCGAGATAGAAGGGCTTGATGGGGTTTTTGTCTTGAGTGGAGGAACAGACGGCACTGATGGACCAACAGATGCGGCAGGCGCCATTGCCGACGGTACAACCGTTCAAAGAGGCATGGCTAAAGGATGTAACGCTTTAAATTTTCTTAAAAACAACGACTCATACAACTTCTTCAAAGTCCTCGAAGATTTACTGATGACAGGACCAACCATGACCAATGTAATGGATTTGAGGGTTTTGTTAGTTGTTTAAGGATTAAGCTTTCTTAAAAATTGCGTTTTCTTCTTTAATCACTCCTTCGATATCATGCAGGATCATGGGCATCTTCATGATAACGCGTTCCCATGAAACAGTTTTCGGTATTTCAAACGGCTGCTCATGGCTTTTCCTTTCTGCCGCCAGGATATCCATGTCCAGACCGTCGTTGAGATACTTTCTGAACCTTTCATCGCTCGAAAGGAAGCGCAAAAAACGTTCCGTAAGTCTGTACGGAGAGGTGAGAATATCACCGGCATAAAGGATGGAATCCCTGAAGATTCCTCGTGCCAGCGCTTCTTCAGCATTCCGGTCGTACTTAAGGTCTGCGAAGGATGAATTATCTGCATACTTCTTGATCATTTCATCAGCCACGTCCAGATACGTAATTGCAAGATCCTGGACAAAGTAGTCTGAAATTTCAAATCCCTCCTCAACAACCAGAGTTGAAAGTAGAGTAGTAACAATATCAATAGCCATTTTGAAGAGGCCGCCTTCCATGTCATCTTTAGAAATTTGCTGATGTTTATGGTCGAAGGGATCCACGGAAACCTCTACCTGAGCTATATTGGTTGCTTTACGATAAACCTCTATAAGAGTGAAAATTTCGACGCCCCAGTTCGTTGCAAAATGCATACGTCTGAGCAAACTTATGTCGAAGACTACTTCTCCGGAAAGCTGGTAATTGAAAGCCCGAAGGAAATCTATAATCCGTAAGAGCTTCACATCTTCGGACTCTGAAAACTTTCGTTGAAAAACCAGAAGAAGAGGATCGAGAAGAAGCCGTTTCACTCGTCCGTACATCTGCCCCTCTGTTATCCTCGAATAGAACGCCTTCGAAAACTGATAATCAAGAACAAGGATGGGATAAAAAAGGCGGTCAAGCTGGCGGCGGTTAAACGTTTTTATATCAGCATCTATTACGCCAACACACCCGGCCCCTAATGCCTGGGCAACACCAAAGGATATAAACATGTTCCTGCCTTTGCCCGGTTGATCCAATCCAAAGCCGGCATCCCTGAACTGATCATAGATTCCGGTAAATCCAGCGCCCTGATTGTGCTGGATCAGGTAGTTTTTTATGCCTCCCTTCTTAAGGATCCCTGCAAGGAGGAGCGCTTCATCGTCAGTCGCGGCATCGAGACCGAAGATTATGTGCGTAAGGTAGGATACATTTCTCAATTGACTGACAATATTTTCAAAAACAGGCCTGTTTTCCTCCAGGGTAAATTCCGTGGCCAGCGTGGGAATAACGAGCACAGGCCTCTTATGTCTTGCCCTTAATTTCAAACGCGGCCTGAGATACCTGGTATCCCTGCCCAGAAGATAGAGGTTTGTTACTTTCACATGTTTCTGAGAAAAGTCTGACACGGTTTTTCACCTCCTTAATTTACTGCTGCCATTTTAAGCCAGAATCCAAAAGCAGTCACCTGCCGCAAAGTACGGGTTCAGGGTAAAAAACTGTTATGGTGTTCTTGTGGATAAATTTTTATACCAGAAAGAAGAGTACCCCGTCAACTACCATTTTACCAGCCGCTTTCACCAAAGTTACTCTCCCAATTACGATTTTTACCATTCAATCATCCCCCGGATTCTTTTTCATAAGTATCGGTCCCTTTAAGTATTTAAATGACAATATTGTTCTTGACGGGAATATCAATTTTAATTAGTATGTGAAGTTAGTTTTTAGATAGAAAATAAACTTGCAGGGAGGCATATGAGGTGGACAAAAAGAGATATGAATTGAATGTCCAGCTGGCCCAGATGTTAAAGGGCGGTGTCATTATGGATGTTGTCACTGCGGAGCATGCAAAAATTGCCGAGGAGGCCGGAGCTGTAGCAGTTATGGCCCTGGAAAGAGTTCCCGCAGACATCCGCAAAGATGGTGGTGTTGCCCGTATGTCCGATCCCGCGCTCATTGCATCGATCAAGGAGGCGGTATCGATACCTGTTATGGCCAAGGTACGTATCGGTCACTTTGTGGAAGCCCAAATTCTGGAAAGTCTTAAAATTGACTATATTGATGAGAGCGAGGTCTTAACCCCCGCCGACGAAGAATGTCATATCGACAAGACTAAATTTGGAATCCCTTTTGTTTGCGGGGCCCGCAATCTGGGTGAGGCACTGCGCCGCATAGCTGAGGGAGCAGCAATGATCCGCACCAAAGGCGAAGCGGGAACCGGGAATGTGGTTGAAGCGGTTCGTCATATTCGAACAATAAACCGTGAAATCAGACAGCTTGTCAACATGCCTGTGGAGGAGGTAGTCGGTTTTGCCAAGGCTAATGGTTGTCCTTACGAGATTGCACTCGAGGTTCGAAAACTCGGCAGATTGCCCGTTGTTAACTTTGCAGCAGGCGGTATAGCAACACCCGCGGATGCAGCTTTAATGATGCAACTTGGTTGTGACGGCATCTTTGTGGGATCCGGAATATTCAAGTCGGAAAACCCTCCTAAACGTGCGGCGGCAATCGTTAAAGCAACTGCATATTATAACGATCCGGCAAAAATTCTGGAAGCCTCGATGGAACTTGGTAATGCGATGGCGGGGCTTGAAATTTCTGACATCCCGGAGTCGCAGATCCTGGCGAAACGCGGCTGGTAGAAGATTAAACATAAATGCATGAATGGGGACAGCGCCTGTTTTATTAGCGGCACTATCCCCATTTACACTTATCGAGAGAAATAAATGTCATTGAAGGCAATCGGTGTGCTTGATCTTCAGGGTGATGTTGTTGAACACCTTGATCACCTTGAACGTCTGGGGCTTACCGGTGTACGTGTAAAAGAACCTACGGACTTTACTCACCTTGCCGGACTGATTATACCCGGTGGTGAAAGCACATGTCTCTTTCGGTTGCTGAATATTTTCGGTATCAAGGAAATTATTATTCGTGAATTTCAGCGTGGGCTAAAGCTCTGGGGAACGTGCGCGGGAGCTATCCTACTTGCCAAAACTATTGTCGGTGAAACACCTTATCTCGGTCTTATCGATATTGAAATCCGGCGAAATGCTTTTGGGAGTCAACTGGACAGCTTTACGACTGAAGCCCTTGTCCCCCGTGTGGCACCACAGCCGATACCCCTCACTTTCATTCGTGCTCCTAAAATTACCCAAACGGGTACCGGGGTCGATGTGTTGCTTCAGCTAAATGGTTATATTGCGGCTGCGGAAAGTTCCAATATTCTTGCAACAGTTTTTCATCCGGAGCTGACGCCGTGCCTTGCGTTCCATCGCTATTTCGCTCTCAAATGCGGTCTTAAACCTTCGAAAAATGAAAAGGCTTCTTTATTTGATCCTACCTGGGACAACAAAAGCTGGACACGACACGCCAAGGTCACTCAATTTTAAGCCCAACCATTTGACTTGAAGACATTTTTCAGGCGTCTTCCTGATCGCTTTTAGCCCTTTAACCCATACTTTTGGAGTTTATACCGTAACATCCTCTCGCTGATGCCGAGCATTTTGGCGGCCTTCGTCTGATGGTGGCCGGTTTCTTCCATCGCCTCCTGGATTCGCTGCCGTTCCAGCATATCGAGCGATTCTCTCAGTGTTTTCCGGTCATCTCCGGAAGAAGCTGACACTTCCCTGAAGGGTAAGTCTTCAATGGATATCACCGGGTTCCTCGAGATAACCACCGCCCTTTCAATAATGTTTTCCAGCTCCCTGACATTGCCCGGATAATCATACTTCAGTAGGAGGTCTTTCGCCTCGCTGCTTAAATCTTCTATCTCCCTTCTATTTTCAGCAGCAAAGCGGCGCAGAAAATGTTCAATCAATAAAGGAATATCCTCTTTTCTTTCTCGCAGCGGCGGAATGGACACTACAACCACATTGACTCTGTAAAACAGGTCTTCTCTGAAAGTACCCTGCTTCACCTTTGCTTCCAGGTCCTGGTTGGTTGCACTAATTATTCGAATATCTGAACGAAGTGTCTCATTTCCTCCTAAACGTTGAAATTCACGTTCCTGGAGAAATCTGAGAAATTTGACCTGGACGGGAAGCGACATCTCGCCAATCTCGTCCAGAAAAATAGTCCCCCCATCGGCTTCTTCAAATCGACCTATCCTTCTTGAGGTCGCCCCCGTAAATGCACCTTTTTCATAACCGAAAAGTTCGCTTTCGAGCAGGTTTTCAGGCAATGCCCCGCAATTTACCGCAATCATCGGCTTTTCCGAACGGGGGCTTAGATTATGAATCAATCTGGCAAAGAGTTCTTTGCCGGTGCCGCTTTCACCCTGTATCAGGATAGTGGCACGGCTTGAAGCAACCCTTCCGGCCATATTGATCAGCTTTTCCATCTTAGGGCTTCCGTATATTATTTTGTCAGTGATAACTCCCTTTTTCCATAGCTTCTCGCGGAGGATTTCATTTTCTCTGATAAGAGTCTGCCGCTCTGAGAGCCTATCAATAAGAATATTGAGTTCATCCAGTTCTATGGGCTTGGTAATATAGTCAATGGCACCGGCCTTCATGGCATCTACTGCTGTCTCTACCGTCCCGTAGGCAGTCATCATCACCACTTCAATTTCCGGGTTAATATTCTTTATCTTCTTAAGTGTCTCTATCCCGTCCATTTTAGGCATTTTATAATCGAGGAGCAACAGGTCAAAATAGCCTTCGAGAACTTTATTGACAGCAGTTTCCCCATCTTCGGCTTCCGCAACAACATGCCCCTGTCCGGCAAGAAAATCCTTAAGCATCTCTCTTTGTGATTGGCCATCCTCAACAACAAGGATATGTAATTTATTCATGGTCAAAACATCCTTACCATTATTCTGTCCTTTTTACCGGCAGCAGGACTTCGAAAATAGTTCCTGAACCGGGCTTGCTCTTTACACGAATTTCCCCTCTATGTCCCCGTATAATCTCATGAGCCAGCGGGAGACCTAAACCTAGTCCTTTCTCTTTCGTTGTATACTCAGGGTTAAAAATGCGATCCACCTCTTCGGGTGTTAATCCAGGACCCGTATCCGAAACCTCGACACTCACCTTATCTGTCCCATCCGGCTTAACGGAAACCGTAATGGTTCCATCACCGGAAATTGATTCCATACCATTTTTAAAGATATTGTAGAGCGCCTGTTCAAGTTTATCAACATCCATGGGAACTAAAGCATCGTTGCCATTCCAGACAGTTTTTATCGTAATACCCCTGGCCTTGACTTCCTCTTCCATAAGATCAACAATCTTCTGCAAGACATCTACAATAGAGTGGTCGCGAAGTTCCAGTCGACGGCTTCGGAAGAAGGTAACAAACTCCTCGATGATTCCGTTCAAACGCCTAATCTCATCACGAATAATTTTTGTTATGTGGTAAAAATCCTTCTTCTTTTCTTCACCCTGGGGAGAATACTCTCGCTGGAGTCTCTGACTGGCCATGCTGATAGCATTCAATGGGTTGCGAATCTCATGGGCTACTCCGGCGGCAAGTTGCCCAAGGGCAGAAAGTCTTTCAGCTCGCTGGAGTTGTTCTCCCATTTCTTCTATTCTTGCCAGATGCCTTTTCTGATTCCAGTAAAGCGCCCATATCGACATAATACCGATCAGCACGATGAATATCATGGAAAAAAACATTCGGGTTTCATTTTCTTTGAGGATTTCGTTGGCCTTATCCATCTTGAGACCGATCCGTGCATATCCAAACACCCTTTTATTCAGGCTAAACGGTGTGAGTATTTCGAGAATTTCCTTTCCGTCAAATAGGATCTCATGACTTGCCATCTTTGCTTTTTCTGTTATGATATCTTGGACAAGTGTGTCTGCCTTCCCGAGTTCTCTTGGAATTTCACCAGCTTGCCCAAGCACCCTTCCCTGCTGATCCATAACCATTAAATAGGCCAGGCCCTGCCCCCACCCCACATCTTCAATAACTTTATTGACAGTAACCTTCGTGCTCCAGTACTTTGTTCTTTTATCATCCAGAGCAATAATAATGGTGCCCCTTTTATCTTTCCGGGGAAAGGTTATATAACTAATTTCATCAAGCTTCCCAAATATATTCAATAAATATACAATTATGTCTTTGTTTCTGGATATAATTGATGGAACCGTCGGTGCGTTGACATCCTGAAGAAATTTTCTGCTCTGAAAAACAATCTTTCCCTGTTTATTGAGAAAAGTGATAAGAGAAAGATTGTCACGGTCGGCTATTTTCTCCAGGTCCTCTACACTTAGATGCTCCGTTTTCCATTCTTTATCTATTTTCTCTGCAAGATCCCCAAGAGTCTTTACAAGAGATTCCTGATACGAAAGTGCCTTGCCGGTAAGTTTGCCGCCCCCTTTAGGTTCTTTAAGAGCCCGGCGCAGATAATTTATATTTTCCTGCGTTACATTTTCGACGGTTGTAATGATATCAAGTCCTCTGTTCTCCATGAAACCAATCAGTGTTTTGTCAAGCCTTTTCCGTTCCATGATCCCCATGACCACGACAAGCACTATAAAAACAACGATAACGAGCGACACCGTCAAGGGCATTATATATTTTGATATCACTTTCTTGTCTCTCTCTATGGTTTCCACTTCTTCTTCCTCAATGGTCTCGTAAAGTCCCGCACCATAATATTAGAATCGCCTCAAAAGTCAACGTTTTCCTTCAACGGTAAAACGGTTCCTCGCTGTGTTCGACAAAATTGTCGAATTGTGGCAAAAGCCTGTTTGTAAAACAAGTGCTTGTATTTTAAGGATTATTCCGTCGCACTCATGCCATGTAATCGACATTTATTTCCTCAAAACTATTACAGGCACACTGCAAGTTTGATGGGATTAACGGAAGATATTGTTTGGTTTCTGTGTGTTAGCGTTCTTAGGATTGTTCTGGCACAGTAGATGCAGTGAAATATAGCACTACCAAAGTAAATATAAAAAGAAGCTACTGACCCGTCAGGGACTAAGGTTGAAAATGTAGTTTCAGCCCTAAACCTTGGCCGGGCAAGTAAACTCCAAAATCGGGGAGGTCAAATGACCTCCCCCTCCTCCAAATTTTCCTTACTTTTCAAATAGTAACAAAACCAGATGCAGCGCACCACCGCAGGTGGACTCTTTACTAAGCCGGAAATATTTTCTCAAGAGGATGATAGCAGTCCTGATCTGGGTCTGAAAAATCCCGAATCCTGCCGATTACTCCGCTTATTTTTATCCCGGATATCTCTTCAATCGCCTCTATATTTTCGCTTATCATTTCTTCTGATGTGCCATTCTCTTCATAATCTAACAAGACAACTCCTGCAGGTTTCATGCCTCTATTGCTCAGGATCTCAAGGGTAAGAAGGGTATGGTTTATCGTTCCCAGCCCGGCCCTTGCAACAACAATAGATCTGGCACATGTCAGCTCGATCATATCTATCACCAGTTGCTTTTCATTGACAGGTACAAGAAGCCCTCCGGCTGCCTCGAGGATAACCGGAAAGTAGGAGAGGCTCTTTTCATTAACAGCATCCT
This sequence comes from uncultured Syntrophales bacterium, assembly GCA_964454305.1. Lineage (GTDB taxonomy): Bacteria > Desulfobacterota > Syntrophia > Syntrophales > JADFWA01 > JAUSPI01. Next base: position 8,613 of record CAYVXX010000041.1, on the reverse strand, counting down.
CTATTACCGCAAAATCTATCTCTCTACCTTCATCACGGGCTGCAAAATAGGGAGCCTTGGGATTTTTGAAGCAATATATTACCGAATCGGCCGGATCTTTATCATTTAGGGCCTTAACATGTTGGTATATAAACCTGGCATCGCTATCAGTATCGTAGGGATCCACGCATCCAGTCTGTGCCGGCTTGAGATAAAACGGCGTATATCCCCTTGCATAGAAGAATTGCATGAGAAGCAGAGAGAGTACCGTCTTACCCACACCGGTATCGGTTCCAACTACAAATATATTTTCTGTTCGCTTATTCAAAAAAAACCTCTTTGCAGAACTGGCCGATATTCCGGCTTACCGCTGCTTACTGTTTTCTGCCTACTGCCTACTTACCAGTGCGTCAATAAACGCTCTCATATCTTCTTCAGTATGCAGGGCAGTTATACTGATTCTCAGTATCGCCCTGCCGATCGGTACCGTAGGGTATCTGGCAGGCAGAACGAATATACCCCTTTCAAGTAAGCTCTGAGACACTTTTGCCGCCCTGGCTTCTTCACCAATTTCGAGGGCGAGTATATGGGCATCTCCGGTTAGCCGAAAGCCTTCACGTTTCAGACCTTCTTTTAAAATACTGCTTACTTCCCGCAAGTTTTTTCTCCTGTCCTCGGAGCGAGAAACAATCTCCAGCAGATCTATCGCAGAGGCGGCATGCGCTTCCGGGAGAGTGGTCGTGTAAATAAGCGGTGAAGAAAAATTGAACAGATAATCTTTGAGTCCCCCGGGCAGGAGTGCAAACGCACCGAAAAGACCCAGGGCCTTACCGAAGGTTCCCACCGCAACATCCGCCACATCATGAGCAACACCCCTTCCGCCTTCACCAATAGCACCATATGCATGGGCTTCATCCACGACACTCAGAAACCGATAGCTCTTCTTGAGTTGCCCAAAACCCCGGGTATCCAGCAAATCACCATCCATACTGAAAAGTGATTCAGTCAATACGGCAACCTGGTCTTTCTTGTTGCTGTCCAGCCTCTTTTTAAGATGCGACATAGTGTTGTGATTATATCCATAGAATTTAGCCCCGCTCAAGGTCATCCCCTTTACACTGCTGGCGTGAATATGTTTGTCGAATATTACACTATCTCCCTTTTCGAACAATGTGGAGAGGACTCCTACATTCGTCTGATAGCCGCTGGGGAAAAAGAGGGCATCTTCATAGCCGAAAAAAGAGGCATATTCCTTCTCGGCCCGATTTATAATCGAATAATTACCTGAGACGAGGCGTGATGAGGAGGACGAGGTGCTGTATTCCCGGAAATTTTTGGAGACTTTCTTACGGAGATCCTCTGACGTACTGAGGCCGAGGTAGTCATTGGATGCAAAATTCAACACCTTTCTGCCGTCGACAATGAGATATTTCCCTTCCCTTCCCGTTATTTCAGGCGGATTTCGGTAGAGGCCGGCTTGCTGCTGAAGGATCAATCTGTTCTTATATCGTTTTGTAAACATGAAAAGACCTCTCTATAGTGTTTTTGTAATATTTCTTTTTTAAAGAAATCACAGTAATCGACCGTTCCATATAAAAAGTCCCCCTCGATATGGGTTTCATCTCCTTTTTTAGCCTCGACTTTATAGGCAAAGGCGGCATCGCTCCGGTTTGCAAGTGTCCCGTAGAGAAGATATTGGCCATCCATGGACTCTCCCGCGGATACCCTGCAGCGTGTTATTTTCAGCAGAAATGCATGTCTTTCAAAACTTGTGAGAAATCGAACGTGGTATGCCCCCAACTGAGCAAGAGATTCAACCAGTAAATAGACGGGGGCAGTCACAAAATTTTTGGCGCCGATTATGTGTGTCTCTCCGGTTTCGGTAATTTTGTCAATGAGCACAAAACCTGGGAGACCGGTATTTACTGTTATTTTATTTATATCGTTCACTGCAAACTCACACCTTCTTTACTATCAAAGCACTGTTATGGCCGCCGAAGCCGAAGTTTTCCACCACTATTGTCTTGGGGGAACAGGTCTTTCCCTTCTGGACAAAATTGACCTTGGGATGGCAGGGATCTTCCAAGTTTCTTATCTCGGGGAGATAATCGTTTTGCATGCAGATTAGAGATATGGCCAGCTCCAGAGCGCCACAGGCAGCCGATATATGCCCGATCCATGATTTCAGCGCAATGACGTAAGGTGACTGCCTGCCATAGATGCGATTTATCATATTCGCTTCCATCGCATCATTGAGAAGCGTACCGGTTCCATGAGCAGAGACAGCATCAACCTGATCCGGGGAAATTCCCGCCTCATGAAATGCCATGCGTACCGCTGTTTCTCCCCATTTTCCATCAGGGTCCGGAGCGGTCATGGCGTGACCATCAATCGAGCTTCCGAAACCGGAGATTTCACCATATATTTTTCCTCCGCGTCTTTGTGCGTGACTCAGCTCTTCAAGGAGGAAAAAAGCACCTCCCTCCCCGGGAACAAACCCGGCTCTTTTACTGTCAAAGGGCCGGCTTGCACCTTGAGGATCACCATCTCCGGCAAAAAGAGCATACGCTTTTTTGTAGGCGAGAAGTCCTCCGGAACTTAAACGGGAATCACCTCCACCGGCAAATGCCATATTCAGGTACCCGTCCTTTATCTTTCGGAAGGCTTCACCTATGGCCTGTAGCGAAGCAGCACACGCAGCGGTCGATACAAGATTCTCTCCGTGAATTCCTGTCAATCTGGCAATAGAAGAAGCGGCAGTATTAGGCAGGAACTTTAAAATCCAGAGAGCCATGAGATCCTTCCGGTCCAGTTTTCCTCCCTGGATTTTAGGAAACTCCCCACCGATGTCGAGGTTGGGACCGGCTCCCGTGAACAGACCGGCCTTCCCCAGCAGTTCTTCGCCGATTCCTGCGTTTTTCACAGCCTCCATCGCTGATGCCGTTGAGAACTGCGCGCCCCTGTTCAGATAACGTCTGTCTTTAAACGGGCCGGTAAATTTTTTGATATCAAAGTCCCCTACGGGACAGGTAACCACACTGTCATCGAAAGAGGACCTTTTAAACGCAACTTTCCCATTTTTCAGATTGTCAATTATCTGCCCCGGCGTAAAACCAAGAGAAGAAATAACTCCGATCGATGTAATGACAACTCTTCTCGCCATTGTTAAATCTCACGACAGATATCGGCAACGTTTATTCTTTCGGGTGCATGTGGTTGTTCATCCGGGAAGCCAACGGTAACAAAGCATTTAATCTTTACATCTTTTATTCCGAGGATCTTTTCCACATCCCGGCAAAATATAAAAGGTGCCGTCATGATACACGCACCAAGACCAAGTTCTTCTCCCTTGAGGAGAAATCCCTTTACGGCGAGACCCACTGTGATGTCTATATCGGTATCACCTCTGCCACTTTCTTTATTTGTCCCGGCCCGGGGCAATTTCCCCGAAGAACCCCGCGCTGGAGGAACCACCCCCACAGCAAAAAGAACAGGTGCATCAAACATAAATGTTGAGAATCGCCAGGACAAATTGACCCGGTTCTTCAGTTTATTCGGAGTGCTGCTTTTCTGCGCGCTTTGCAAAAGAGTTTTTTGCCCATCAGCCATAGCCCGGTAAAGATTATCCCTGCTCTCGTGGGAGGCAATTTTGATAAATCTGACCGGCTGGCTGTTTTTGGGAGAAGGCGCCATCGCGGCGCAGTGAATCATAGATTCAATCCACTCCGCCGGGGGAATATCGCTTCGATATTTTCTTATGCTTCTCCTTTTGCCGATTAGTTCATCTAAAGATGACATGGGTCTTTAGTTCCTTTTACATCGCCATGACACATAACTGATTAAATCCTTTACCTTGAGCGTGGGACCGCCTTCGAGATCCGATATGATCTCTTCCACCCTCTTTTCAGTAAGAAAAGGAAATTTGCGGATGAGGTATTGCACGGTATCGCTCCCCTGCTCTTCTGCCTCGGTCATGTAAAATCTGAATGTCCTGAGAAAGAGTTCATCGTCTTTAACTTCTATATTAAATTTTGAGTTCAACGCCACGGCAAGCTCTAAAAGATCAATCGATTCTGCATCCAGCTCTCTTACAACGTAGGTTTCAGGTGTAATCTCCTGATTTTCTATATCGAGGATTGCCGCCAGTATTCCCTGAATTTTATGTAAAATTTCCATTCCAATACCTTTCATTTTTCTATTTTCCTGCCGTTAGCCCGCCATCCAGAGAAATTTCGGTCGCGTTAAAACCAGCGGCGCTATCGGAGAGAAAAAAGAGGATCGTTTCCGCCACCTCGGCTGCGGTAAGAGCCCTTTTGATAGGCACCATCTTGAGAATTTCCTCCCCTCTGGCTTGCATATACGTTTTTCCCCGCCCCGCGTCAATATAGCCGGGGCGCAGTGTCACGGCGGTAACACCGTGCTCTCCCAATTCGAGCCCCAGATTTCTGTAAAGTGCCTCCGAAGCGAGTTTGGCAGCCGCATAAAAACCCTGACCGGGGTTGGGCCTGTCCGCAGCCGATGAAGAGACAAAAACAAGACGCCCCCTTCTCTTTTTCAGCATCAACCTGGATGCCCTCTTCAGGATTTCCGCACGAAAAGAAATGTTCGCATCAAAATAGCGGTGGATGGTATCTTCGTCTGCAGACGCTACATAGCTTTCAAAATCCCCCTGGGCGAAATCTACCAGAAAATCAATGTCGTCAACGATCTGTTCAAACAGGGAATCCAGGGAATCACGGTCGCCGAGGTTGAGATAAAAAGAGCGGTATTTGTCCCTGAAAGACTCCAGCTTCTCTGATATGTGTCTCTTTCCTTTTTCGTTTCTATAGGTCAGAATCGGAACGAGAGACGCTTTTATCATACATTCGGCAAGATTTATGGCAAGCTCGCAACTGCCACCAAGAATCAGGGCACTGTTGCCGGAAAAATTTAGTTTCATCTTTTAAAAACTCCTGTAACCAGCGTTTTGTCTCCCTGGTAAAGCCGGCACTTTAATCGATCTGGTAGAAGCTCCAACGTGAAGGGATACTCACCGGGAGGAACGAATTCTCGAAACCTGAAATTTTCTATCGTCAGGCAATCCGCAACAAACCCTATCTTTTTCCCTGCCTCTGAGAATGCACTGACTATCAGACTGCCCGGAACGACGGGACTTCCAGGGAAATGATCCTCGTAGATCCTGTCGGCCGGATCGAAGTAAAACGTTCCTTTTATGTGCATGAGGTGTCCTTATTAGTAGGCGGTAAGGAGTAAAAAGTACTGCCTACTGCCTACCGCTTACTGCTTACTGCCTATTCTTCCGTAACCGCCCTGGTTGACCTGTATACGGCATCGCAGAGTTTATCCAGCTGATCTACTGAAATGCCGAGCGGGGGCATCAGGACAATCACATCCCCGAGGGGGCGAATTATTACCCCGTGTTTTCTCGCCTCCATTATCACTCTGTGGCCGATCTTCTCTTTGGGTAGATACGGTTCTTTCGACTCTTTATCAGCCACAAGCTCTATCCCCACCATAAATCCACGCTGACGTATTTCGCCCACGTGATCCAGTGATACGAATGGCTTCAAATTGTTTGTCAGGTGTTCGATTTTCCCCTGAAGGTTCTCCAATATCCTCTCTTCTTCAAAGATCTCCATATTAGCCAGAGAAACTGCACAGGCCAGCGGATTTCCCGTATACGTATGTCCATGGAAGAAGGTCTTGAATTCGTCATAATCCCCTAAAAATCCGCGGTAGATCTCTTCGCTGGTGAGAGTTGCTGCCAGAGGCAAATAACCTCCCGAAATCCCCTTGGCCATGGTCATTATGTCCGGCATCACCCCTTCATGCTCGCAGGCAAACATTTTACCGGTCCTCCCGAAACCAACTGCTATTTCATCGGCAATCATTATAATATTGTGTTTGGTGCATAGTTCCCTGACCTTTTTTAAATAACCCGGAGGTTGAACCAGCATACCCGCGGCCCCTTGAACCAGAGGTTCAATCACGAAGGCGGCAACCTCATGGCAGTGTACCTCTATCGTCTCTTCCAGATTTTTGAAACATTCAAAATCACAGGAATCCTGATTCCTTCCGAACGGACATCGATAACAGTACGGCGATTCGACATGGATGGAGGGGAAAAGAAGGGATTTATATGTAGCGTGGAAAAGATCGATCCCCCCAATACTCACCGAACCTATGGTATCTCCGTGATATGCATTTACGAGTGAAATAAATTTAGTTTTATTCGGATCACCCGTATCTGCCTGATGATGATACTGAAAGGCTATTTTGAGGGCAATCTCAACGGCGGTGGAACCGCTGTCTGAATAGAAAACCTTGGTAAGCCCCTTCGGTGTAATTTCGACCAATTTTTTTGCGCATTCGATGGCAGGAATATTAGAAAGTCCCAGCAGTGTAGAATGAGCGATCATGTCCAGTTGCTTTTTTATAGCAGTATCCAGCTTTTCTTTCCTGTGTCCGTGTACACTGGTCCAGAGAGAGGAGATGCCGTCTATATATTCATTTCCGTAGATATCCTTCAATATGCATCCATTCCCCTCTTCAATTATAAGAGGGGTTTCCTTCGCATAGTCGCGCATCTGGGTAAAGGGATGCCAGATATATTTTTTGTCATCAATTTCCAGCTGTCTGTTCCGTTCGGTCGTTGCTTCCATTTTAAATAAGCCCCATCTCCTTAAGCATATTAATATCCATTTCGGCATTTCTACCCTGCGTGGTAAGGTAGTCTCCTATCATCAACCCGTTTGCACCCGCCATAAATGTCCATGACTGATAATCCTGGAGAGTTACCTCTCTTCCACCGCATATGGTGATGTCCTTTCCGGGATTTATAAACCTGAAAAGGGCGATGCACTTCAATGCTTCCATGGGCGACAGCAAAGGCATACTTTCCATTCTGGTGCCGGTAACGGGATTGAGAAAATTTATTGGTATTATGTCGACGTCCAGTTCCTTAAGTGTAAAGGCCAGTTCGACGCGCTGCTCCCACGTCTCACCCAGCCCTAAAATACCCCCGCAGCAGGCCTTAAGGCCGGCTGATTGGACGAACTTGACCGTCTGAATATCTTCATCATAGTCATGGGTTGTGCAGATCCGGTCGAAATGGCTTCGTGCGGTTTCCAGGTTGTGATGATAGGTTGAGATTCCGTTCTCTTTCAGTTGTCTTGCCATCGGTTCGGTCAGCATGCCCAGTGAGGCGCAAAGAAGAAGGTCGGTTTTTTTCTTAATGGTTGTTGCTGCCCGGCTGATCGTTTCAATTTCCTCGTCTGTGAGCATGTAGCCACTGGTTACCATCGAATATTTTGTGGCACCTGCCTCGAACATACGGAGCGCGTTATTTACAAGTTTTTCCTCACTTAATAGGGGGTATGTATCAATTTTGGTTTTATGATGTGCCGATTGAGCACAGAAGGCGCAGTTTTCAGAACAAAAACCGGATTTGGCATTTATTATGGAGCATGTGAAAACACTATTTTTTTTGTATTTATTTCTGATCTTATTGGCACACATTATCAGGTCGATGGTATCTTCAACAGGAAGTACGGAAAGTTCACAGGCCTCTTCATAAGAGATGGATTTTTCGGCATCTTCCATAATTTTTTCAGTTATGGTAATTATCTTTTTGTTGAACATGATTTTTATCCTTTAGCTGTTTGTATTTACATCTTCCGACTCCGGGAGCGCTCTTATATCAAAGAGAGCAACATATGTCAACCGCAATTAAATTACAGGTTGACAATGATGCACGTACATGGTGTATTGGGGCATGACTACAAAAGAGCAATTGTTATCATACCTGAAAAAGGAAATGGGAAACTGGGTTTCAGGCGAGTCGCTGAGCAACAAGCTGGCGGTCAGCCGAGCTGCTGTTTGGAAACATATCAATAAACTAAAAGAAGCGGGCTATCGTATAGAGTCCTCTCCTAAAAAAGGGTATCTTTTGAGTAAGATTTCCGATCTGCTATTACCGGCTGAGATTGAGGAAGGACTTGATACCAGGGTCTTCGGGAAAGGGAATATTGTCTACCTTAATGAAATAGATTCAACCAATATAAAGGCAAAAGAGTTGGCAGCTATGGGCGCACCTGAAGGGACTGTAGTCGTCGCGGAGAAACAGACGAACGGAAAGGGAAGAAGAGGTCGAAGCTGGTTTTCACCTTCGGGTGATGGAATCTATGCTTCCCTTATCTTGAGGCCGGCCATGTCCCCGATCGAGTTACCGAGAATCACCCTGATGACAGCAGTTGCGGTATCAGAGGCACTGCTCTCACTTACCCAGTTAAAAATCAGGATCAAGTGGCCCAACGATATCCTCGTGAACGGGAAAAAGATAGCCGGTATCCTTACAGAAATCAGTACGGAAATGGATGAGGTGGACTATATCATCGTTGGTCTCGGACTGAATGTTAACACGCCATCTGAAAGTTTTCCCAAGGAGATAAAAGGAGAGGCTACATCAATTTTAATGGAAACGGGAAGACACTTTCCCAGAGCCCCGATTGTCCGTGAATATCTTCGATGGTATGAAAAGTATTACGGGATGTTTAAAAAAAGAGGGTTTGAATCCATTATGCACCGGTGGAAGGAACTTGCCGATATCACCGGAGAGCAGATTATGGTTGACGT
>CAYVXX010000040.1:16264-19960 GCA_964454305.1 uncultured Syntrophales bacterium | reverse complement strand
GAACCTGGATTCACGGAGTCAGAGTCCGTTGTCCTACCGTTGAACGATCTCCCAGTAGCTTATGTCAGTGATTCATGTAATTCTCCCCGCCCGCAGGGCAGGCGGGGTGCGTTCCCGGTCAATCAAAAGGGGAAACGCCTTTCGTCCCCGGTAAATCGGACGGCACGTTTAATACCACCAACTCACTTTATTATCAATAAATTTTTTTCTATTTGCTTCCGGGAGGCCGTCACACTTAGTGCTCTACCCCGTAATTACGGTGACGTATTTTCGGTTTTACCCCCACCCTGCCCTCCCCCTTGAAGGGGGAGGGTTTGGGTGGGGGCTGGTGATTTTAGGTTCCGCGCCGCAGACGGGGCAATGGGAATCCTTGTCTAACCCGACTATCTGAAAGCTCATGGTCAGTGCATCGTACAGCAACAGTTTTCCTATCAGCGGCACACCGACACCGAGAATCAACTTGAGAGTCTCAGACACCTCTATCGTTCCTACTGTACCCGGCAATACATTGAAGATACCGGCTTCAGAGGTATTCACGATTAAATCCGGCGGAGGCGGCTCGGGAAACAAGCACCTGTAGCATGGCCCCTTTTCAGCATCGAAGACGCTCACCTGTCCTTCAAAACGATAGACAGCTCCATAGACGTAAGTTTTGCCGGCGAGTACGCACAGGTCATTGATCAGGTACCGTGTATGGAAATTATCCGTCCCATCAACCAGAATAGTATAATCCCCGGCAATCTTCTCTGCATTGTCGGAGTTAAAACTTTCCATATAGATATCAACGTGGATGTGCGGGTTGAGGCGAAGCATCTTTTCCCTGGCGGATTCGGCCTTGAGCCGGCCAATCATAGCCGTATCATGGATGACCTGCCGCTGAAGATTGGAGATGTCCACTGTCTCGGGATCAACGATACCAATGCGCCCTATGCCTGCCGCAGCTAAATACATCGCGACCGGTGAACCAAGCCCTCCGGCACCGACAACGAGGACCGATGCCGCCTTCAATTTACGCTGTCCTTCCTGACCTACCTCGGCAAGGACTATAGTGCGGGCATAGCGACGAGTTTCTTCCTCTGTAAGAGTGGGTTGCATCTATTTTCTCAACGAATCGAGCTCAAAAATGGATTATTTTTTATATGAATGGTGAAGACCGTGATCTTCATGTCCGTCCAATGCATCTCTCATCTCTTCCGTGACGGAAGCACCGTGCCTGTATTGGAATGGCCACATACTCTGCTGGTGGAAAAACGCGACACGGTCTTTATTTTTAAGGGTGGTTTTCATGTCCGGCTGAAGCCCGGGCATGGAACTCAATTTACCATTGATAAAGGTGATCCCTCTTTCCTTTGTTGTCATGTTCAATTTCGCCAGGAGGTCACCTATCGTCGTTCCCGCCGGAACGTTAAACTGCACATGAGCATAGCTTCCCTGAGAAGCCTCACCCGCAAAACGTGCCAGGTCACCGTATAACCAGACATCTACAGCTATAGTTTCCATACGCTACCCACCACCAATCGGCGGAAAAATACCCATTTCATCTCCCGATTCGAGGAGCCAATCCAGCGGCCTGATCCGTCCATTGACGAACGCTATCTTCACTTCTCTTGCAGGTATTTTCAGCTTTTCAATTAAGTCCGACAAAGAGGCACCATCGGGTAATTCAATCTCAACCGGGGTACCCGCGGAAACCCCGGGGATGTAGCGACACAATGTTGCGTATGTTCTCACGTTGACCCGCATGGTCCTCACAGATGGAAAAGCTGGACAGGTTGTGGTTTCCCTGCCCAGCTTTCCAATGATTTACAATTCGCCAAATACTGAGTCAAGTTCGCTTTCCGGCACATCAAAGACGACATTGTGCGGGGGCAATGGTTCATACGTCATAAACTCCGGTATACGGTCAGCTTCTTTGCCGAGACCGGCTGCTTCATTAAACGCCCGTTCCTTCTTCAAGACTTTCGTGCCATACGCGACGATATCGTCCGCCGACCACTTTGTCCCCAGAATCCCATTGCACTCTTCGATCATGCCCTCGTATCCGGTAGCGATATCGAGAATCGCAAAAGCGACGAATAAGCAATGCCCTGAAGAGTCGATAAAGGCGGTTGTTGCCTGGAAAGCCCTGCTCAAGGCCACCTTGCCTTCCGTTGAAAGCGGATCCTGTTTACCCATCACCCCGAGAATCTCCGGCGCAATAGTGTATCCCGCGGTATGATCCGCGCCCATCGTGCTGGTAACATAGGTAATGCCTATGCCTTTCACCGCACGCGGTTCGTAAGCCGGCATGCCCTGTCCCTTCACCGCCGGGACACGAGAAACACCGAACGCCTTACCGGCCAATCCCGTACCTCCGCCCAGCGCGGGCCCGAGACCGGTGCCCTTGCCCATTTCCTTGATCAACTTAATAGCGCCCTTGCTGTCCCCAAAGGGAAGGATGCCCGCTTCCATCGCGACAGCAATGCTATCGCCGGTTTCTATCGTATCCAGTCCGTATCCGTTGCAGAGATGTATCATCGTCGCGATATCCTCCAGGTTGTCGATACCGCAGTTGGCGCCTAATGCCCAGTCGGACTCGTACTCTACGCACGACGCATGTTCGGTCCCATCGGCTTTATACAATGTATTTGAACACTGAATGGTGCAGCCCGGACTGCAGGCGTGGTTGTAAATCTCCTTTCCAAGCCGTTCTTTGTTTCCCTCGAAGATTGCTTCACCGCTGATCTTTGCCGCACCTTCGAAACGCCCGCTGGAGAAATTGCGGGTCGGCAATCCTCCCGCTTCGTTCAAAATGTTGATGAGGACAGCCGTTCCGTAAGTGTTAAGTGCCCCTTTGGGTTTTGTAACGTCATGGGTCTGCAATGCGTCGAGCATCTTTTTACGGCCTTTATCAAAGAGCGCTTTATCGGCAATAGTAACGCCCGGGGCACCGGCCGAATTGAGCACGATAAACTTGAGGGCCTTGCTGCCCATTACGGAACCCAGGCCGCCGCGCCCCGCATACCTGCTTGGGCGCTTTGCCAGGTCATTGAATACAACTCCTGCGTTGCCGTATCCGTGTTCTCCGACCATACCGCAACCGGCAATGGAAATCCCCTTGCCGAATTGTTCGTAAACCTTCGGAAAAACCTCGTAGAGATCTTTTCCGGCGTATTTTGCGGCATCGAAGAATTCTACTTTCGGTTTTGCGGCAGCGGTATCCCATGTAACGTGCACTCCCAAAAATTTCTTGTTTTCCTTGGGTTTGCCTTCAACCACCAAAGCCTTGATCCGCATTCTCGCAAGATCTGATGCCCATGAGGTGCCTGCATTAGATTCTTTTATACCACCGGTAAGCGGTGATTTCGCGCCCACCGATACGCGAGACGAAGTCGGCGCAACAGTGCCGGTTACGATTCCAGGTGAAAATACGAGTTTGTTATTGGGACCAAGTGGGTGACATAGCGGGGGGACCTCTTCAGAGATTAAAGTTGATGTCATTGCTCGTCCAGCGAGGGTTTCGTAGTCTGGAGGTGATTCCTCAAGTCGGTAGCTGGCATCGTTCATATTAATTCTTAAAATCCACATGACTATTCCTCCTTTATATGATTCTCATGTCATGGTCTAACTATTAAACTATACGATACCTAATCCTTACATTGTCTTAGATTTGTTTCTCTTTTCACCTCCCTTCAAATGAACCTCTGTCGGGTGGAA
>CAYVXX010000040.1:14466-16164 GCA_964454305.1 uncultured Syntrophales bacterium | reverse complement strand
TCTTAGATTTGTTTCTCTTTTCACCTCCCTTCAAATGAACCTCTGTCGGGTGGAAACATGTTCATTAATAAAAGATTTTTAAGCACTCATGGATAATTCTTAAAGTACACACGAGGAAACTGTTGTTCTATGTTAGAAATAACATAAGAACGTGAGCAATGTCAAAAGAAAAGTAGGTGACCATATTATGAAAGAGTCTCCGGGCGGCTTTTTCAGACTGCTTTCTTTAGTTTGATAATCCCTGGTATTTATCTTCTATTCCGCAAGGTATATAATTTCCGATAGCTTCCCCAGATCGTTCCCAACCTGTACGATGTCAGTCAGTTCCTTTAGGGGAACATTGTTAACGTAGACGGCGAAGGCGAGCTTCCGGCCGCTTGCGGTGGTCATGTACCCTGCCAGCCCCTTGACCAGGAGCAGGGGGCGGAGATTCAGAAGATCTCCCGTGACTATCGTACCGGTCTTGGCATGTACCTTGCCCCGGGCTGGACTGTCGGGAGGTACATTGTGTGCCAGTGATCCGTCCACGCCAAGTATGGGCAACGCGTCATGATAGGCGGTGAAGTTACTATTCCCCGTCATATATCGAAGAAGCTGAACGGCGGCCCGGGGCGTTACAAGATCGCTCCGATCGCCCCCCTCTCCGTCGGAAAAAGAGATTGTTGTCACGCTCACCCCGGCCCGTTCCAGGAAACCCCGTTCCAGGCCCATTCCCTCCTCGAAGGTTCGCTTGCCGTTTTTGGCCGCCACCAAAAGCGGCGTTATGTCGGCACCGAGGTTGTGGCTTACCTTAAGGATCAGCTTAACCTGCTCCGAATAGGGCGGTGACTTGAGGAGTGCCACCCTTTTCATCGATCCACAGGCATTTCTCGCGGGAAGGCGCTCTGAGGGGTTCTTTCCGAGGGGGATTGCATTGATGGTAACCCCTTCTCGCTTCAGTGCCTCGATGAGGAGTGTTCGGGCAAACGAAGACGGGTCTTTCACCTGCCATTTGCGGATGGAAGGGTTTGCCCCGGCCGGCATGGATCCTTCCACGGTAATGAGATGGGGTCCGCCGGAGTTGATTGTAATCTGCGGGGCTTCGGTTTTGGCAGCCGTTTTTACTCGGGATTTCACCGTATAGAAGGCCGTTCGAGGCCGCCAGTCGACGGTCGCGGCCATGCCGGGAGTGGTCGGTGTAATCACGAAGTCAATCAGGTTATCGTTGACGGTAATAGGGGTCCTGACAAATTCCTTTCCGTCCATGCTGATTTCAAACAGGCGATCATCGATGATCACATCCCCGTGCACTCTTTTGATACCGGAGGCCGCCACCTGCCGGGCCAGATTGTTGATCCCTGCCAGGGGATTCTGTCTGGTAAGCACCGCCGACAGCGGTCCGTCCATCCCGGCATCGGTATGATCCATTCCTGTGTATGCGATGTGTCCTTCGGCATCCGTTCGCCCTCCCATTGTCAGGTCGCCGCTTGCCACGAGGATCAGGTCGCCTTCCAGTATTCCTTTGTTATTGACGGGGCCCGTGCGATAGACCGGTGTTTCAAATCTATAACCGGCTCCCAGGGCATCCAGTCCCGCGGCCATGGAAAACAGTTTCGTCGTTGACGCGGGGGCGAATAGTTTGTCGGCATCGAGCTCATAGATCGTTTCCCCGGACTTGAGATCGGAAACCAGGATTCCCCAGTGAGAATGTTTGTAGCT
>CAYVXX010000040.1:0-14366 GCA_964454305.1 uncultured Syntrophales bacterium | reverse complement strand
TTCATATTTCTGTGTGAGACCCCTCTCTGTATCTTTTTCGGGCACCTCCACATTGCGCGCAAGATCGTAGAGGACTCCGAAACAACTCTTAAATTTGATGGGGACTTCGTTGTGCCTTTTGTTTTTCTTAAGGCCTGCAGTAAGATCCCTCACCGGTGTTAGTTTTATACTTGAGATGATCTTACCTTCCGGAGCGCCGATCCTCTCGGGATTGATGCCAAGAAGCTTCTCGACTTCGTCGGCTTCCTCAGGCCCGGTATATCGTAATTGCATGGTGCCGTTGCCTTCCTTATCGACACCAACGAATTCAATATCACCACGTAATTGCATTCGGTAAAATATATCTGCAAGATCAAGGAATTTAGAATAAGGAACATCTCTTACCTTGGTCATTTCGGGTTCGAAATTATAGAGTTCACCGATCCGTTGCACGACGGTCCACATAAGAGAGCTGATACTCCAATTCGCCCGAGTGAGGAGCAGAAACCGATCCAGATTAATTTCCTCCATAAGCTGCTTTAGTGCTTGCTCTCCCTGGACAGGTGTGTATGTAATAGTTGGTTTTTCACCATAATCAGCGCCAAGAGTCGGTGACACGGAATTTGCGAATAAATCACTTCCCTTGCTATAGATTGTCCCCGCCAGAGACGCATTGACTGAGTAGCTGAATGATGACGAAATCGAACCCACCTTAAGGAAAAATAGCGGTTCGAAATACTTTGCCCGGACAAGATTGATTAGCAGTTCTTCGTTGTTGCTCTTCTGAATACTTACGTTGTAGTCGAGGCGATTCCCTTTGAGGGCTTTCGGCCCAAGAGAGCATCCCGCCATGATTGAACACAATAGAATTGCGAAAAACTTCCATCCCCAATTCATCTTTGATTTCATCACACTCTCTCCTCCATCAAATGAACCTTTCAAATTTCTACATTTCTTGAGTTAGCTCCGCATGTATTGCAGGCATGGGGCTCAAAAAAGATACTAAAACACTTTATATTATTAAAAATGACTTCTTATTCGTTACGTAAAGTTTTAAATTCAGTAGTCAGGTTAGCAAGGGTCAATTTTCAAAAACAGAACAAATAGGGGTTATGGGATCGGGGTCTGCAACAACACATTTGGCGTGTGTCTTATCGGTCAGATTAAATGAGTAAATTCGGCAGAAAAATAATATTAGTAAAGACAAGTATAGTCTTCAGATCCCACCTTTAGCTGAAATTTATAAAACAACTACAGCAAAAAAACAAGGGAAATTCCATAATTCCTTTTCACTGGCGAAGCTGAAAGTAAGCCGTGACAATTTTATTGAGCCTAAGTTATGAAGGACATCTGTCTATATCAACGCCAGACTGTCGGCAACAGCCATGCCGGCAAGGGTCGGTTTCAGGCGGCCGTCTTTTATTTCCACGAACCCTCTTTCCGCGAGCAGTGATATCATCTCCGCCTTTTCCGATACGAGGTTGTATCCATAGCGCATCTTGTACTCCTCAAAGTGGATTCCTCTTTTTGTCCGCAATCCCAAAAAGAGGGCCTCTAGGCGCAACTGTTCATCGGTCAGCGTTTCCGAAGCCGCCACGGGGGGCTTTTCTCTTTTCAAATCTTCGATATAGGCGTGGAGGGATCGGTAATTCGACCACCGTCCGCATCCGTCAAAAGAGTGCGCCGCCGGTCCCAGACCAAGATAAGGCGTATGATCCCAGTATTTTTGGTTGTGTCGCGATTGAAGCTCCGCATTTCTTGCGAAACTGGACACCTCGTAGTGGATGTAGCCCGCCTTCTCAATGATCCCCGACGTTTGGAAGAAAAGGTCGGCCAGGGTTTCCTCTTCCGGCATCGAAATTTCCCCCTTCGCATGTCCGATGCCTAAAGGGGTTTCGGGTTCAACGGTAAGCTGGTAGCAGCTAAGGTGCGCCGGTTTGAAGGAGAGGGCAAGGTGAAGGGTATCCGTCCAGGAGGTGACTTCCTGCCCCGGAACGCCGTAGATAAGATCCATGCCGATATTGTCAAATCCCGCTCTTTCCGAGGCTGTCAGCGCCGAGAGGGCCTGACGGCGATTATGCCTCCTTCCCAGGAACTTCAGGATATCGTCGTCAAAGGATTGGACGCCTATGTTGATGCGGTTGATTCTCAGGTTGCGCAATGCCTTGAGGCCGTTAAGATCGATATCCGCCGGATTCACCTCTACCGTGATTTCTGCCCGGGAATCAACGGTAAACCTGTTTGCCGCCACGTCCAGGATAGCTCCCAGGTCTTTTACTGAAAGCACCGAAGGCGTTCCGCCGCCGATGTAGACGGTATCAAATTCGGAAAATCCCGTCCGGTAAATGTCCATTTCCCGGCGGAGGACATCGAGAAAATTTCCTATCAGGTCGAGTGATGTTGTCGAATAGAAGCCGCAATAGCGGCACTTGCTGCGGCAGAAGGGGATGTGGATGTAAAGGCCGGGCGGCGCATCCATATTTTTTTTCCTTTTACAAAGGCGTTAGTTCTAATCGGCATCGGATCTCAGGACAGCGAGGAAGGCGCCCTGGGGAATGCTTACCGAGCCGATCATCTTCATACGTTTCTTGCCCTTCTTCTGTTTTTCCAGAAGTTTTCGTTTCCTCGTGATATCGCCGCCATAGCACTTTGCCGTGACATCCTTCCTGAAGGCGGAAATGGTCGTCCGCGCAATGATATCGCCTCCGATCACCCCCTGTATGGCAATTTTGAACATCTGCTTGGGAATCTCTTCCTTGAGCCGTTCGCAGGCATTAAGAGCCCGGGCACGGGCGCGTTCGCGGTGGGCGATCTGTGATAAGGCATCCACCTTTTCCCCGTTTACGAGGATGTCTACCAGCACCAGGTTGCTGGGACGGTAGTCGATCAGGTCGTAATCAAAGGATCCGTAGCCCTGGGTGACGGACTTGAATTTATCGTAGAAATCAAAGATCACCTCGGCTAACGGCATTTCGTAGGTGAGCTCGACACGCTCCGGGGTAATGTAATTGAGCGTGGAGTTCACACCGCGTTTTTCCATGCACAGTTTCATGACAGCTCCAAGGTACCTTTCGGGAAGCATCATGGAGGCGCGGATATAGGGTTCTTCCGAGCCGGCGATTGATCCGGGATCAGGGTAGTAGGACGGATTGTCCACATCCATGGTTGTCCCGTTTTTCAGTGTGAAACGGTAGCGTACGCTGGGTATGGAAAGAATTATGGAAAGGTCGTATTCCCTCTCCAGCCTTCCCTGAACGATTTCGAGGTGCAACAGCCCCAGAAAGCCGCAGCGAAAACCCTGTCCCAGGGCTACCGAGGCGTCCTTCTGATAAACGAAGGAGGCATCGTTTAATATGTATTTTTCGAGCGAATCGGCCAGATCCTGATAGTCGTCGGAGTCGATGGGGTAGATGGAGGCGAAGACCACCGGTTTTACTTCCCGGAAACCGGGCAGCGGCTGGCTGCAGGGTCTGCCGTCTAAGGTGACCGTATCCCCGGTGCGGACATCAGAGACGGTTTTAACTCCGGCAATAATGTAACCTACATCGCCGGCGGAGAGGCTGTTGCGCTTCTGCCGGGAAAGCAGAAACCGGCCCACCTCCTCGACCTTGTAAGCGGCATCATTGTACATGAAGCGGATGATATCCCCGCTTTTTACCGTACCGTCGAAAATACGGCAGTGGATTACCGTGCCTCGGAAGGAGTCGTAATGTGCATCGAAAATAAGGGCGGCAAGGGGGGCTTCGGTATCACCCGCGGGAGCCGGAATCCTCTCCACGATGGCCTCGAGAATGGCTTCTATCCCCGTCCCTTCTTTTGCCGAACATTTAAGGTGGCTGTCCGGATCGAGCCCCAGCTCTCTGTCTATCTGTTCTATGACTCGATCGATGTCTGCTGACGGGAGGTCAATCTTATTGATAACGGGAATGATCTGGAGGTCGTGTTCCATCGCCAGGTAGAGATTGGCAAGTGTCTGGGCCTGCACTCCCTGGGCCGCATCGATCAGAAGAAGCACCCCCTCGCAGGAGGCTAAGGAACGGGAGACTTCATAAGAAAAATCCACATGGCCGGGGGTGTCGATGAGATTGAGTGTGTATTCTGTACCGTCCCGCCCCTCGTAGGGAAGCGAAATAGCCTGGCTTTTGATGGTGATGCCCCTCTCCCGCTCGATATCCATAGTGTCGAGGATCTGGTCCTTGAATGTCCGGGCATCGGAAACACCCGTATATTGTATCAGCCGGTCGGCAAGGGTTGATTTCCCGTGGTCGATGTGGGCTATAATGCTGAAGTTACGTATATTTTCCATTAAATCCTGGCCTTTATTCTTGATGGTCTATTAAAAAGCCCAAAATTCCCTCCTCATTAACGGGGGAAGGATTCCTGGACTTTTTACGAAACGATCAATAATTGGTGGCTGTCCTCAATAAAATCGGCTGAGTTCACTGACCGGAAGGGTCGCAGTTCCTGACGGTCGATGGCGTAAAAGAGGCGATTAATACCACTAACGAATGGCTTTATCAATAGAAAGTTTTCCCTGGCCCCTTTGGCTCATAGATTTCACATCGCACTTCAAGTAATTAGAGTAATCCGTGTAATCTGCGAAATCTGTGGATTAAAAAATATCAAAAATGGGTCTAATCTGATTACACAGCGTCTCAAAACCCTCGGGGTAAAGGGACTGCGCTCCGTCGCTGAGAGCTTCTTCCGGAGCGTGGTGCACTTCCACCATCAGTCCGTGAGCGCCTACGGCAACAGCGGCACGGCTTAATGGAATCACCTGATCGCGACGTCCGGCGGCATGGCTGGGGTCGACTATGATGGGAAGATGGCTTTCCAGTTTCACGGCGGCGACAGCCGAGAGATCCAGCGTGTTCCGGCTGTGGTGGGAAAAGGTACGGACTCCCCGTTCACATAAAATAACCTGCGTGTTTCCGCCTTCCATGATGTATTCTGCTGCCATGAGCCATTCTTCAATAGTGGCAGCCATCCCGCGTTTGAGAAGAACCGGCTTTCGTGACTGCCCTGCCCGTCTGAGCAGGCTGAAGTTCTGCATGTTCCGTGCCCCGATCTGAACTACGTCGGCATATTCCTCAACTAATTCAAACGTTTCTTTGTCTAAAACCTCTGTAACAACCGGCATTCCCGTATCTTCGCGCACCCTGGCCAGGATTTGCAGCCCTTTTTCACCAAGACCCTGAAATGAATAGGGTGACGTTCTCGGCTTGAAAGCCCCTCCTCTGAATATTTGCGCCCCGGCCTGTTTCACTTTCCGGGCGATGATTAAGCACTGCTCTTCGCTTTCAACTGCGCAGGGGCCCGCAATGATGGTCAGATAAGCGTTGCCTATTTTAACATCTCCTACCTGCACGATGGTGTCTTCAGGCTGGAATTCACGGCTTACCAGTTTGTACGGATGCGTGACGGGAATGACGTCCTTGACACCGGCCAGTCCCAGAAAATAAGAGGCATCAACGGCCCCTTCATTATGCAAGACACCGATAGCCGTTCGCTCCCCTCCCGGAATAGGGCGTGCCGTATACCCTTTTCCATGGATGGCTTTAACTACAACGTCAATCTCTTCCGGTTTCGCCTTTTTACTCATTACAATTAACATGGTGTGCTCCTTTTCTTTTTAATATATCCCGATAACAGAAAAAGGGGATGCAGGTATTTCCCACAGCCCCTTCTTAACTTGAAAAAAAAAGACCGTGGCCAGGAATGGTCACGGTCTTTGAAATACTATCATTTTGTATAATCAGGTCCCGGCGGCCCACTCCCTTAAGGCATTATTAAACCACCAGCACCAAAAATAATTTTTATTCCCTGTAAGTTTTCTCATTCTCAAATTCCTTATGCTTCAAACTTATTTTGCATAATACAGAAACCTGCCTCCCGTTGTCAAGAAACTTTTTCAAACAGTACCGTATCCTCACATTTGCTGAATAACAGACAGAAATTTAACATTACTGAGAACTATAGCAGTCAATACAGTATTAACAATCAATGATTAAAAAGGAGGTGGGTGCCTTCTGTGCTTTTTGAGCCTTTCGTGGAAATCATCGAATTTTTTCTTTTGATCATCGTTCAATTTCTCTCTGATCCGCCGGAAGCTGTCATCTATGATTGCCCTGATGTGAGGATCGGTTTGCGTTTTGATTTCATGAATCCTGTTATGTGATTCCTGCAAAATATTTTTTATTTCGACTTGTTGAGCATCCGTGAGAGCAACATCTCGAGACATTCTTGCAAGCAATGTTTCCACTCGTCCATGCTCGCCCCTTCTGAAAAAATCTGAAAGCTTATACTGGATGTACTGCTGCATTCCCAGTGAACCTGCCAGTGCCCCGAGAATGAAAACGAGAAAGATTATTACCCACATCTTTGCTTTTTTCATGATGTCATCACCTCATACCCCCCATAGCTGTGTGACGGTATACCCGACAGGGTCGTTAAGAAATATTTTCGTAAGTTCATATTCAGGTTCGAAGACACCAATCATCAGAACGAAAGACATTGTCAATATCAGGATACATGTCGCGGGAACAAATCGCCACATGAACTTATTGGAAAATACGACAATGCTCGTATCGGTTTTCAGCGGTCTGAGTTTTTTTATATGATCCATCACCCCCGCCTGCCATGCCTCACCGAATTCTATCGGTTGTTTTGCATGGTATGCGGCGGTCAAGGCTTTTAATGTCTTTTCAAAATCACTGTATGAGAAATTCATACGCTTCTCCTTTCCTCGATAACACCCGCAAGCAGCCTGCGAAGCTTCTTTCGCGTTCGGAATAAACGGACTTTCACATTGGCGGCGCTCCACCCGAGAAGCTCGGCGGCTTCTTTTACCGACAATCCTTCCAGGTAAACCAATTCAACGACCATTCTATCTTCGGCTGACAGCTTCTCCAACACCCAGGCAAGCACATTCCGTGCTTCCTCTTGCTCTCCTCGTTTGCGGAATGACTGGTCCGATGTATTTGATGAAACGTTTTCCAACCATTCCCGGTGCTTTTCCGAGAGAGAACTCATGGGAAGTTCCCTGATACGGTAACGTTCTCTCCAGAAATCATAGCATGTTCTGACGGCGATTGAAGAAATCCAATGCTCGAAACTTCCCTTTTCCTTGTACGTAGGCAGAGACTGATACGCCCTGATGAATACATTGTGGGCCGTCTCTTCAACGGCATCATACGGTACACGCCAGTTCACAATCCTTGCCACGTGATTTTTGTAACGTGTCAGTAGTAAAGCAAAGGCATCGGCATTGCCATCCATAACCTGTTTTATAATTTCTCTGTCACTGAGTGTCCTTATATTGTTACGCCTCACGATGAACAATTCTATTCAGTAATTACCGTCATATGTAATCGAAAGAAATTCAACATGCAACAACTATCAGACACATCCTCTCAACTCGAGTGGTTTTAATTATAAAGTCGAAGAAAAACTCACGACGGTTACAAAAAAAATTTCGTCCCACGCCAATGCGGAGAAAATGAAAAGTTTTAGGAACACTTTGTGTGAGGAATACCATATTCGGGAAGTCTTGTTTTTTATCATGTCATGGAAAAAAATTTGTAACCACTTTTGCAATTGATACGACTTATTAAGAATAGTTTTCGATTCGTGTGAAGAGTTATTTCGTGCCCGGCAACGGCAATTCGGAAAAAGCAAATCATATAGAAAGGAGTTACATAGATGAACGTTAAAACACTTCCCGTAAAAAAAGATGTTCGAATGAACGGCATTATGGTCTGTCTTGCTACAGGCATATTGTTTTTAACCGTCGTGAGTATTTTCCCAGCAATGGCACATCCTCCAGGGGATATGCATAATCCCGACCGGATTGTATCGGTTCTCAAAGAGCGGATGCAGTTAACAGACGAGCAAACAGAAAAGCTCCGAGTGATTTTTGAGGAACAGGACAAGGAGATGAAATCTCTCTTTGAAAAATTTCACGAGCGACGTCGCAGTGAAGAATCGAACATGAGGAACGAAATGGATACGGTACGAAAAAAAGCGGAAACAAAGCTCTTATGCAGCGCTCTTATGCAGCAAAAGTAAGGCGAAAAAGACATGAGACAACTTCTTCCTCGTTTGATCTTAACATTAGTAATTTTTTTCACCTTGATCGGTTGCGCCGTAGGTCCTGAATTTTCCCCGCTAAACCTAACCGTTCCCGAACGATATACATCTGATCCTTTTCCGGTACAGACGGTGGGCGTGGAATATAAAAGTGATGGAGCACAGAGCTTTACTTTTACCGAAGATCTGTCTGCTCAGTGGTGGACCCTCTTTAATTCCCCTTCACTCGATCAAATCATCAGGCAAGGGCTCACAGATAGTCCAACACTGGCCGCCGCGCAGGCGGCGCTTCGCAAAGCCGAGGAGGATCTGCGGGCAGTGAAAGGGTCGATCGTGTATCCTGCGGTCGACGCCGATCTACAGGCAACTCGTCAGCGCACGTCCGGCAATGCCAACAGTGGCGCAAGCGATACCTACAATCTTTATAATACGTCAGTCGCTGTTTCCTACACACTCGATATTTTCGGAGGGGGACGCCGCCAAATCGAAGCCTATCAGACCAAGGTCGATTATCAGCGATATGCTTATGAAGCAGCGTATCTAACCCTTACCGCCAATATAGTTACG
This sequence comes from uncultured Syntrophales bacterium, assembly GCA_964454305.1. GTDB lineage: Bacteria > Desulfobacterota > Syntrophia > Syntrophales > JADFWA01 > JAUSPI01. Next base: position 5,732 of record CAYVXX010000040.1, on the reverse strand, counting down.
ACAGCCATCCAGGAAGCCTCCCTGAGGGCGAAGAAAGAAGCGACGATCGACATGATCGCCATGCAGCAAGAGCAACTGAGTATAATCCAGAAACAATTTAAAATGGGCGCAGTATCCAAAGTGGACGTCCTTTCGCAGGAAACAGATTTGGCAACAACCAAGGCCGACCTTCCGCCACTGGAAAAACAGCTTGGCTCATCGCGCCATGCTCTGGCTGCGCTCACTGGACAGTTTCCCGGAAGTGCAAAGATGCCCGAATTTAGTCTAGATTCTTTACACCTACCACAGGAATTGCCTATGAGTCTCCCATCGCAACTGGTAAGACAACGTCCAGACATCCGAGCTTCTGAAGAACTTCTACACCAGGCATGTGCAGAGGTTGGTATAGCAACAGCGAATCTGTATCCTCAGATCACACTTTCTGGCGGTTGGGGATTTCAGGCTGTTGGGACGGGAGTCCTTTTTAGCGGAGAAAGCGTCATATGGAATCTGGGCGCCGGTCTTTTACAGCCGATATTCCGTGGTGGACAACTCACCGCTGAACGGCGAAGCGCTTTGGCCGCTTATGATCAGGCGGCGGCGGAGTACCGGCAGACGGTTTTGGAAGCGTTTCAGGATGTGGCGGATGTTCTGCGTGCACTGGAAACCGACGCCCGGACGTTGCGGGCTCGGGCAGAAGCCGAGGCCGCGGCGAAAGCAACGCTCGCTCTGGTGGAAAAACAATATGAACTGGGCGCAACAACCTACCTTGCACTCCTGATTGCTCAGAGAGATTATCAGGAAGCGCGTATCAATGTTATTACAGCCCGGTCTCAACGCTATGAGGATACGGCAGCTCTTTTCCAAGCACTGGGAGGTGGTTGGTGGAATCGTTCGAAAAAAACGGCAAAAGCTGAATGATAAAATACATATACAAACTAATTGATGTAAAGAGGTAATGTTAAATGACTAAACGAATGGTCATCATGCTGATTGTGGCTGGCGTGATTTTCGGCGGAATTTTCGGTTATAAGGGATTTCAGTCCTCCATGATGAATAAATCTTTGGCTGCAGGCACTGTCCCTGTGGTTACGGTGTCGGCTACTGAGGCCGCCGTGGAGGAATGGCAGCCGCAGATTTCAGCGGTGGGCAGCCTGCGGGCCGTGCATGGCGTTGACGTGACAACCGAGGTTGCCGGCTTGGTGCAGAGCGTAGACTTTAAATCGGGGGACAACGTCAAGGCAGGTCAAGTGCTGGTACAGCTCAATGCCGATACCGATATCGCCAAATTGCAGACGCTGACGGCAAGCCGTGATCTCGCTCGAAGTGTCTATGAACGAAGCAAAAAGCAATTTCTGGTCAAAGCGGTCAGTCAGGCGTCGCTGGATGCCGATGAGGCTGATCTGAAAGTCAAACAGGCGGAGGTCGCCCAGCAGCAGGCTCAGGTGGACAAAAAGACCATCCGTGCGCCCTTTGCCGGTCGCCTCGGCATCAGTGCGGTGAATCTCGGACAATATCTGAATCCGGGTGATGAAATTGTTACCCTTCAGGCGTTGGATTCCGTCTATGTCGATTTCTATCTTCCGCAACAGGAATTATCACGTGTAACCCTCGGGCAGACGGTTGTTGCCTCCCTTGATGTTGCTCCCGATCAAGAATTTACAGGCAGAATTTCCGCGATCAGCTCGAAAGTGGACCCGGAGACGCGCAATGTTCAGATTGAAGCCATTATTGCCAATCCTCAGCATAAACTGCTACCCGGCATGTATGCTACTCTTAATATTCAGGCTGGCCCTGCTAATCGCTACCTGACGATCCCGCGTACCTCTGTTACCTTTAATTCTTACGGCGAAACCGTGTATGCAATTGAAAGTACTGAGGGCACAGATGGGATAAGCTCTAAGCTTGCAAAACAGATATTTGTCACTGTTGGTTCTTCGAGAGGAGATCAGGTAGCCATTCTTAAGGGTATCAAGGAGGGAGACATCGTGGTGACAAGTGGTCAGCTCAAATTGAAGAACGGCAGTCGTGTCAATGTTGATAACGCAGTTCAGCCTCTGAACGATCCATCCCCCAGTCCGGTCGACAAATAATGGAGATCAAATCATGAAATTCACCGATATTTTTGTCCGCCGGCCTGTTCTTGCCACCGTGATTAGCTTGTTGATTCTGGCTTTAGGGCTTCGTTCCATCAACATGCTTCCCATACGACAGTACCCCGCAACCGAAAATGCCGTTATAACAGTCACTACAAACTACACCGGTGCCGATCCTGAACTGGTTTCCGGCTTCATCACCACGCCGCTGGAAAATTCCATCGCCCAGGCCAACGGTATTGATTATATGACATCAGAGAGTACGCAGGGGACGAGCACTATCAAAATCTATCTGCGCCTTAATTACGATTCCGGCAATGCCATGACCGAAATCAACGCCAAGGTCAATGCTGTGCTAAACAAATTACCGTCGGAATCTGAACAGCCCGTTATCAACATGTCCAAAGGTGAGATGATCGGTTCGCTGATGATTACTTTCCACAGCAAAGATATGCCCATAAACAATATCACTGATTACCTGATCAGGGTTGTACAGCCTAGATTACAGGCGGTGGAAGGTGTTCAGACGGTTGAAATTCTGGGTAAGCAGGAATTCGCCCTCCGGGCCTGGCTGGATCCGGACAAAATGGCTGCCTATGGATTGACCGCCACCGATATAAGCGGGGCTCTTGAGGCCAACAACTATATATCAGCGCTGGGCAGTACGAAAGGACAGATGGTAACCGTTGATCTGACTGCGGATACTGGCATGCACACCGTTAACGAGTTCCGCAAGCTGGTAATCAAGTCATCAAACGGAACAATTGTTCGTCTGGAGGACGTTGCCACTGTCACCCTTGGTTCAGAAAGTTATGACTCTTCAACGCACTTTGATGGGAAAAGCGCGGTTATGATGAGTGTCAAGACTGCTCCCAGCGCCAATCTGCTTTCTACTGTTAAAAAGATCCGTGAAGTTTTGCCTGATATTCAAAGACAGATGCCGCAAGGCCTTGAATGTACAATCGCTTACGATGCAACCGATTATGTAAACAGTTCCATCAAGGAAGTTGTGAAGACGCTGATCGAAGCTCTGCTAATCGTCATGCTGGTCATCTTTTTGTCTCTGGGATCTATCCGTTCGGTAATCATCCCCATCGTGGCCATTCCCCTGTCGCTTGTCGGTGCATTTTTCTTAATGCTGATTCTCGGTTACACTATTAATCTGTTGACACTTCTGGCAATGGTACTGTCCATCGGCCTGGTTGTGGATGATGCCATTATCGTAGTGGAGAATATACATCGTCATATTGAGGAGGGCGTTCCTCCCTTAGAGGCATCGATCAATGGCGCTCGTGAACTTGCCAGTCCGATTATAATCATTACCGTCGTGCTGATAGCCGTGTATCTACCCATCGGGTTTATGGGTGGTCTGACTGGTGCGCTTTTTACCGAATTTGCCTATACACTGGCGGCAACCGTGGTGGTATCGGCCGTTGTTGCACTGACACTGTCGCCCATGATGTGTTCGCATTTGCTAAAAACATCTGACCCGGATAAACATCACCGTTTAACGGCATTTACCGACAGACAATTCAACCGTCTCCTCTCTAGTTATGGGAAGGTGCTGCATGGCACGTTGAACTCTCTGCCCGTAGTCGGCGTGTTCGCCCTGATAGTTTTTACGAGTATTTATTTTCTCTTTGTCAATTCGAAAAGCGAACTTGCCCCACAGGAAGACCAGGGATTTATCATCGCCATGTTTACGGCGGCGCCGGATGCGACTTTACAACAAACACAACTATACTCCGATCAACTGGCTAAAATTCTTTCACCTGTTCCTGAAATCGAGCATATTTTTAGAGTGGAGGGAATGGGCGGAGTCAACGAAGGATTCGCTGGCCTCGTGTTAAAACCATGGGATGAACGAGAACGAACAACCAATGTTATACACCCGGAAGTTCAAAATAAACTTGGCGTTATTGCGGGAGCTAATACGTTTGCTTCTCAACCTTCATCACTCCCCCAAAGCGGCCACGGCCTGCCTGTCGAATTCGTGATCGGAACAACCGATTCTTACGAGCGCCTCAATGAAGTGTCGGAGTCTCTCATGGCAAAAGCACAGGAAAGCGGTTTCTTTATGTATGTGGATAAAGATCTCAAGATTGACAAACCGAAGGTGCAAGTTGAATTTGACCGCAACAAAGCCGCATTACTCGGATTATCTATGTCTGACCTCGGGAAAGCGCTGGGGTCCATGCTGAGCGGCGGTCATGTCAACTATTTCAGTCTTTCAGGACGCTCGTATAAGGTAATTCCACAGGTGAAACAGGGTTCACGGTTAACCGCCGATCAATTGAAAAACTATTATATTACAACATCCGGTGGCAGCTCCATTCCGCTTTCAACCATTGTACGCTTAAAAACAACCGTGGCTCCTGAATCCCTGAGTCACTTCCAGCAACTCAACAGCGCAACGATATCAGCGATTCTCACGCCAGGCATCACCTTGGGCGAGGCTCTTGAAAAACTCAATGAATTGGCCAAAGATGTGTTACCTCAGGGATACAGCGTCGATTACTCGGGAGAATCTCGTCAGTATGTTCAGGAATCGAGCACCTTGGTGCTCACCTTCATTTTCGCCATGATTATCATTTTCTTGGCACTGGCAGCTCAATTTGAGAGCTTCCGCGATCCCCTTATTATCCTCATCAGCGTACCTATGGCCATCTGCGGTGCACTGATCTTTCTATACCTAGGTGTAGGAGAGGTTACCCTGAATATTTATACGGAGGTCGGGCTTATTACTCTCATTGGACTAATCAGTAAAAATGGCATCCTTATCGTCGAGTTTGCGAACGATTTACAGCGAGAAGGAAAGAAAAAACGAGAAGCGATCGAACAGGCAGCAGCCACTCGTTTGCGGCCGATTTTAATGACTTCGGCCTCTACTATATTAGGGGCCTTCCCTCTTGTCTTGGCATCGGGTGCAGGTGCAGCAGGCCGCTATAATATCGGGCTGATAATTACTACCGGCATGGCTATCGGCACTTTGTTTACATTATTTATTGTGCCGGCGATGTATTTGATGCTGGCGCATAATCTCCATCCAGAAGATGCGGTATTAGTTAGTGATGAAGAGGTTGTGCAGGTCTCGGAATGAGAAAGTAGGAGCTTGATATCATGTATCGTAATTTCTTTATTGTTTTTTTAATAGGATTGTCATTTATTGCTTTTGAGGGGACCTTGATCGCTGCACCACTTCAGGGCGAAGATTGGTCTATCCGTGTCGGCGCACTGGGCATCTATAAGCCTGATTATGAGGGGTCCGATGATTACGAATTGAAAGGTTTTCCTCTTATTGACATCACTTTGCGCGATACGTTTTTTTTAAATGCACCCAAAGGCTTGGGGGCCTATGTGTGGAATCGCAATGACTTTAAGCTCGGTATAGCTATCGGTTACACCTTCGGGCGGGATGAGGACGACTCCAGCGACCTTAGAGGACTTGGCGATATCGACGGCGGCGCGGTAGCCAATGTTTTGTTTGAATGGACGATTGGGGATGTCGCTCTTGATGCACGCTATGAGGAACAGATCACCGGGCAAGATACCGGTTTTCAGGTTCATTTCGGCCTGGGTTATGATCTGCGAATAGCGGAAAAAACCAATTTGAAACCGTCGATAAAAACAACATATGCAAGCTCTGATTATATGGAG
>CAYVXX010000039.1:0-21699 GCA_964454305.1 uncultured Syntrophales bacterium | reverse complement strand
ACATCAGCCATAAAAACACTATAAACAGGTCCTGCCTCAAGGATAATTATTCCCCCTATGAAACCGGCGCTCAGTATCATAAAGACCAGCCCCCCGAAACTTGTAACAGACTGAGCCGGGTTTTCCGACTGAAAATCCGGATATATCGCACCAAGCCCAACTCCCATGGAAACTATCCCAGGCACCATACAAAAGGTGGTAATCACGGAAAGCACCATCATAAATGGTGTCACCTGTAAAAGTGTATTTGTTGCAACAATTAGAATCTCTGAAAGAAAAAGAAGCGGGAAAAAATAAATGAAGAATTTGACCCAGAGAAAGGTCCCGACCGGAACAGGGGCAGACTGGACGATCCAGAAGGCATTCCCCTCAATACTAACCGCAGGAAATACAAAACGTGCCGCAATAGCGGTAAGGACAAATGCAGTAAGCCCCACATTTAAAAAAGAGAGGATGTTCTGTAAATATACAGTCTCCATGGGAGACCTTTCAATGGGCAGCACTGAAAAGTTATAAAGGTAAACAGCAATCAAAGCTGCCACAAGGAAGAGCTGCGGCCACTGAGTTCTGTCCCGGAAAAAAATCTTGACTTCCTTCACAAGAAAGGCCCTGGTCGGACCGGAAAACAAATTCAAGAAGTAATTAAATATTCTTCGCCTACCAATCCTGCTACTGGATGGAACAAGCCGGGCATGAGCTGTTTGTCCTTTTGAAAGGCCGGCAGAATAAATCATCTTTGAAATCCAGGTCACAAAAAAAATCATGGTAATGGCAAAACTCCAGGAGAGAGCCACATGAAAAAGTGTGTTTCCCACCGATCCTGGAAGTGCGCCATATATACTATCAAAGCTCCATGTCGTCGGGAGCCAGGGGGAGCCGGATGTTTTTAAGGTATTGAGATAGAGGACCACCGACGTAAAGGTATCGGGATTAACCAGGCGCTCCGGCCTCATCAAACGAAATGCAAGATACAATGTCAGAAACATAATAGAGCCAAGAAGCAAAAAAACAGTCCTGATACGGCCAGCCGGCAGTAACACAGCGGCAGGCATTACTAAAGCGGCGCTTATGCCGGATGCAATAATGCAAAGAGATAAAATAGTTACTATAACGGTTACATAAAAAACGGGGGCAGCTTCATAGACAATCCCATACGAAAGAAATATTGGAAGGCTGTAAACAAAAACCATCCAGGAACTGTCAATCGTGCTCTCAATCCACCGGGCAAGGAAAATTTTTTCACTCGATACGGGCATGGAGTGTATGAGGGCTAAATCATTGCTAAGGTAGAGTTTGGACAGAAAAGTAAGGATACTGCTGAAAATCAGGATTGCAAAGAAAGTAACCAGCACCATCGAAAGAAGCTTGGATGCAAGGATATCACCAAAACCTTCCACACCCTGAAAATAGATTAGAACACGGTAGAATATTGCAAAGATTCCGATCCAGAATGCCAGACCAATCAAACCGACCAGAAGAAACGTTTTCCTTCTTCCCGAAACCCTCCCGTTCTTAAAAGACCAGAGGCGGGGTTTTAAAAGTGTAATAACATCTTTCATCTGAAAAACCTATCAAGAGATTGTTTTTTAGAGATCATTCGGCTGATGAATGGTTTATCTCTACAATTTTAGCCAACTCCCGTCAGCCTTAAGAACACCTCTTCGAGATCCGCCTCACGAACCTGAGCTGAGAGACTTAAATCCGTCGTCGTCCCGGTGGCGATAAGGGACCCCTTGTGAATGACCCCTATACGGTCACATAGATCTTCTGCAATCTCCAGTGTGTGAGTTGATAAAAATATCGTCTTCCCTCTCTCTGCAAGATCACGGAAGATATCCTTTACCAGCCTGATTCCTGACGGATCGAGTCCCACCATCGGTTCATCAACTATCAAAACTTCCGGATCATGAAGGAGGGCTGCCGATATGACAAGTCGCTGCTTCATACCATGAGAGTAGGATTCTATTAACTCGTCGGACCAATCGTATATAGAAAATACTTTTAAAATTTCCTCGGACTTTTCGAAAAACATTTCTTCACTCAGGCCATAAAGGTCCGCGGTAAACCTTAAGAATTCCATGCCGGTAAGCTTCTCATACAGGAACGGTCTGTCAGGTATGTAACCAATCTGCTTTTTAGCATTCTTCGGATCATCCGCCATATCTATTCCGCAAATGGCAACAGAACCTTCCGTCGGGGCAAGTACTCCCCCCATCATCCTGATTGTGGTTGTCTTACCGGCGCCATTTGGACCTATGAATCCGAATATCTCACCACCTGATACAGAAAGTGTCACATGGTTAACAGCAACGACGTTACCAAATCGCTTGGTAATATTTTTCAGTTTAATCATCGCACTTGACCGACTATTTCTAACGTTACCTTTCCTATTACGCCCATCAGGTCTATCTGATGTTCTGCGGCTCCACGGACAAAACGTATATGAGTTACGTCTGCGGGAATCTGTCCCATAACCGAATCCACCGTTATCCAATCGCCGAGATAAAGTACATTCCATGCATGATAATAAAAACGCCCTCCTTGATAGACGATTCCCATTTCAACCTGTGCCGGGATACCCGCCGCCCTGGCCAGGGCGGCAAGGAGTACTGCGTGTTCATTACAGTCCCCTGCAAGATTCCTCAGGATATCAACGGCACTGGGAACAGATATAACAGGTCTTTTTTGAACATGTTCGTAGACCCAAGCGGTCAGTTTTTTCGCTTTAACAATCACGGGATCGTCCATCGATACGATCTTCTTTGCCATATCTTTAACCATCGGATGATCAGACTGGATAAATGGAGACGGCTCCAGGAACATCTTAACATCATCAGGAAATTGGCGGGAAAGATTTGAAACCGACTCTCTGCGGATTGTCAGTACCCCATCTCTGAGGGACTGCCTCCCTCCATCCAGGAAAACCGGCACATCTTCTATGCCGTATAACATCACCTTCAGCTTTGAAAGGTCGTCGGGATTATCGATTCTTTCATTTGACGGAATGGAGGCAATTTTTATAAGATCCGCACCCGACAATCTATGAAGGCCACGCGCTGCCTCATCTTTAGTCACTCGTTCCAGGCTGATTCCAAGGATACCCTCCTCTTTAAGTACATTCCCATCTTCCCCAAGCCAGGCAAACTGGTCTGCTCCCATAAAATTGACAGATATCTTCTTTGCCTTTACCTTTTTTTCCATAATTACAATGGTTTCATCACCCAGAACTTCAACCTTTACCGGTCGCTCAGCCATCGTAACAGGATCAAAAACATGGAAGGTTTTGCCCTGTCCTTCTCTCAATCCGAAATTCCAGACCGTTTCAACTATACCAACTCCAAGGTGAGGTATCTTTTTAAGGGAGATATCAAACTTCCGCTCATGGTCAGGATTCCCTGTAAAGATAGTAAGGTTTCTTCCATTTACAACCCCACGAGTTCTAAAATGGAAAAGCCCTGAAAACAATTCAAAATTGAAGGAGGCAAGTGTCAGGTCATCATTGAGATATCCTTCTGTCTTGAATCGGATATCCTGAATCATCCCCATGGTATTAATCCGCATTAAGATCGATTCGAGGATATGATAACCGACATCCGTCCTTGAAAAACTCCTGTGGGCATACCCGATCTTATTTCCCTTCTGAAAAATATTCATCCAGGTTTCTCTTTCAGACAACTGCTGTCCGACAGGTGTGCCTATAGGGACATCCTTATGGAAAAGTCCGAGGCGAAGCGCAAAGAGAAGTACAAATAACAGGGCAAAAACTATTCCCGCGATCCAACCTGATTTTATCCTGAAGCCAGCCATGATCGACGCCCCGTTTGGTATTGAAGCTCCCTGCAAAGTTGCGGGGAATCTCCGACTGTTAAGGAAAAGGAGAACACCTGACGACATCCGGGCTGGGAACATCGTAGAACGCCATCAGGTATATATCGTCATGAGATAAATTTTTTATAGCGTGCTCACAGCCAGGTGGTATTTCAAATAATACCGGTTCTTCACCTTCTATTAAAAATTCATTAACAGCCTCATCACCAACCGGCCGCCAGACAAGGCTTGCCAATCCCCCGCAGGTTAAGAGCCATTCAGTTGCATCCGGATGATGATGGTTCCCCCGGATTGTTCCGGGTTTTATCGATACAAGATGCAGACCCAGTAAAGACTTACCCGAAATATCGGCAATCTTGAGCGGATTTATTGTCCACCCTCTCCCATCTTTCAAAATAGCATCATTTAATTTTAACTGTCTGACACAAGGCATACAACTTGCTCCTCAGACTTTACTTTTCAAGAAGATTATAATAACATCTTTCCACAAATTATACACTGAAAAGGCTTTTGAAAAGATGAGGCTCCCATCAACTCCCCCCCTACGCATCCTTAAGAGAAATCATGTCGATTTCACGATATACCAGTATAAATATCAGGAAAAAGGGGTTTACTGGCCGAGATGAAACCGGGAGATCTGACAAAAATACTCAAGCCGATATCGGTTACTGTCGCAAGATGAAGGGATGTGAAAACAAATCAATCAACAACCTCATTATAATACTTTGCTCAAAGAAGGTTTTATTTCAGGCGTTAAAAAGGGATGGAGTGGCTTCATCTGGATGTTAAAGATAGTAATTCCCGTCTCTTTTCTGACGGCCACTCTGGCGTGGAGCGGCTTCCTTAACAAAATTGAACTTTTCATCGAGCCGGCTATGACCCTGCTAAACCTGCCCGCTCTGGCCGCCCTGCCCTTGATTATCGGCATGCTCTCAAACATTTACGGCGCGATTGCTGCAATGGCCGTCCTTCCCTTTACCAAGGAACAGATGACCCTGATCGCCATTTTTCTCCTATGTGCCCACAACCTTATTCAGGAGGGTATCATTCAGGCCAAATCAGGCATGCACCCCGTGAAGGCCACCCTCTTCCGCCTGACAGCCGCCGTTATCACGGTAACCCTGGTAGCGCAATTCCTCGACAGCGGGGCATTAGCTCCGGTGGCTGCGGAAGCACCGATTCCGATCTCACAACCTTTTATCGGCATGTTGAAGGGCTGGGGCTTCGCCACTTTTTACCTCTGTATTAAAATTTTTGTCATTATTATGGGTATATTGACGCTGCTGGAAGTAATGAAGACCCTTGGCTGGATACATCACATTGTCAAACTGATCACACCTGTTCTGAAAATACTCGGTCTCAGACAAAATGTGGGTATTCTATGGGTTACCGCCACCGTCTTCGGTCTCGCCTATGGAGGGGCTGTGATCGTTGAAGAGGTAAAAGAGGGACACCTGACGAAAGACGAACTGGAAGAGCTGCACCTTTCTATCGGTATCAACCATTCCCTGGTTGAAGACCCTTCACTCTTTCTGTCACTGGGATTGAGCGCGTTCTGGCTCTGGATCCCCCGACTGATCGTGGCGATGATTGCCGTTCGCCTGCTGAGCGCATGGCATATGGTACGAAAAAGATGGTACCGATGAAACTTCGTTTCTCTCTTTATTTTAGATGAGAAAAGTGCTATTTCATAAAAGTATGATGAGATTTCTTCTTACAAATGATGACGGAATATATTCCAGGGGATTGAGCGCCCTATACGAGGAACTGTCAAAGGAAGCGGAATGTTTGATAGTGGCCCCGGAGGTGGAGCAGAGCGCTGTTGGCCATGCCATCACCATTTCACGCCCACTTATGGTCAGACGCGCCAAAAAGAACGGGGGGTTTCTCGGTTATGCCGTAGCCGGTACCCCTGCTGACTGCGTTAAGATAGGGATACGAGAACTGGCGGAAAAGCCATTAGATCTGGTAGTCTCCGGAATAAATATTGGCGCCAACGTGGGAATAAATGTAATCTATTCCGGGACGGTATCCGCAGCCACGGAAGGATCTATCCTGGGAGTTCCTTCCCTGGCAATCTCACTGGACACCCATGACAGGGATGCCGACTTTTCCTTTGCCGCTCAATTTGCCAGAAAAATGGCAGTCTTCATGCTGAAACACAATCCTAACAAAAACATCCCCCTTAACATAAATATACCGGCGATTCCCGAAAAAGAGATAAAGGGCGTTGTCGTTGCGAAACAGGGGAAAGCCCGATTGATGGAATCCTTTGAAAGAAGAGTAGACCCAAGAGATAATATATATTACTGGCTGGCAGGGGAAACACGGGTCTCCGAAACGGAAGATGCGGACTCAGATGCATGTGTTCTGAACAGGGGAATGATATCTATAACTCCCATTTACTATGACCTAACAATGCATGATGTCCTATTAGATTTGAGTACAAGCATAAAAAGCCATTTTGATTAGGGTCTGCACGGGCACTTAACGTACCATCAATACGGGAATGGCACTTTTACGTATGACATAGGAGGTTGTACTGCCCAATGTCAGCTCTTCGAACCCGCTGTTACCGTAGGCACCCATCACCATTAACTCTACGGAACCCTCCTGAATGAATTTTATAATTTCATGCTCCACCTTTCCACTTAATATCACTATATCGCTATCAATCTCTTCATATGGGTCAAGCAACTCCTCAATTCTTTTACTGAGGTCTGCCGCCCGGTCAGAGTCATCAGTTATGATAATAATCGACAGTGGCCAGCGGATTTTATCGGACAATTCCGCAGCTATCTTTAAAGCATTATCGGCCGAGGAGCTTCCATCATACGCAAGACCCATGCTTTCGATTTCCTGGAAACTTATGGGTATAACCAGCACTGGCCGATCTGATTTGCTAATCACCTCCTCCGATGCAGAGCCGAGGAATCCACCTTTGCTCTCGTGAAACTGTTCCTCCTTCTGTGCAAGAAAAACCCAATCGGCATCTTTTGCCTCTTCCACGATCACCTCGTCGGTAATCCCCTTAACTTTCTTTAATTGAAAACCCAATCCGGCTTTTCCACATCTCTCCCCGACTCTGTTCAGAGTGGATTGAACCCTCTCATCGAGATTCTCTTCTCCATACAGGACGGTCAGTTTCGCATCGAGCCTTTTGGCTATATAGATACCGTATTCAAGGGCGGTTTTGCTGTATTCAAACCCATCCGTCGGAATCAGGATATTTTTAGTCATGACAGCTACTCTTCATCAAAATCTGACAGTTTTCTGAGCAGATCGTCATACATCTGCTCTTTGTCATCCCATTCTTCTTCGTTATCATAGGGGAAGACCTTATCCCTCTTTTTTACCACCCGGCCGTCTTGGGTGTAGCAGATAAATTGACCATCCAGTCCGCCATCTTTATATGTTGCCTCTTCTTTTTTATTGCCGTTTCTGTAATAAGCAACGTAGTAACCGTCTCTTATATCTCTTTTGAAACTTCCCCTCTCTTTAAGCTGGCCGTCTTTGTAATAGGAGCGGTATTCACCGTCAAATTTGCCGTCTTTAAAGTTTTCTTCATTTTTAATCTGGCCGCTCTTGTAATAGAGGATGTATTTCCCATCAAGTTCACCATTCCCGTTGTAATTCTCTTTTTCTCTGATACTGCCGTCTTCATAGTAACAGACATATTCTCCAACCAGGCGGTCATTTTTGAATATGCCCTTTTCTCTGATCTGGCCATCTTTGTAATAGGTAGTGGCCTCACCCTCTCTCAGGCCGTTACAAAAGTTTAGTTTGGCCAGTATTTGCCCGTTTTCATAATAAGACAGATATTCCCCTTCCAGCTTGCCGTTCAAATATGCCCGTTTCTCTTTTATACTATTACTGTCATAGAAAGAAATTTCTTCTTTCCTCTTTTTTCTGAAAAACATAAACCCTTCCCTCCACTGCCCCATACCCACGGGGCCAGGACATGTAACACTCAAGACGTTTTCTTTCGACACCTTCTATCATGTCACAAGCTTCCGCCTCATTACACAACCGTATCTTGCCAAATATATTCTTTTAATTCTAAACAGAAAGATTATCTCATTTCCCGATACGAGTCGAGTAAAAAACGAACTCTTTAAAATGAATGCGCGCCCTATCTTCATACCTTGTACAGGGAGTTTCAATTAACCTCTTTTGTCCTCTGGTTTGAAGGACGTATAGTGACTTTCTAACTCAACTATGCGGATTTTTAATTGACGAGGCGATCAAGATGAGCGACGGCCAGTGGCAATCTTACAAACAAAAGCAATACAAGCATATAGCCGGGATGGTTGCAGAGTTGCAGAAAAATATATCTGCAATCCTGAATAGAATAGACGAGGCGGAAAGACTTAGGAGCAAACGGGGCACCTCTTAATGTGGAGGCCGTCCTGACTTCGGTTACAATCCCATATTACTATACCCGGCATCTACATAAATAACCTGACCGGTTATGTTCCTTGACAAATCAGAACATAAAAATAGAGCGAGATTAGCAACATCATCTGCAGTATTTAGCCTGTGGAGTGGCGCAACTTCAATTTGATGATCCAGCAATTTTTCGAGCCCGGTAATTCCAGATGCCGCCTGTGTCCTTATAGGCCCTGAAGAGATTGCATTAATCCTTATCTTTTTGTCGCCGACATCCCAAGACAAATATCTCACAGATGCTTCTAATGCAGCTTTGCAAACACCCATTACATTATAGTGCGGGATGACCCTCACCGAACCGATATAAGATATGGTTATTATGCTCCCTTCCTCGTTCATGATGGGATATGTTCTTTTTGTTAATTCCGTCAGTGAATAAGCGCTCACCTCCTGGCTTATTTGATATCCGCGCCTGTCGACTTCAAAGTATTTACCCTGCAGATGATCTTTCTTTGCAAATGCGATACTATGAACCAGGAAATCAACATTCCCAAATTCCCGCTTTGCTTCTTCAAAAAATCGGTCAAGTAAAGAATCATCGACAACGTCACACGGCATCGAGACCGGATCATCTAACAATTCTATCAATGGCCTGATAGAGTCTTCAACTCTCTTTTGGTAGGCGACTGCAATCCTCACACCGTCCTTATTGAGCGCTTTTGCAATGTGCCATGCGATACTCTGTTCATCAGCAATACCAAAAATAATCGCTTTTTTACCTTTAAGCTCAAAATTGGCCATTTTTTACCTCGAGGTTATATGAAATTAATCGAACCCAAAAGAAATCCCTCTCTCGCAGGATAAGCTATCGAAAACAAAGCCAACGAAGAGAGGAGAACCATAAAAATATTAGATACGAAAAAGACAAAAAGCGCAACAAGGTTTTTTTTAATAAGATGAATGGTCTGTGTCAGCCCTCTAATCCACTTTATTTTTTGTTTAATACAGATGTTAGGGTTGCTTGAATTGATTGTTTCCCATGCTATCTTTTTTTATTCTTTCAAAAGAGATCTATAATTGGTAGAATTATTAGCGACTATTTTGTCGTAAGTTGTAACATAGCGAGATGGCACTGTTGTAAGAGCAATGAAACTATATCCAATAGAAACAGGAACGTTTAAATTAGATGGCGGAGTGATGTTCGGTTTTATTCCAAAAACGCTCTGGCAAAAAATTTATCCAGCTGATGAAAATAATCTTTGTAAGTGGGCGATGCGCTGTTTGCTGGTCGTTGATAGAGATCAGAAAATTTTAATTGATAATGGGACAGGAGATAAGCAGGATAAAAAATTTTTCAGTTATTATTGTTTAAATAGTAATGACACTTTATTGAGCTCACTCGGTAAACACGGTTTTAGTGCAGATGATATCACTGACGTTGTATTAACCCATCTCCATTTTGATCATTGTGGCGGAGGAGTGAAGTATAATAGAGATAGAACACGGCTTGAACTGGTTTTCAAGAATGCCACATACTGGACAAGTAAACAACAATGGGATCTGGCCGTTAATTCAAATAGAATGGAGCAGGCGTCTTTTTTGAGAGAAAACATAATTCCGATAGGGGATAGTGGCCATTTGAAGCTCATCGACAGAGACAGTACCCTCTTCCCCGACTTCTCCGTAAAATTATTTAACGGACATACGTATGGTCAAATAATTCCATTCATTAACTATCGGAGCGAAACCGTTGTCTTTACGGGAGATCTACTGCCATCAACCGCACATATCCCCTTACCTTATATTATGAGTTATGATGTCAGACCACTTATATCATTGGAGGAGAAAGAATTTTTTTTAAATGAAGCAGTTGAAAACAACTATATTCTATTTTTTTCACATGATTTATATAATGAATGCTGTACTGTTCATAAAACTGGAAAAGATATTACCGTAAAGGAAACATTTCTGTTAAAAGATCGTTTTGGTGAATAAAACAGTCTTCTCTAAGCACCCTCAATTCTTTGTGATTTCAAGGTGCTCGTCGTAAATAAGCCAATCGATGCAATTGGCACAGCATTTTTAGGAAGTCCCATCTCTTTCATCCCTTCCCTGTTCCAGTATATCACAGGATGCTGATAACCGGTTGTGGTTTTGGGTTTAAAGTATCCCCATTGGCAAAATCACGAAAAGACAGATCGGTCACCTGGCTTCCGAAATGAGAAAAATTTTCCCTTAACATATCTATAAACATTCTGACCGTAATCGAAAAACACAAGCGGTCGGAAAAGTCGTATGATTTTGTATGCCTGGAAATATCAAAGATTATGTCCTGCAGTAGTTGCCCCGAAATTACATCTCTATTCTGATCCATAATAAGCCCGATCATGCTGAGGGATAATACTTTTATGTGATAACTGATCACTCCTCCCCTTTCCTTCCTGAAATCCGAATGATCAATAAGATATGATCTTTCTTCCAGCAAAGTCATATTGGGAGGAATATCATCCAGGGATTTTCTTTCAAACCACTGATCAAACTCAGGGAAAAGATGGTTATAGACGGCTTTTCCGTACCCGCCATAGCCGGAAATATCAATGACCGCATAATAATTCCGGTATTTCAGGTATCTCTCCTCCAGTTTATTCCGGCTGCCATTGTCATAGCCCATCTCTACGATCTTTTGTTCTATGATATCACCTGTTAACTATTGGAGGTTAAGATGAGTTTTCCCACAAAGAGAGCGGTGTTCGAAAAAACACCGCCCCCTCTATTATCGTATGGTTCTGTTTTCTATAGAACTACCCGAGGTAAAAACCGGTCGGGTCAATATCTTCTCTGAGGCATCTGACCTCTTCCGCGGTCGGTGCAGGTGTCTCAATCACATCAGGCGAAATCTTGAGATCCCATGCGCAGGCGTCCTTGATCTTTTCAATTGACTGGCCGGGGAAGTACTCGGTCAAGTACATCTCCTTGGTGCATTCGTCGAACGCATAGACACCCATGGTGCTGACCACAACTGCCGGTCCCCCACCGATCATGCCGCACTTCTCGCGTTCCCCTGGGCCACCCAGGTAGCCGGGAGTGGTAACGTAATCCACTTTATTGACGAACTTCTTCCGATCCTGGGGCATAATGGCAAGGACCCTTTTGCCCGACGTCGCCATGTCGTTCGCGCCTCCGCTTCCGGCAAAGTACGTGAAGCTTTCCTTCTTGGCCCAGTCCCCTACACCGGTCGAGTTTATGTTGCCGAACTTATCGATCTGGGCGCCGCCGATGAAGGCAACGTCGACCTCGCCTCGCTGCAGTGCGGCCATGGTGGCCAGCATGCCGAACGTCGCATCGGCCCCTTGGAAAGCAGCGGGATCATCCACGGTGATCGCAAGGGCCTGAGGAGGTGTGGCCCGGATAGCGCCGCCCTCGGTTAACATAATCATGTTGGGTGCGTGGGTGGCAAAGGCATATGCGGCCACAACAAGCGGAAGTCCCACTCCCACAAAGACAACTTCTCCGTCTGCAATCTCCTTGGCACAACGGACTGTCATAAGTTCTGTCAGTTTAAAATCACTCATGTTTACTTCCCCCCTTTCTTAGCGGCGACTTCTGCTTCGAAGGCCGTCAGTCGGTCGTCTTCAAACATCGGCACACCCTTCCAGCAATTCGGATCATGGTAACCGTAATCGATACCCAGTTTTGGGCTCGGCGTAAAGCCGAGGACAGGTTTCAGCCTATCCAGACTTTCCTGGCCGAATTTTTCTACGTATTTATTAATGTAAGCGGCGTGGTCCTCACAGCCGTAAACCCATTCATCGAGGAATTTAGGCAGAAGTTCTCCGTGTCTCTCATATCTACCCTGATACTGAGAGAAGCGGATATCCAGGCCATAGTAGCCGCGGCATGCCGAGGGATGAGCACCCCACGGGCAGTGGACAACGGCCAGAGTCTTGAAGTAGGGAACTACTGTGCGGTCCGGATCGCTTCTGACTACTTCAGGCTCCACAATTTCCTCGGCCGTTACTATGACGCCCCGCTTTGCTCCGTTGGCGCCAAACTCGTCGGTGACACCGCGTGTCCCATATGAGACCACGTTGCCGAGCCAGTCGGCCTTCTGTGCGTGGATAATTGCCACATCGGCCCGCCAGGCGCGTACAACGGTTTGCTTCTTGCCGGTGAAAGGATCTTCAACCATCCTGAGGTCGGTTGGGTTGTTTTTGACCATATCCGTACCGATATTCCCCAGGATGGGGATGAAGGGTATGCCCATGAAACCTGCAATCAAGGCGCTGGTGGCGCCGAAGTTGGAGATGTCATACCTCTTGAGGAGACCTCTATTGAAAGCCCTTCGAAGGGCATAGGGGGCCTTAACATACCAGTTCATGACCCAGGCAGTGTGCATTTGCGAAACACAGCCGGCACCCACCATAAGATCCAGCCCACCTACGTCCGTTGAGGATTCGATGGTTGTCAGGTTCCTTTTCTTCTGTCTGATGATTTCGTGAGTCAGTGCTATGGGAACCATGATCTGGAAGCCCCCATAGTAAACAGTGTCGCCATCTTGGATGTGAGTTGCTACCGCATCCTTAAGCGTCATCCGTTTGTCTATACCGTCCATTTATTATTCCTCCTTTTTCTTTAATAGAGATTAAGTTAGTGACGCGAAAAATTTCTGGAAAGTAGTTCACACCTCCTTCCTAGGGCTCAACAAACCCCCGTGCGATACGTTCCTCATAACATTTACGACACAGATAATAAACGCGGACATTTCCGCAACCAGTGCCATAGAGCTGAAGAAGGAACGTGCATTCAGGACAACTCTGCAGCATACATCTGCTCTCACAAAACCTGAAGTTCTCCTCAGGCTGGCCACATTCATCGCAATTATGGGGAAAGATGGACATATCCCTCCATTCCGGGGTGAGCTTTTC
Source organism: uncultured Syntrophales bacterium (assembly GCA_964454305.1). GTDB lineage: Bacteria > Desulfobacterota > Syntrophia > Syntrophales > JADFWA01 > JAUSPI01. The sequence continues at coordinate 8,557 of CAYVXX010000039.1, read as the reverse complement.
GTTGTCTCTTAAAGCAACCATCGGTATCGAGATAAGGTAAATTGAGGGTTATTATCAACCCTCCACCTTCAGGAAGCTATAAGGGGGTATGCTAGTCAAGCCTTTTTGAACGGCTTACCGATGCATCCAAAAAACGCGCAAAGCTAACCTTGCCTTGTGGGGCTACGAATTTGTCAGGATAGCACTCCGTTTGTACCACCCTAACATTTCTGCTGATTGTAGCAGGCAGAGCCTTCCTTATTGTTATAATTGAAGAATGTGCCGGCAGATAAATACTTTCTTCCCCTCTGGGAAATTTAAACTTGGCAAAGTATATAAGGATTTCCTTGTATGTCAAGTAAATTTTTCAATTTGTCATTTACGAAGTAAAAGTGAACACTGAAAGGCCATAATCTAAAACCAAAAGGAGGTTTTGGGCATTGTAAAAACGAGGGTTTTTGCTCTCATAAAAGAGTATCGGCAAGACCCAAACGAATTTTCTATTTTTTACACAAAGAAATATTTCAACAGTACTCCATCAGGTACCGGTTATTTTTGCAGGTTCATCTTTATTTAATAGTAGATTTGTTGTGTAAATCGTGATAAGCGGGAGCAAATATGTAATGTCAGAGATATAAAATATATAAAGTCTTTAACCCTGTGTGAGGGTATTATGTGCTGATTATTGAAACCCTGTTTCTCAAAAAGTGGAAGCTATGAACTATAAAAATGTGCCGGATGAACAATTTTTAGATAAAATAGACGAAATGTTTCCACTGCTTGACGAATCGGGGAAAAGAGAGGACATGGGCAAACAAGGCCAGAATGACCTCAAGGCGGTTACGCTATCGATTCTGGATTCGATTCCACATGCAGTTATTGGCTTAAAAGATCGCCGGATCATTTTTGCCAACCATGCGGTGAAGTTGGTCTTTGGCTGGAAGATTGAGGAATTGATTGGCAAAAGCACACGTGTGTTGTACCGAAGCGACGAAGAGTATGAAGAAATTGCCGGATATACATATCCGGCGCTTGAGAAACAGCGAACGTACAGTAGAGAATTTCATTGCCGGCATAAGGATGGCAGGGATATTGTTTGCCTGGTGAGTTCTTCACGAGTAGGTGAAATCCTGAAGGATAGAATGATTGTAGTAACGTACTCAGATGTTACCGGGCAGAGACAGGCCGAGGAATCATTGCGACTGGCAAACATTTACAACCGTACCCTTCTTGAAGCGTGTCTGGATCCACTCGTTGCCATTGATCCGGCCGGAAAAATAAGCTATGTGAATGCTGCAGCCGAGAAGATCACAGGATATTCACGGGGGGAATTGATTGGGACAGATGTTTCGAGTTATTTTACAGAACCTGAGAAGGTTAAAGCAGAGTACAGGAAGGTATTGAGAGAAGGGGCACTGTATAACTATCCCCTGGAAGTACGTCACAGGGACGGCCGTGTTACTCCTGTTCTCTATAACGCATCTGTGTACAGAGACAAGTCTGACAATGTTATTGGTGTCCTTGCCGCGGCACGTGACATCACAGAGCACAAGCGAGTTGAAGAGGCATTACGGGAACATGATGCACAGTTTGAAACATTGCTGAAGGAACGTACGATAGAACTGACAAAAACAACCTCGCTGCTCGAACGTGAAGTTATTGAACGAAAATACACCGAAGAACAGCTAAGGGAGGCCCATGCGCGGTTATTGATGGTTCTGGATAGTCTGAATTCTTCCGTGTATATTATCGATATGGACACGTATGAGGTGCTTTACATCAATAAACATATGATGGATTTGTTTGGTGATGTTACAGGCAAAATTTGCTGGCAAAGTATACTAAATCAGCCAGGCCCCTGTGATTTTTGTGTCGATGAGAAATTATTAACGCCGGAAAGGAAAAAATCAGGCTTTTATATTTGGGAACAGTATCATGAGGCATTGGGGATATGGCTTCTGATTCAGGATCAGACAATGGCAATTCAGTGGATAGACGGGCGCACGGGGCGATTGAAAATTGCCACGGATATCAGTAAACACAAACTTGTGGAGGAGGCTGTGCATAAAACTCAACTCCAGCAGAAAGCAATCCTCGATAATATTCCAGATATGGCCTGGTTAAAAGACAGGGAGAGCAGGTATATCGCGGTGAATGAGGCCTTCGGTAAGGCTTGTGGTTTGAAGCCGGCAGATGTCGTCGGTCTTATTGATTCTGATATATGGCCTGCCGAGTTGGCTGAAAAGTACAAGGAGGATGATAAAAAAGTCATAGAGTGTGGTACACGGAAACAGGTCGAAGAACCCTTAGTAGGAAAAGATGGCCGGGAGAGCTGGATAGAAGTGATTAGGACGCCGATATATGATGACGGAGGCGAAATAATAGGTACTGCGGGGATTGCCCGCGACATTACGGAGCGTAAGCGCGCAGAAGAAGATTTGAAGAAACGGAAGTGGGAACTGGAAGCTAAGTCACTAAATCTTCAGGAAGTTAATATCGCCCTGAAAGTGTTACTCAAACAAAGAGAAGAAGACAAAACGGATCTTGAGGAAAAGGTTTTGTCAAATGTTAAGGAATTCGTAGAACCATATGTTGAAAAGTTGAAAAAAACACGGTTAACTGTTCACCAGATTGCCTGCGTAAGTATTGTCGAAACCCATCTGAACGATATCATTTCTCCTTTTTTACGGAATTTAACCTCAAAATATTTACACCTCACTCCTCGGGAAATTCAGATCGCCAACCTCATAAAAGAAGGTAAAACCAGCAAAGAGATTGCAGAACTGTTGAATTCATCGCAAGGGGCGATAAACTTTCATAGAAACAACATCAGAAATAAACTCGGCCTGAATAAGAAGACGACCAACCTCAGATCACATCTGTTGTCCTTGTCATAGTATAAGGTATTGACTGACATAAAGCTTATAATCAATTGGCATTGCGTTTCTCACCAACTTATCTTTAGAATACCCGAACAATGAAAATTTTGGAAAACTCCAGCTTCACCATTGTGGATAGCTGAGGCCCCAATTTTTCAAAGATTTCACAATAGATAACAGCGACGAGATCATATTCACATTCGAAATCTAACTATCTTCTGGAGGGAAAAAGCGCACGCGGCAGTGTATAGTAATCTCTTGTTCGGAAAATACCATCCCGTATGGAAAGGTTTCACAGTAGTTCTTGGATATAACTTAGAAGTAACAGTCAACAATAACTTCGTATGAAATTCACATAAAATCGCACATTGAGGACAGTAATTTCGCAAACATGAAGATTTTTTACAAGCGATTCCCATGAGATACAGAGTACCACCAGGGGGGGTGCTATACCTATGACTTCATGTCTTCACTAAGCTAACCCTATGGATGTGCCGGCAAGCCATTCAATAAGTTAAGTTAGAAATGAAAGTCGAGAATAGCATCCTCCCTGGTGGTACTCTGCATCTGACGTTTTTTTGTGTCAACAATAACCCGCCGTTTATAAGGAAAATCCTTGGAGAAGTTGAAAAAAACACGGTTAACTGTTAACCAGATTACCTGCATGAGTAGTATCGAAACCCATCTGAACGATATTATTTCTCCTTTCCTACGGAATTTAACCTCGGGATATTTACACCTCACGCCTCGCGAAATTCAGATCGCCAATCTCATAAGAGAAGGTAAAACCAGCAAAGAAATCGCGCAACTATTGCATTTATCGCAGGGGGCAATAGACTTTCATAGAAATAACATCAGGAATAAACTCGGCCTGAAGAAGAAGAAAGCTAACCTCAGATCATATCTGTTGACCTTGTCATAGTATAAGGTTTTGCCTAATATAAACCTTACAATAATCAGACATTGCATTACTTGGTAACTTATCCTATTAAAATGTATGTATAAGGGGGGAAGTTTCAAAATGTGCCCTTAAAAAATAAAAATGATGGAAGGAGGTGGCAGGTTCTAAATACAAGAACTCCGTGTTAAATAGTTTTATTTTTTGTTAAACTCTTGTTGGAAGGAGGTCAAAGTATGGATTTAAAAAAGAGATATGCTGAAGTGGGTGTGCCATTAGGGGAAAAGGCCGATGAGGACAAATTGCCCTATATCCATGAGGTCGAAGGACAGGTTCCCTATACGTCAAAACATCGTGCACCAGGTCCTGAAGTAACAGATCCTAAGGAGGGATTACATTCTTCTATCTACAAAATTTCTGAGGTGCAGTATAAGGAAAGACCTATGACCTGGTGGGGACCCACTCCCGACGAAGCCAGGGCTCTGAAGGTAAAGGAGAACAAGTTTCTCTATGATAAGACAACAACTCTAAGCGATGCGGTAAAGAGGTTCATCAGACCGGGGATAAACCTTGGAGTTTGTGGATTTGTCAACACAAGAAACCCCTTCGCCATTTGCTGGCAAATAGTAAAGGAGGCCCTCTGCAACAAAACTATCCAGGCAACGGACCTGACTCTATCCTATCAATCTCAATCTCTTGATGTTGAATGGCTTTTAGGAGCACAGATGCTGGACAGCAGCAGGATAGAGGTGAAGAGGGTAGAACTGGCCTGGCAGGCCTTTGAGGTCATCGGATCAGGTCCTATCTGGACCCACATGGTTCAAAATGGAATGATTGAGGTTGATGACTATACCAATTACGGTATGTCGGCACGATTCAAGTGCGGAGCCATGGGTATACCTTTCATACCGGTGAGAGACCATGGCGGCTCAGACATGGAGGTAGTCAACAGGGGCGTTATGCTTAAGTGCCCCTTCACGGGAAGGAATGTATATGTGCTTCCAGCCTGCCATCCCGATGTTGCCATAGGACACGTTACAGCGGCAGATATGTACGGTAATTGCAGAATCTTCGGATTCTTGAACACCTGTCCGGAGATTATCGGGGCAGCCACAGCGGCCATCGTGACCTGTGAGAATTTGATCTCTACCGATGAAATTCGAAAATACCCGAATCTTACCGAGATTCCGTTTCCAGCCGTTTCCACAGTAACCCAGCAGACATTTGGAGGATATCCCGGCGCTGTATGGGGCAACTACTGGTTTGACATGGACCATTTCCGCGAGTGGAGAGCTGTCGGCCTAGAATTGAGATTGAAAGGGAACATCGATCCTCTTAAGAAATATTACGATGAGAACTTCTATAGCTGCGACACCTTTGACGATTTCCTGGCCAAAAGAGGGTATAAGAAGCTTGCGGAACTGAAAAGATTAGACATGGGTCAGGCAGTGATAATCTAAGAACACTTATAAGGAGGTGTTGAAACATGGCTGAAAAAGTAAAGATGGGTCCTTTTGAGCAAATTTGCTACGCCGGTGCAAGAGCGTTGGAGGATAAAACTATTACCTTTGCGGGAACGGGACTGCCTATGCTGGCGTGCCTTTTTGCTCAGCGTACCTGGGCGCCGGATATGAATATAATATTTGAAGCAGGATCATTGGGTGTACAGATGTGGATGGGCCTGCCACTGTCCGTGGGAGATACCAGGGCATCCACTCGAGCTTGTATTATAAAAGGTTTATGTTTTGCCTTTGAAAGCCAGCAAAGGGGGTATTCCGACTTCGCCTTTATCGGCGGCGCCGAGATAGATAAATACGGCAACATAAACTCAACCTGCTTCGGTGAGTATGAAAAGCCTAAAGTCAGATTTCCCGGGAGCGGTGGCGCCGCGGCTATGGCGTCAAACAGCGACAGGATAATTGCCATAATGGCGCTGGAAAAACGAAGGTTCAGGGACAAGGTCTATTTCATTACCAGCCTCGGCTTCGGTGATGGTTCACCCGATTACAGGTGGACAGCGGGCGTTCATGGCAGGGGACCATACAGAGTGGTAACCGATGTGGCAACGTTTGGATACGATGTCGGTAATACAAACAGAATGATGCTTCTGGAATATCATCCAGACTTATCGGTAGAAGCCATTCAGGCGAGGTGCGAGCTGGAACTGCTTATTTCTCCTGACGTAAAACCCACGCCGTTACCCTCACAGGATGAGCTACAACTTATGGTTACTGAGGTTGATCCGGAAAGATACTTTCTGGGTAAGACAGTAGCGTAGTAAGTACTTTAATTTGACTGTAATTTTTAGTGGCACGCCAAACGGCGTGCCACTATTTTTTGGGGAGCAAAATATTTAAGATGGCACTCTTTCTCTAAGCTTTTCCATGACCCCGGCCATTGTTTCACCAACATTCTCCTGAATAACAACAACCGCATCTTTATCAAACAGGGTGGGTGTTATGCCGACAATAGCCAGCGTTGCCCCACCGGTTTTGGCATACCCTATTAAGTAAGCCGGGGGATAAGTAGCCAGAGAAGAACCCAGGCTGATGAAAAGGTCGCAGTTTTGCGATTGGTCTATAGCCGTTCTTACTGTTTCTTCGGGTAATTCATCGGAGAAGAAAATGGCATCCGGTTTCAGCAGGCCGGAACAATCGGGGCAATCGGGTACATCGATTCCCTTTTTTACCTTTTGCAATATTTCTTTCATAGGAACTCTTTTTCCGCAACTCAGGCATTTTGCCCGGTTCAGGTTGCCATAAAGCTCGATTATCTTACTTTCAGAAACACCAGCTCTCTGGAGGAGGTTATCTATATTTTCCGTGATGACGCAATCCAGCTTGCCCAACTTCTCCATTTCCGCAAGGGTATAATGAGTCTGGTTCGGCGCAGCTTCGATTATGTGTTCTTTTTCGCTCAATAATTTCCATTGCTTCTTACGAGACTCGGGATCACCGGGGAAGTTTTGGCCGCTGAGATCGTAAAGATCGCTTTCGCTCCACATCGTACGGAGGTCTATACCCGATTCCAAGCTCACCCCGGCGCCGGTGAATACTACAATCCTCCCAGACCCCGCAATAAGCTTGGATAATAAACCTATCTCCATGTCTTTGTTATCCTCTCATATGAATTAGTATTGATGGACTCGTAAAAAGTCATAAACTGCACCATTTGTCATGCTGAACTTGTTTCAGCATCTAATTATTTCAGCAAGTTAGAGACCCTGAAATAAATTCAGGGTGACAAAAAAACTTTTTACGAGACCATCAGTATTGATATGGTGCAAATTATCAAGTTTATCGGGTAGTGTAAAGTCCTTTATCTAAATTCTATCGACAATTTTACATAACATTGTTGACATTGAAGGATAATCTCCGTATACTTTTTCCAGTCAAAAAGAATCTTTATCGAACTATCAAACAAATCAGGAGATTTAATATAATGAAAGATCTTTTTAAAGGTTATATTGAGGAATTTGAAGTTGATGAGTTTCCAAATTGCCTTTTCTGCGGTAAGGAAGCCCGGTTTAATTCCAAGACCCAGGCCGATCTCTGGTGCTATGTCTGTGAAGATTGTTTTATAAAGTATGGACGAGGATTAGATCCGATGGATGGGCAAAAATTGGTTCTAAAACCAAAGGGGGATAAAGATGCCGATTTATGAATTCTGGTGCAGTAAATGCCAGCAAAAAATTGACATATATCAACAGGGTTTTTCTACTATCTCCCATTCCTGTCCAAACTGTGGGAATAAGAGTCTTGAGCGAATTTTTTCTCCTTTTTCCATAGGTAGTAAAACGGATAGACAGGTTTACGAAGAAATACGGGATGATAAACAATTTGAACGAGCGGTAAAGAGCAATGATCCTAAGGCTATAGCCGAACTTGTTGAACGAACAGGCAGGGGCAGTGAAGTTCCCGATGAGTGTAAGGAAACAATAGGAAAACTGGCCAAGGGGGAATGGCCTATGAAAGATAGCAAGCCTTCGGGAAGTGAATAGCAGCTTCCCAAAAACAGAAAGCCCAACCTCATAAGATTGGGCTTTCTGTTTTTCTGGCCCACTCGGACAAGCAATTTCAAGAACTATAAATACTCATTTGTTCTCCAAACCGGAAAGGAAAAAACATCGAAACAATGTATTGAGGAAACACTGTATTTACAACAATCTACAGTCCGTTTCATAAATTGAGCAAGATATTGAAGCTCCCCGCAGCAAGCTACGGGGAATCTCCGACTGTTTAGTAAGTTAGAAATTATTTTCTGCCAGAAAATAATTTCGTTAACGCACTTATCTCGTTTATCGGGGTAAGGAAAAAATTTATTTTTTATGCGCTCGCTGTTCAGTTCACCACAAAAATCATATCTAGTCTTGTTAAATATATAACCTCCTGATTTCATCGTTTTCCATTATTAATAAAATCTTTTAGAGCCTTCTGGAAAGTGAATGCTGCCAGAAGGGAACAGTGTTTGTGATCTTCCGGCACACATTCTAAATAATCAAGAATTGAACTTTGATTAATTTTGAAACAGTCACGAATCGTTTTTGCTTCTGCCATTGCGGTTGCTACGTTGCATGCTGCAATGGTGAACATACAACCATCAGTTGTAAATTTGGCAACTTCTATTTTTCCGTTTCTTCCACGAAGGAACATTTCAACAGTATCCCCTCACGTACCGGTTATTTTTGCATAACCGTCGGGGTTATTCATTATACCGTAGTTTCCCAGATTAACTCCGTCGTCGATTACTTTTTGCGAGTAAAGTTTCCTGGTCTCTTCATAAATCATATTAAACGTCTTTT
>CAYVXX010000038.1:11251-21721 GCA_964454305.1 uncultured Syntrophales bacterium | reverse complement strand
TCACTCGGCGGTCTTATAGGTCCCTGTTCAAACGCAAACTTCACTTTCACTCCTCCAAGGAAACCATTTATTACGGAAGGAAAAAGAGGGGATTTCTGGCCTTATTCATGCACCGGATTTCAAAGTGAACAGAATGCCCGCTACTGTTCTCCGGTTTTCCTAAAAGGGCAATCTGATCTCCCTTTTTAACACTATCACCGGCTTCCACTTTTCTACCTTTCAGATAAGCATACACCGTCGCATATTCATCTTTATGCTTTATTATAATTGTATCACCAAAATATCTCAGCGGGGCAGAGTAACTCACCGTCCCACCTGCCGCAGCCACAACAGGAGTCCCCTCCCTCGCCGATATGTCGATCCCGTTATATTTCATGCCGCTTGGCTGGATACCAAACTTTAAGACTACCTTGCCTTTTACCGGCCATATAAAACGCTTTTTGTCAAATCTAAGTGTTGCATGCTGTCCTTTTTTTCGTTTGCTACTTGAAACCGCCTCACGTTTCACATCCTCCTGACCTGGAACCCGTTTCTTGGAGAAACTCAGACTTTGCTTGACCGGGGTCTCCGACTTCTCCTCCGGGCAAGCTACATCTGCGGCCTGATCAGCACCGGGAATAAAGATTACACTATCGGCCTTTATAAGGCCGGAATCGGTTATATTATTTATCTCAGCCAGATCCTGAATATCAACATTATATGTTCCCGCGATCCCCCAGAGGGTTTCGCCACTTTTCACTCGATGGTATACCCCCTTGACCCGTACCGATTCGCCAAAATGCGCCGCACATGCGGGGATGAACAGAAATATAAGTAAAATCAAACCTATTTTTTGACGCAAAACGATTTACCCCGCTAAACAATATCTGCTTCAAATGGTCGAACCTTCAACCTTTGAAGCTATATTTTTATGGATAAAAACCAATCAATATAAATCCGGCCACAAGGAGAACGACAAACAGCACTGCAAGGATATTAAAATACCGTTCTATAAACGTTCTTATCTGTTCCCCGAACATGTATATCAACCCCGCAACAAGAAAAAATCTCGCCGACCTGCTCACCACAGAGGCCAGCAGAAACACCCAAAAGTTTATCTTGAATGCCCCTGCCGAAATGGTAAAAACCTTATAAGGTATAGGTGTAAATCCGGCTATCCCAACCGCCCATGCATTATACCGGTTATAAAGTTCAGCCATACTTTCATATTTATCAGTCAACCCATAGAAATTCAAGATGCCAGACCCGATGAATTCCATGAATTGATATCCAATCAGATATCCGAACATGCCGCCAATTACAGACCCCACCGAGCATACCAAGGCATACCGGAAAGCCCTTGCAGGAATCGATACCGCGAGGGCAATGAGGAGAACATCAGGGGGCACCGGAAAGAAACTTGATTCTGCAAAGGCAAGCAGAAAAAGCGCCCATAAACCGTATGGTGTCTCTGCAAAGTGTTCAACCCAATCGTATAACCTTCTTAATTTCCCCACCCATGCTCCCCAATAAGATTAACGAAACGGCATCCGCCGAGATCTTCTTTTTTTATATCTTCAATGTTTTCCGACAGGCGCGTAAGTTTTAAAAGCGTCTGCGAATGTTGACTTCCAACCGGTACAACAAGTCTTCCTCCGACGGCCAGTTGGTCTAAAAATGGTCTTGGAACATCAGGGGCACCTGCCGTAATGATGATCGCATCAAAGGGAGACTCTTCCTTCCATCCGTACGTTCCATCTCCGACCCTGATCAACACATTGAAACAACCGAGTGAATCGAGTAACGCCCTCGCCTTACCGGCAAGAGAAGCTATCCTTTCAATAGAAAACACCCTGTCGGCAAGCTTCGAGAGTACCGCACTCTGATATCCGCATCCCGTTCCAATTTCGAGGACCTTTTCATCGCCTTTCAATTCCAGCGCCGCGGTCATAAGGGCAACTATATATGGCTGGGATATTGTCTGTCTTTCCCCAATCGGGAGAGGATTGTCATTATATGCCTGATTTATCAACCCTTCATCGACAAAAAGATGCCGTGGGATCATTTCCATAACTTTCAGTACCCGTTCATCCCCGACCCCCCTTGACCGTATATGAGAATCGATCATTCTCATCCTCTGTTTTCTATACTTGTCCATTACAGCTCCTGATTCGGCATATATCTCTTTTGCGGAGGAATCCCGTATATCTCCTCAACCTGTTTATGTCTGCGAAATCCAACAGCCTCTCTGATTACAATGAGGTAGTAATATCTGAGTTTGGCATATTCCCTTGTCCTGTTATACCTGTCTATCTCCCCGTTGATTTCTCTTACCGCCGTTTCTCTACCATCATCCCCGGACCGAATAAACGCCGCCTTTGAATCAATTATTTTTTCTATCTCCTCGAGCTCTTTGAGAACGGCAAATAGACGTTCGCCGGCATGTCCAAGGGCTTCCGCTCTCTCCTGGAGTATTTCTTCTTGAGTTTTTTCGAATCCATTCTTCAACATATCAAACACTTCTACAGCAGATCATACGGCATTCACTCAAAAATCCCCTCACCCACTACTTTCAATAAAGAAGGGTGGGAAATTACCTGCGTTATCTACCATTTAACAGCTCTATTTTCAATAGAAAAGCTCCAGTATACTGTTTGAAGCTCTCGGCAAGGAATACGCGCTTTTTGCATTTTCACTTTACAACTGAGCTGTGTTTCGTTATTCTCCCTGGGGTCAGGGTTGAAAATCATCGAGGATGCCGGTCGACGGGGAGAGAACAATGAAGCCAGAGGTCACGATAAACCGCTCTCTTTTATCCCTTATTGAGGGCGATATAACGAATGAAGAAACAGAGGCCATAGTAAACGCTGCCAACACGAAGCTCGCCGGGGGTTCAGGTGTGGACGGCGCAATTCACAGGGCCGGCGGCCCATCCATTATGGAAGAATGCCGGAGAATAGGACGCTGCCCGATAGGCCAGGCTGTTATTACCACCGGAGGAAATCTCAAGGCAAAATACGTGATCCACACAGTAGGCCCCGTATATATAGATGGAACCGGAGGTGAGGCGGAACTGCTGAAGAGTGCATACCGGGAAAGTCTCAAACTCGCCTCAGCAAAGGGGCTGAAAAGTATCTCCTTCCCCGCTATCAGCACAGGTGTCTACGGTTATCCCCTAAGCGAAGCGGCCACTATCGCCATTAAAACGGCTATCGATTACCTCAAAGAACACACCGATATAGAAACAGTTCGTTTCGTTCTCTTCGGAAGCAAGGCATATAATACCTTTTCAGAAGAACTGAAGAAGCTGGTATAGAAAACCTCTGAAAGATTGAGGATAATTTCTCGTTGACACAGAAGTGTGAAGTTAATATATTTTATTAACTATAAGGAGTATTGCGATGCAGATTTTTGTTTCAGGATCCTTGGCCTATGACCGAATAATGGATTTCCCCGGAAAGTTTGTTGATCACATCATGCCGGACAAACTTCACATTCTCAATGTTTGCTTTATGGTCAACGGGCTCAGGGAAAGATTCGGCGGTACAGCCGGCAACATTGCATATAACCTGGTACTCTTGGGAAAACTACCATTGATTTTGGCTACGGCCGGCAAGGACTTTGACCGATACGAAGAATGGCTTAACAAACAGGGGCTTCCCCTGGACGGGATCAAGCGCATTGACGAAGAATTGACGGCAGGGGCATATATCACCACTGACATGGCCGATAACCAGATCACCGGATTCAATCCGGGGGCCATGAAGCACCCCTCCCGTTTCCAATTTGACGGGATCGAGCCCCATAGGGCCATCGCCATCGTGGCGCCCGGCAGCCTCGAAGACATGCTTGTCTACAGCCGGACTTACAGGGAGCTTCAAGTTTCCTACATCTTTGACCCCGGTCAGTCCATACCGGCTTTCACGGGAAACCAGCTTGTCGAGATGATCACGGGCTCGGATATTCTAATCTCCAATGACTACGAACTGGAAATGATTATAAAGGCCACCGGGCTGGACAAAGATGGTTTACTGGAACGGACCAAAGCCATTATTACCACACTTGGCGAAAACGGTTCCCGGCTCACCACACAAAATCAAGAAACAGCTATCCCTGTAGCAGCTCCGGTCAGGGTGTCTGACCCCACAGGGGCCGGGGACGCCTATCGAGCCGGCCTCATCAAGGGGCTGGTCATGGGGAAAGGTCTGGTGGACGCCTCAAAAATCGGGGCAACGTGTGCCAGCTACGCAGTGGAGTGTTGCGGTACACAGGAGCACCGATTCACCGAAGCGGAATTCTGGAAGCGGTACAAGGACAATTTTGCTTTAAACGATACAAAGGCTGGATAGATATATTCCCGGTTATTACGGGGAGTTAAACGGGAAACGTCACATCTCCTCCTTCCGGGTGACATCCGTCTTGATCATGTTGACTGCATCCATTAGAGCAGAAAACACGTTTTCCCTGAAATCACCCGCCACCACGACAAACATAACATCATCCCCGGGAAGGAGCTTCCCCTCGTTTACATCAGCTAATACCTCTATTATTCCTGGACGCATCTTCATCTGAGCGACTATCTCTGCCAATTTTTCTCTATCTGCATTAACCACGAGACTGGAAACCCGTTTTCCGTCTCTCGATGTTTCCCTCACCACACCGTTGTGGCAGAGTATCATCCCTGCCTTATGATAGTCGGGATGTTCTTTCACACTTTTGATCATATCATACAAATTCATACCAGCCTCCTGATAAAAAAGAGGTTAAAGGCTAAAGGTAGAAAAAACAACATCTTAGCCCCTATCCGCTTGCCTTTGACCTTTAACCTTTCGCTTTTAACCTTTCGCCTTTTATCCATTGCTGACTTGACTAAATGAAATATTTATGAAAAAAAAGGCTATGTATCGAAAACGAAAACGCCAAAAAAATCTCCAGAAACTCGGGGATGTTCTGCAAAAGATATTAAAAAATTTGAACATCTCAAAAAATTTTACGGATCAGAACATATCGAATGCCTGGAATAAGGCGGTTGGGCCACAGATATCAGCCCAGACACACCCTGATAGATTGAGAAAAAACACGCTCTTTGTAAAGGTTTCAAACTCCATCTGGATGCATCAGCTCCAGTTCATGAAACTCGACATAATCGATAAAACCAACAAAATCCTCGGCAAGGAAACGATAAAAGATATCTACTTCTCTCTCGGGGTAATACCGAAAAACGAAGAAAATTTCATATTTCCTGAACAACACTCATTGAGCGAACGGGACAGTAAAATGATCAGAGAGAGTGCGGCCTCCGTATCGGATAAAGAGCTGTCCAATATACTGAAAAGGGTAATGACCAAAGAAATAATCAGGAGGAGAATGAGGGAGAAGCAGAAATCTCCTTAAAAATAGTCTCCATCTCTTCTGTATACCCGTCATTTTCCTGATAAATAAAAAGTGGCGGTAAGACCTTCAGCTCCTCTCCTCCACCTTTCTTACCCTCCACCAGCAAGAATTCACCCTCTGAAAAACAGCTCGAGTATACCATCCGGAGTCTCTTCGGCTCAATACCGCATGTTCTCATCCGGAAAAGCAGTTCCACCATCCTGACTGCGGGATAGATAAGGTATACGCTGCCTGCTTCCTTCACTAAATACTTAGCCGATAAGAGAAAATCGCGGATTGTGCCTTTTATCTCATGCCTTGCCACGGCCTTCTCCGGATCGGGATTTATCCTTCCCGAATTTAACCTTCTGTAAGGAGGATTGAAGACCACCGCACTGAATGATTGCGGAACGAAAAGAGATTCAACCTCGCCGATATCACCTGAAACAATCTCAATCCTGCTTTCGAGATTGTTCATTTTCACGCTCCGTCTTGCCATATCAGCAAGCTCGTCCTGGATTTCCACTCCGACCATCTTCCCACAGTGAAAACGGTGAGAAAGAACCAGCAGTATAACTCCACTTCCTGTCCCCAGATCAATGACACTATCATCTCCCTTCAGCTGAACAAAATGGGTCAGGAGGAGAGAATCAATAGAAAATCGGTATCCCCTTTTTTTCTGCAGAATTTTGAGTTGGCCCCAGAGAAGATCATCAATCGTTTCCCCTTCTATTCTCAGGTTAATCTTTTGTCCAGTCTCATTCAGTTTATGGCGCATTTCGTTAAATTTGAGGGAATATCTAATTGCTTGTTGTCGCTGAAAGCTGACGGCTGATCGCTGAACGCTCTCTTTATTCCAATATATGAACAAATATGCCGCTCCTCGGTTTGGGTCCAAACCAGGTAGATTTCGGGGGCATTATCCTTCCCGCATCGGCAATATTCATCATTTGAATCAGCGTCGTCGGATACAGAGAAAACGCCACGGCGAACTCACCAGAATCGACAAGCTCCTCCAGTCTCCCCATCCCTGCCGGGCCGCCGATAAAGTCAATCCTTTCATCACTCCTCGGATCAATGATACCGAGCAGAGGGTTCAATATATTATTCTGAAGTATAGAAACATCGAGAATGCCCTCGACATCATTATCATAATTGCCGTCCTTAGCTTTCAGCCTGAACCAGGTGCCGCCGAGATACATCCCAAATTCATGCAATTCCCCGGGTGATTTATCTTCAAAATTCCTGGATATCGAAAATTTTTCAGCGACTTTCTCGATAAATTCTTCTTCATTCAAGCCATTCAAATCTTTGACGATCCTGTTGTAATCCATTATCTTGATTTGATCATGGGGAAAGAGAACGGCCATAATGTAATTGTATTCCTCATCCCCTCTATGATTCTGATTCTCGATCCTGCGCTTCCCCGCAACCGTCGCGGCAGACGCCGCCCGGTGATGACCATCCGCTATATACAGTGAATCTATCTCTAAAAATTCTTCCTTTATATTCTTGATATCCTCTTCATTGTCGACAATCCAGGCCGTATGAGAAATACCGTCATCGGCAGTAAAATCATACTCGGGCCGGGCATTTGTAATCTTTTCAACAATCCGATCAATTGAATCTCTGCCCCTGTAAATCGTCAGTACCGGTCCCGTATGTGCATTTACCGCGGCTATATGTTCTGTTCGGTCAATTTCCTTATCCACCCGTGTTAATTCATGTTTTTTTATCCGGCCGGATTCATACTCCTCAACACTCACTCCGGCAACTATTCCATACTGTTCATGTTTAACTTCTCTCTGGCGATAGATGTAAAAACAGGGCACACTCTCCTGGAATAAAATGCCCTCGTTGAGCAGTGTATCAAAATTTTTTCTTGCCGTTTTGTAGACTATATTGTCATGGATATCCACCTCCGGCGGCAAATCTATTTCCGATTTTATTACATGTAAAAAGCTTCTTGGATTTCCTTCAGCTATTTTTCTTGCTTCGTCCGAACTGACAATATCATAAGGATACGAAGCCACCTCTTTAACAAATTCCTTCCGTGGTCTAACAGCCCTGAAGGGAACAATAACAGACATAAAATTTTCCTCCACATGAGTTCAGGGCATTTTTAACACACCGGCACATTCAAAGCAACGCAAAAACAGGCAAGAAGAAACCTTTTGCTTTTCTTCCGATTGTCGTAATATAAACAGTGGGATGGTCAGCTCACCTTAACCCCGCCCCCCTATCAAGGGCGAGGGTTTGAAAGTGAGTGAACCTCTGAGGATAACGATATTGCTGAAGACTGACTGTTAACAACTGAACGCTAATTTCACCGGAAAGGAAATGATGAGCGATGAGCACCGGCATTACCAGAATTTTCATTCATGGCCTCGAAAGCAGCAGCGGGGGAACCAAAGGTGTCTTTTTCAGGAAACGATACCCCGATATGATTATCGAAGATTTCAGGGGATCACTTGAAGAAAGAATGGTCAAACTGAACAAAATCCTCTCGGATAAAACTGACTCGATACTGGTAGGATCCAGTTTCGGGGGGCTTATGGCCGCCATTTACACCTGTAACAACAAAAATAAGGTAAAGAAACTTATTCTGCTGGCACCGGCTCTCAACCAGGAAGAATTCAAGTCATATCTGGATAAGAAAGTCGATGTTCCGGTTACTGTTTATCACGGCAGGAATGATAATGTGGTGCCGGTGGAATCCATCCGAACGATCGCCTGTTCGGTCTTCACAAGAATAACGTACAATATTGTCGACGATGATCATCCCCTCAGAGCAACATTTAAGTCCTTCGACTGGGATGAAATGTTAAAGTAGAAATTTTATTCCTTGACAAGATTTGCCCGCTAACTTAGCATCTAAAAAAAATGCCGGAGATTAAAGAGACAACATGTATTCAAAAAAGGTGGTTATACGTTATTCTGCAGATATTATAGATCAACCGATCATATATCAATTAGCAAAAAAACATGACTTGGCATTCAATATACTGAAGGCAAGGATTTTCCCTAGAAGAGAAGGGATAATTGTGCTGGAATTGAGCGGCACGAAGGAAAACTTTGACAAAGGCATCCGATTTCTTAAAGAGACGGGGTTAAAGGTCGAACCACTCTCGAAAAGTGTAACTCAAAACACAGATAAGTGCGTCCATTGCGGTGCCTGCACGGCATTCTGTCCAACAGATGCACTATACTTAGACAAACAATCGATGGAGGTGCTTTTCGACCCGGAAAAATGCAACGGATGCGAATTATGCGTTTCAGCCTGCCCGGTAAGGGCAATGGAGGTGAATCTTTTTTAGACGTACAGAGCTTGCTTCATTCCGTCGACTAATTAGAAGTGGATTTTTTAACCTGCTCCACTGCCTTGTCCAAGTCTTTCACAATTTTTTTGCCCTTCTCAACTACCTTACCGGTCTTGTCCTTAACTTCACTAATTGTTTTCTTGACATTTTCAGGAAATTCTTCAGGGGCCTTGTAATAGTAATACCCGCAGAGAGCCACCAGGATGATAGCGGTTATCAATACCATTTTTAACAATTTCTTAAAAATGAATAAGATAATGAGAAGTACAAGAACTGCGAGTATAACAAGGGCAATTGGATTGGCCGACAAATAATTGATGAATTCTTCCACGACAGACCCTCCTTGGTAATTTGTCTGAGGATTAGCATAAATGTTCATTAAAATCTATCCAATCTTTTACACTTGACAAGAATAAGTCTTGGCCTTAGGGTCTTACATTAAATATTCATCGGAGCGATATGTATATCCAATGAACGGGAAAAAGGTACTGGTCGGTATAAGCGGTGGTGTAGACAGCTCGGCTGCGGCATCTATCCTCAGGGAAAAGGGATACTATGTGGAGGGTCTCCACATAATGAACGGATTCCCGAACAGGGGTGAAAGAGATGCACAATTGGCGGCCGCAAAATTACAAATACCCCTCCACAAAATCGACCTTACAGTTGAATTTAAAAGGGAAGTGGTAGATTATTTTATTTCCGAATATATGGCCGGAAGGACACCCAATCCTTGTATTAAATGCAACAGGAAAATAAAATTCAAATATCTTTTAAAAAAGGCAGCAGAGTGGGATTTCGATTATATCGCCACCGGCCACTACGCACGTATCGAACACGACGTTGGTGAAAACAAGTTCAGTCTCCTTAAAGGAGTCGACAGGAACAAAGACCAATCTTATTTCCTCTTCTTTTTCGGTCAGGAGGAACTCGCTAAAATCCTCTTCCCGAATGGAGACAAGACAAAAGAAGAGATAAAAATGATTGCCTCACAAATCGGGCTTGAATCCCTGGCAACAAAAGAAAGTCAGGAGATATGTTTTATCCCCGACAACAATTACAGGAATTTTATCAGGGAAAATGCTAAAGCAGTACATCCTTCGCCCGGGAATATAATCGACAGAGAAGGAAACATCCTCGGCAGGCACTCAGGAATACATTCTTTCACCATCGGCCAGAGAAGAGGTCTCAACATCTCTTCAACGCACCCCTATTATGTCCTTGAAATGAACAAGGGGAAAAATGAGGTCGTCGTCGGCAGGGGCGATGATATTGACTCCCGGGAGCTTACAGTTAAGGATGTCTGCTGGGTTTCCCCTGATTATCCAGAACGGGAAGAAATAGAGGCGACTGTTCAGATAAGATACCGCCACAAAGGCACCATTGCACAAATAACCACAAACCGTTCGGACAAAAGGGCCTCTGTAAAATTTATAAACCCGGAAAAGGCGGTAGCACCGGGCCAGGCGGCGGTCTTTTACCGTGGAGAACAGCTTCTCGGTGGCGGATGGATTGAAGATGGGAAAGTGTCAAGATTTAAAGTGCCTAAAGTGAGCTAAAGTTAATGTACACGCCTTCGGCGCGGTCAAATTTAAAACAGGTTGCGCTGAAAGCGCATTTTTTCACTTTAGGCACTTTAGTTTACTTTAGGCACTTTAGTCACTTTTAAGTACCATAATGGTAGAAGCCTTATATTATAGCATTAAAAGAGGCAGTTATTTAAAACGATGGGAAATGGTCATAAAATAGCCATAACTACGCTCGGATGCAAGGTCAACCAGTATGAATCCGCCGGTATCAT
>CAYVXX010000038.1:0-11151 GCA_964454305.1 uncultured Syntrophales bacterium | reverse complement strand
TAGCCATAACTACGCTCGGATGCAAGGTCAACCAGTATGAATCCGCCGGTATCATCGAAAAGCTTGCCGGAAGGGGTTTTATCAATGTGCCCTTCAGCAGCTCAGCGGACATATATATCATAAATACCTGCACCGTTACCGCCAGAACGGACTACCAGTCGAGGCAGCTGATAAGGAAAGCCTACAGGAAGAACCCGGAAGCCTCTATAATAGTAACGGGATGCTATGCCCAGAGGGCCCCCGGTGATTTATCCGGACTTCCGGGGGTAGCCGCTGTGGTGGGAAACGCAGAAAAAGAAAACATACCCGATATTATCCGAAATATGGTGAAAGGAGAACAGCAGATCCTTGTCGGTGCAATCGGTCACGTTAGAAATATTTCAGGGTTCGCTGTTACGAGATTTCCGGAACACACAAGGGCATTCCTCAGGATACAGGACGGATGCAATTCCTTCTGCAGTTACTGTATCATCCCCTATTCGAGGGGACGAAGCAGAAGCCTTCCCGAAAAAGATGTCCTCGATCGGATCGGGATACTTGGAAAAGCGGGACACAGGGAAATTGTCCTGTCGGGGATCCATTTAGGCGTCTACGGCGAGGATCTCTCTCCCCCCGCGAGTCTACTCACCCTTCTGAAAAAAATAGAGGAGAATAAAGCGGTGGAAAGGCTGCGCCTGAGTTCCATAGAACCGACCGAGGTAACAGATGAAATTATTTCCCATATTAGGGATTCAAAAATAATCTGCCCGCACCTTCACATACCGCTCCAGAGCGGAGATAATAAAATATTGTCACTCATGAAAAGGGATTACAACACTAAACTATTCAGAGGCCTCATAGAAAAGCTCCTGAACGCAATGCCGGACATCGCCCTAGGTATAGATGTCATGGTCGGGTTTCCCGGAGAAGGAGAGAAGGAGTTTGCAAATACTGTTGCATTTATCGAGGAAATACCAGCCGCATACCTTCATGTGTTTCCATACTCTAAACGCCCCGGCACCCGATCATCGGATCTCCCCGGTGACGTTGCAGAGGGTGTTAAAAAGGAACGCGCGAAGATGCTTAGAATGCTCGGAAAGAGGAAACGGGCAGCCTTCGCTGAAAGATTTATAGGAAAAAGCCTCTCTGTTTTAATTGAAGACAAAAAAGACAGGGATACCGCGCTACAGAAAGGGTTTTCAGAAAATTACATCCCTGTTCTTATTGCAGAGAACACCGCATCTCTTGCCAACAATATCGTTGACATCATAGCGGATAAGAGAGATGGAGGGAAACTACTCGGAAGGAAAATCACACATGGATAAAGAGAGAACTGAAAAACTCAAGGATTTCGAGAAAAGTATTTCTTATACTTTTAACGATATCAGTCTCTTAGACAATGCCCTCACGCACCGATCGTATGTGAATGAGAAACAGGAATTCCTGTATAAGGATAATGAAAGGTTCGAGTTTCTGGGAGACGCCGTGCTTGAACTCTGTATCAGCGATATATTGATGAAAAAATTTCCGGATTATTCAGAGGGGCAACTTTCAAAACTGAGGGCATCTCTGGTCAATGAACAGGCACTCTCTGAACTGGCAAAAAATTTCCAACTCGGCGATTTTCTCCTGCTCGGCAAAGGGGAAGAATCCTCCGGCGGCAGGAATAAAAGCTCCATCCTCTCTAACACCTTCGAGGCGCTGATGGCCGCAATATATCTCGATTCCGGATACGAAAAGACATACAGGCTTATAAGCAACCTGTTCCGGGCATTAATCGAAAATGGGTTTGATCAGACCATTTACAGGGACTATAAAACCTACGTCCAGGAGATCAGCCAGAATAAATTTAAGGTAATACCGGAATACGTCCTGATTCATCAATATGGCCCCGATCACGATAAAATATTTGAGATAGAACTGGTTATTCCAAACATATTGAAAACAACCGGTACCGGAAAAAACAAAAAGGACGCGGAGCAGAAGGCAGCAAAGAAGGCTATAGAAGAACTGGAAAAACAATGACACAATTGATAATTCCCATATTTGTCATCTATCGCGGATGCCCGAATCGGTGCGTCTTCTGCAATGAAAAAATAACTGCCGGTGATTTCCCTGATAGAATAACGGAAAGCGTATTCAGGAACACAGTTTATGGATATCTTAATAACAAGCGACGAAAGGCAGATAACATCCAGATAGCGTTTTACGGCGGCAATTTTACCGGCATCGACAGAAACTATCAAACCAGACTTTTAGGATTTGCAGAACACTTCATAGAAAAAGGGCTGGTAAACTCCGTCAGGATTTCCACAAGACCCGATTACATAGACAATGAAAGTTTGAGCCTGCTCGAAGACTCTCATGTCAGGACTGTGGAGATCGGCGCTCAATCAATGGTTGATGAGGTTTTGAATCTTTCCAACAGGGGACATTCAGCCGCAGATGTGAGAAACGGAATAAGGATTCTCAAAGAAAGGGGTTTCGAGACGGGCATGCATCTCATGGTGGGACTCCCCGGAGACACCGAAAGCAGATTCAAATACACCGTTGATGAAACCATAGCGCTCCATCCCGATACGGTGAGAATCCATCCGACCATCGTCTTCAGTGATACTGCGCTGGCAGAGTCTTACCGCAATGGAGACTACCGTCCGATGACCATAGGCGACGCGATCAAATATTGCAAATACGCCCTTATGCAATTTGAAGAAGCTGATATTCCCGTCATAAGGCTCGGTCTTCAGACGACGCGGGAGATGGAAGAGGACGGCAGTATTGTAGCGGGGCCATTTCATCCCGCATTCAGATCACTTGTCGAGGGGTCTATCTTTCTCGATATGGCATCTTCTCTCCTGGAGCGGACCCAAATCAGAGACAAGGAAATAACGTTTACCCTCTCGCCGGGAGATGTTTCAAATTTCCGCGGACTCAGAAATCAGAACTTATCGATACTGAAAGGGCGATTCAAACTGACAAAAATTTCAGTAAAAACTGATCCCGACCAGGAAAGAGGGATGCTTGTATTAACGAATAGTTCCGAGTTCAATGTTCAAAGTTCAGAGTTCTCAACCCGGAACTCTGAACTCAGAACCATCTTTTAAGTAACGGAGAGAAGAATTGTTTAAATCAGGTTTCATAGGAATCATAGGAAGACCCAACGTTGGGAAATCGACCCTGCTGAACGGGATAATGGGGGAGAAGATAGCCATTACCACCCATAAACCGCAGACCACGAGAAACAGGATAACCGGTATCAAAAACCTCGAAAACGGCCAGTTCATCTTCGTCGACACACCGGGAATACACAAGGCTACGACACCGCTCGGTAAATATATGGTGAATACTGCCGTTAATACCTTCGGAGATATGGATCTCATGCTCCTGCTTGTCGAAACCGGCAGAAAAATCCATGATGACGATATTTTTATTTTAAAATCACTGCAAGGTGTAAAAGCCCCGGTCATCCTTGCCATCAATAAGATAGACCTAGCCGAAAAGAAAGTGCTTCTGCCTCTGATAGATGAGCTGAGGAATCTTTTTCCATTCAGGGAGATTATACCTATCTCGGCACTGAATGGTGACGGTCTCAACATCCTCATCGATATGATATGGAATATACTCCCCGAAGGGCCGAAATACTTTCCCGATGATATGATAACAGATGTATCCGAAAGATTTCTCGCCGCCGAGATAATCAGGGAAAAGATAACTGTCTTAACCCATCAGGAGATACCCTACTCCACGGCCGTCATTGTCGATTCTTTTAAAGAAGATGAAGGTAGAAACCTGACCAGAATCCATGCTACTATCAACGTGGAAAAAAAATCACAAAAAGGAATACTTATCGGAAAACAGGGCTCGATGCTGAAGGAGATTGGAAGACAGGCACGGCTGGAAATGGAAAATTTCTTCGCCACCAGAATATATCTGGAACTCTTCATCAAAGTCAGTAAAGGCTGGACTAAAGACTCAAAGATGCTCAAGGAATTTGGGTACTAAATAGTTCGGAGTTCCGGGTTTGGAGTTCTGAGTTAAAAGACTTGAAACTAACTCGGAACTAACAAGAGGTTATCAAGTGAAACCTATAGTTGCAATAATAGGAAGGCCCAATGTTGGAAAATCGACCTTCTTTAACCGTCTGTCCAAAAGGAAGAAGGCTATCGTAATCGATGAGCCGGGCGCCACAAGGGATAGAAATTACGAGGATTGTACCTGGAACGGCAGGGATTTCATACTGATAGACACGGGTGGATTCGAGCCCGTCTCCAGGGAAAAAATCCTGATTCAGATGCGTGAACAGACCAACCTTGCCATAGAGGAGGCAGACACCATCATCTTTCTTATGGACGGAAGGGAAGGTCTGACGCCGTCGGATATAGAAATCGCAAATCTCTTACGAAAGGTTGAAAAACCGACTTTCTTTGTAATCAACAAAATAGACGGGCCCAAACACGAGGGACTCGCTTACGAATTCTACCGGCTTGGGATTGAAAAACTCTACACCATATCCGCCGAGCATGGGGTGGGCGTCGGTGAACTGATGGATGACGTTGCCGAATACCTCCCCGTCCCGGATGCGGTCCGTGAAGATGAACAGCGGATAAGAATCGCCGTTATAGGAAAACCGAATGTCGGAAAATCCTCCATCATCAACAACATACTGGGGTATGAGAGGACTATCGTCAACCCTCTGCCCGGAACGACGAGAGACGCCATAGACACCCCTTTTGAATTGAATGACCGGAAATACCTTCTGATCGACACTGCGGGCATACGGCGAAAAAGCAAAATAAGCATCACCCTTGAGAAATACAGTGTCATTCAGGCACTCAAAACCATAAGCAGAAGCGACATCGCATTAATACTGATAGACGCAGAAGAGGGAATAACAGACCAGGATACAAAGATCGCAGGCCTTGCCCTTGAACGGGGCGTTGTCTGCATCATCGTTGTCAATAAGTGGGATCTCCTTGAAAAAGATAACAGCACCGTGGGAAACTATGTGAGAGATATTAAAGAAAAACTGAAATTTCTCAATTTCGCGCCAATACTCTTTGTCTCGGCCCTCACCGGCCAGAGGGTCATCAAGATATTTGATACGATTGAAACGGCGTACAGCCAGTATACAAGAAGGGTTCAGACGTCCATATTAAACAACAAGGTACGGGAATTCCTTGAGATAAACCCTCCTCCACGCTATCAGCACAAGGCACATAACTTCAGCTATGTTACTCAGACATCTGTAAAACCTCCTACATTTATCTTCTTCGTCCATGAACCAAAAGCCGTCCATTTCTCATACCAGCGTTATCTGACCAATAAAATAAGAGAAGAATTCGGTTTTGATCACGTACCGATTAAAATAATATTACGGAAAAAGAGCAAATAAGATCGTAAATATCTCTAAATTTGGGAACGTTTACTGGGAAATTAAAAAAATTTGAACTGAACAGCGAGCGCATTCCCCGTTGCTTGCTGCGGGGAGCTTCAATAGCAAACTTTTTACGAGCGCATAAAATTTTAATATAATGCGAGGAAAAACATTATGGAACGAAAAAAATATCTTTACGTGTTTGGCTTTATTCTGGCAGGGCTGTTTCTGGCAGGATGCATGAAATCGCCGGCTCCGTTGAAATCCATACAGGAAATTTCTCCTCAATACAAGACAGAACAATTAACCCCTGTTCTGGCATCTGTTCTCGATACTCCGATTCCCGGAAAGCAAACAGACAGGTCTTTCCATTTAGCATACGAACTGGTTGTAACAAACGCGGCAAAATCCGATATCACGATTGAATCTATAGAAATTCGTGATCCGGAAAGGGATGATAAGTCTGTGGCCATTCTGTCCACCGATGGCATCAAAACAAATATGTATTTTACAGGCTCCGTCGAACCCACAACGACTCTGAAAGCCGCCCAAACGGGTGTTGTTAAAATTAATCTGATCTTCCCATCTTTGCGTGATATTCCGCAATACCTCGAACACCTGATTACCGTAACCACTGACAAGCCGAGCAGATATTTTCCTGCTAAACTTGTTGAGCGTGTTGCCCGAACAATGGTCGTAGCTGATCCAACGGCAGTTATTTCTTCTCCGGTCAAAGGTGAGCGGTGGGTAGCAGTTGCTGCCTGCTGTGATTCATATCACCGGAATGCCATCCTGCCGGTAAGCGGGAGCTGGCATGTCGCCCAGCGATATGCGATTGACTGGATTCAGCTTGATGAACATAACAAAATGGTTACCGGAGATTCTAAAAAGAACGAAAGTTACCCGCAGTACGGAAAGGAAATATTTGCCGTCGCAGAAGGCACAATAGTGCATGTACAGGATGGTCTGCCGGACGGCGTTCCCGGAGGGTATCCTGCCGACCTTCCCTTCGAACATGCCGACGGCAACAGTGTTGTTCAAGATATCGGCAACGGACGTTTTGTCCTGTATGCCCATATGATACCGAATACCGTTCGAGTCAATAAGGGAGATCATGTAAGCCGGGGGCAAATACTCGGACTTTTAGGAAATTCGGGAAACAGCGATGCGCCGCATCTCCATTTTCATATCATGGATAACCCGATGCCTCTGGCATCAAGCGGAATCCCTTATGTGATTGATTCATTCATACTCACGGGGCGTGTTAAATCGACAGATAATCTCGCCACAGAGTTTGAAAAGCCTTATACTCCCCTCACAATCATGAAAGTTGACGGGATAGGCAAGCGACACGATGAAATGCCGGCCAATCTGACAGTAATTGATTTTCTTGATTAGAACGCAATTTGAAGCTTAAAATAGCGCCGTGCGGGAAACAGTGCTTTGTTAGTGGTTGACATGAACAGCTTTTTGCCATATTTAACTATGGCAAGTTCGTGAAAAGTGAAGCTCCCCGCCCACAGGGCGGGGCTTCCCGGTAAGGAATATGTTTTTTATATTGCGCCCCTTACCCCGCCTACAAGGCGGGGCTTGCGGGTGCGCTCCCGGTCAAGTTTCTACGCTTTTTGTCATTCCCGCGAAAGCGGGAATCCAGTATTTTTAAGCAGTTGTATGTCCTCTGGACTCCGGTTTTCACAGGAGTGACGACTTTTTACGAGTGTATCAACTATGGCTCAGATATTAAAGCTCCCCGTAACAAGCTGCGGGGAACGAAGTAATTCGAAAAATAATGCGCTCGCTGTTCAGTTCAAAGATTGTTTTCAATTTGTCACCTCAGGAGATAAAAAATGAAGGTTAAAAAGTTGTTTATCTGGTTTCTAACTTTGTCTTCAATTTTCTGTTTTTCCGGACCCGCTCCCGCGGCAGAAAAACCAAACACAGTTACAATTGGAGTTTTTCTACCCATGACAGGTTCGGCAGAAATTTATGGGCAGACAGAATGGGCCGGAATTAAAATCGCCAATCAAATAAAACCCGTTGTCCTCGGCAAGAAAGTGAAACTCATCCTGGTCGATACCAAAAGTGAAAAGACCGGAGCAGCCAATGCTGTCAGCAGATTAATAAAAAAGAATGGGGTTTGTGCAATAATCGGGGAAGCCATCAATGAAAATACGGTGGCAGGAGGACAAATTGCCGAGAAGGCGAAGATACCGATCATCTCACCTTCAGCTACAAATCCAATGGTTACTCAAAACAGAACCTATGTTTTCAGGGTTTGCTTCAGTGATCCATTCCAGGGAGAGGTAGCCGCTAAATACGCATACAATATCATGGGAGCGAGGAAAGCGGCCATTATGATCGATATCGCTCAGGACTACTGCATCAGTCTTTCCAATTATTTTGTTAAAAGCTTTATCAACATGGGCGGTAAAATCGCTGCAACGACATACTGTCAGACAGGAGATAGGGACTTTACGGTACAGCTTTCAGCCATCATGGCAGCAAAACCGGATGTCTTTTATATGCCAAACTATTACACTGAAGATGCTCTGACATGCAAACAGGCCACTGAACTGGGAATGAAAATTCCTATCCTGTCAGCCGATGGTGCCAGGGCCGAGGAACTCATTGAAATCGGCGAAAAGGATGTTGAGGGACTCGCGTTCACCTGGCATTTTGCCAGAGAAGGGGCAGAAAACGATCTTGCAAAAAAATATATCCAAACCTTTGAAACTAAAAACGAAAGAGAGGCCAGTGCCTTTGATGCGTTAGGGGCAGACGCCTACTTTGTCTTGTTGGATGCCATCGAAAGGGCCAAATCAACAAGAGGAAGTAGAATCAGAACTGCCTTGGCAGCCACGAAAGATTTTAAAGGGGTTTCCGGCACCATCAATATTGGTGAAGATGGAAATGCAACAAAAAGTGCGGTAATACTTAATGTAAAGGACGGCGTGTTCAAGTATCTGGCAACCGTTAATCCATAGGGTCACCTAAATCACACCTCCCAAGCCAGCTTAAAATGCAAAGACATAGCACCCATTAAAAGGCATTTAGTCAAGAGAAAAAGCTATCCCGTGGCAAGGAAAAAATGATTTATCCTTACAAAATGTGATTCCTGTTTTAGCCAAATATGCCGTTACAAGCACCTTTACCATTACCGTAGTTTCTATTGGATTCGGTGTCAGCCTTTGCTGCACCAAGCACCCATCAGGATCAAGACTAGGTAAGTTTTTATAATTATATGGCCCCTCCCGCTTGTAAGCGGGCCAGAAAATCTTCGGTACCACGCCGTGTCCAATTGGGTTTTTGACAGATGTTATGGTTTAAAACCAGCTTTTTCCGGGCTCACGGCATGGGCAGTAAAGACATTGTAACGATACCGGGGCTGAAACGGATTACCAATCAGATACTTGGTTATACCAGCTATATAACTGGTTCACCGTTCCAGCCAGATTATCACGCATATAGTTTCCCCTCATCAAAAGGAACATTGTCTCTCATAATATAGTAAGCTGCCCTGGCCAGTTTATGCGCAAGGGCATTATGGGCAACCATGACATTAGTCTTGTTCAATTTGCGATTATAAAAGTTTCTGCTTGCTTCGTGGTAGCGCCTGGCGTGTAATGCGGCTTCGGAAAACGCCCATGAAAGGTATTTGTTTCCGTTTTTTCTGTTACCTTTCCCCTTTGTCTTTTCGTTGCTGATCCATTTACTTGCCACCTTCCGGCAGTATGAAACATAGTTGCCCACCTTGGCAAACCGTTCAACATGTCCTGTTTCAAACATAATCGTCACAGCCAGTATCTTGCCGATACCGGGAGCGGTTAAAAGGTTTTGATATGGTTGAAGCAACCGGCCTTTCTTATTGATAACCGACTCGATCCTCTTTATCTGAAGTGTCAGAAAATCAATAGTCTCTTTCGTTGATATCCCGGCCAATACAATATCCTCGTTATCTCCCAACAGAGAACGTATACGATCCTCCTTGTGATAACGAATAGTATTGTTTGTTACCCTTATTCCGAAATTGCGCGACATGGCGCTTTGAAGACTGATAACCAATGATGCACGAACCCTGACCAGGTGTCCCCGTTTTCTCAAAAGATCGCGTAGTGGACGGGTTTCTTTGGGATAAATGTAACCCTCGGGTAAAATGCCGAGCTTTAGAAGTTCTGCAAGCCACAAGGCATCATGAGAATCAGTACTGTGCTTGAGACCCGAGTATTTTTGCATTGCAGATGGATTTGCCAGATGGACCCGACACCCTTCATCCATGAGGGCATCGACCAGCCAGTACCAGTTATAAGTCGATTCAACAGCGATTCCTGCAAGATCATGTCTGTATGGCTTGATGAAGTTGATAATAACCTGGCTGTCATTGCTCAACTTCTTGGTGATTATCTTCTTTCCTGTTTCATCAATGATAGCGAAAACATTATTGTTTGCATGTAAATCAATCGCACCGTATAATTGCATAAGGCACCTCCTTTAAATAAGGTTTGTTTTGGTTTCCTCAGCATACCAGAAAAACTCTTTCATGGTATGCGGAGGAGGTGCCTTTTAATGATTATCAGATAGCTGAACTTTGAAAATTGATTATGGAGTTGTGATATTGATTTCCTGTGTACAATTTAAATTTATTCCATTTTCCTGCTCGTTTGTTTCTTCCTGATCCACACACCCCTGTCGTCATAAAAAATTCAAGATAACAAGTGATAATACATGCATTGTTGTTCCTTTTTCATTGACTCACAAGGCCGCCCATCGTATGCTTTCAACTCGCAGAAGCGATTTCTTATCAAAGACGTAGCTTTACCCACTATAGGGGATCTTGAGCATGAATAAAAGACAATTTTTTTATTCAATACCGGTTATTCTTCTGCTTATCGTCGCTGTTGCCGGCTGGTTTGCCACGGACTCTCTCGGCAATAAAGCCCGGCAGGAAATCATCGGAGAAAGCCAAGCTTCGGCATTAACCCTGTCAATCCATGTATCATCTACATTAAATACCCTAAAAGGGGCCGTTAAATCCCTGGCCGGTTCTCCCTGGATTGCTTCCGCACTGCTGTCTAAAGGGGCTCAGGATATCGAACATGCCAATAGCGTATTGGACAGATACAACTCCGCCTTAAACGCCTCCGTCTCCTACCTGATGGATGCCGATGGCATGACGGTGGCATCCTCCAATCGGAACGATCCGGACAGCTTTATGGGGAAATCCTATCGTTTTCGCCCTTATTTTCAGGAAGCGGCCAAGGGTCAACCCTATCATTATTTTGCACTGGGCATTACTTCCGGAAAGAGGGGTTTCTATGCCAGCTACCCGGTTCAGAATCGTATAGGCAACGTGGTTGGTGTGGTCACGATGAAAAAGGATCTTGATGAGATGGAGACATTTTTCAGCAAATACGTGTCTTGTTCTCTCATCAGCCCCGACGGCATTATTTTCTTTTCCAGCACACCGTCAATGGTTCTAAAGAGTCTCTGGCCGCTGGACAAGGCAGTACAGGAAAAATTAATTGCTTCCCGGCAATTCGGCAATAAACCCTTTGAAGCCGTTATAAAAAAGGAATTTGCCGATGGTACGGAAGTCACTTTAGAAGGAAATGCTTATTTTGTCTCCAGGAAGGTAATTGACAGCGACGGTTGGTCGATTGTGCTTCTGGCCCCGGCAGATCGTATCCGGATTTACAAGTTGATCGGCATTCTGGCAACGGTTTCTGTAGGTTTTTTAATTTTGGTTTTTTCAGGCATTATCTATGTCACAGACCGATCCAAAGAGGCCATTCGGCAAAGCG
>CAYVXX010000037.1:0-21896 GCA_964454305.1 uncultured Syntrophales bacterium | reverse complement strand
TGCAGTCTTATGTGGTTTCCCTTCTGTCTGACCACAACCCACCCGTCCCGCTGAAGTGCACGAACGACTCTGTCATATGCAACACTCGGGATTTTTGTCATACTGCGAGTTCCATGATTTCCGTACCCGGCACTAACGTCATGTCGTCGTCCACGGGCTCGAGGTATAGTTCAATTGCCTCCCTGATGTTTTCTAAGGTTTCCTCCCTTGTTTCTCCTTCACTAATACATCCAGGAAGGCTTGGCACATAGGCTGTAAACCCGCCTTCTTCACTTGGCTCAAGAACGACTTTAAGTTTCATTTGTTAAATCCTCCATTGAAAATATAACATTTACGTATAAGGCAATTTTGATTGCGTTCAATATTGACGTACCCGTAAAAAGTCAGTTTTTGTCATCCTGAATTTATTTCAGGATCTCTAACTTGCGGAAATAACTAGATGCTGAAACAAGTTCAGCATGACAAATAGTACATTTCGAGACTTTTTACAAATGCATAAATATTGACATACCCGTAAAAAATCAAAATCAGCGAATCTGTCATTTCGACCGTAGGGAGAAATCTTATATTTACAAAATGTTACGCCGTAAAGATTTCTCGTTTCACTCGAAATAACAACTCGAGGAGACTTTTTACGAATGCATCAATATTCAATATAGCATGCCCTTAAAGCATTAAAAATACGGTAAAATAGAAAGAAAGTTATGTCAAGCAAGATTCTTGATGATATACGCGATGTGAGGCAAAAAGGGGGCAGGTCTTGCTGTCCACTCAAGTGACTTGTGACTTGTGACTTGTTCTTCTTTAGAGATCAAGTTGGATTGTGATAGCCCGGCCTATACCCTCCATCTCATTGGAGTAAATCGATCCTGCCGGATTGATTAGCCGCTTCTTGCTCACCGTGGTAAGCTGATCGGCCATAGCCTTGGCTTTTTTTCTACGAAACGTCACATAAGTTTCGCTTGGGTAGAGTTTACCAATGCTACTCGTCAGGGGCACGACCTGGACTCTATTAAGGAAATGATTGGCAGCATCATTGCTTACGATAACGGCCGGTCGCTGTTTGTGGATTTCACCTCCGATGGAAGGATCGAAGTTAATCCACCACACTTCACCTCCCTTCATCGTTTAAGTCCCCAAATGTGCCCTCAGCCCACTCAAGGGCTTCGGATTCCCTGACATGATCAGCAGCCATCTCTTTATATGCGGCATACATATCTTTTTTGACAACATGCGGGCGAACTAAGTCTTCGATAAAACAGCTGATTTTTCGTGGTCCAATGACTGTCCTTAAGCCGTCATAGACCTCTTCATCTATGGTTACTGTAAGTTTCTTTTGCATCACAAGCACCTCCAAAAACATTACATGTGTAATATTTTGAAGTCAAGGGGTCGAAAGTGTTTTTCCAGAAAAAGCGGGGGTATCCATTTACATAAAATTAACCGGATCCGCATCCACTTTAATATCGATGCCGTCACTTTCTGTCTTTATCAGTATATTTCTGACGAGCGTGTGGAGTGCCTTGATATCTTTTCCTTTCAGCAGGATCTGCCATCTGTATCTACCCTTGATTTGCGCAATTGGGGCCTCCGCCGGACCCATGATTTCCACTTTTCCCCTTGCAATACCATCGAGTGAAAGTTTTTTGGCCAAAACTCCGATACGCCTGACATCTTCCGCTGTTCTTTCTTTTTTCATCCCCGATATACGCAGGTTCACCATCCTGGAGAACGGAGGATAGCCGAGCTCCCGCCGCAGGGATATTTCATCTTCATAAAATCCAGGATAGTCGTGTTCTTTTGCCCGTTTGATGGCATAATGCTGCGGATTAAATGTCTGAACAACAACCCTGCCGGGAGTATCTCCCCTTCCACTCCTCCCTGAAACCTGTGTCACGAGCTGAAAGGTCCTTTCCGCTGCCCTGAAATCGGGGATATTAAGAGATGTATCAGCCGACACCACACCGACAAGGGTAATGTTCGGGAAATCATGGCCTTTGGTAATCATCTGGGTACCTACAAGTATATCAATATCCGCGCTGTCTAAGGCCTTGAGCAATCTTTCGTAAGCTCCCTTCTTCACAGTAACGTCACTATCCATCCGCTCCACCCTGGCCCCGGGAAAGAGCACTGAAATTTCTTCTTCCACCTTCTCTGTCCCTACACCATAACTCTTTATCTTTCCTCCCCCACAAGAAGGGCAGACAAAAGGACTCTTTTTAAAGTAATCACAATAATGGCATCTCAGGGTACCGTCAGCCGCATGATGTGTCATTGAAACGGAACAATTCAAACACTTAAACACATAGCCGCAGTCAAAACAGCACATAAAAGTATTGAAACCCCTTCTGTTTAAAAAGAGAAGGGATTGTTTCCCATTTTCAAGAGTATCCCGGATTGCATGTTTCAGGGACCGCGAGATAATCGGAATTCTGCCATTCTTATCCCTTTCATCCTTCATATCGACTACCTCAACCTGCGGAAGGGGCTTGTCTTCCACTCTCTTGGGTAAACTTAGATATGTGTATTTTCTTTTCTTTATGTTGTAATAAGTCTGCATTCCCGGCGTCGCAGAACCCAGTACAACAACCGCAGAATCCAGCTTGGCCTTTACTATCGCCAGATCACGGGCATTATATCGCATCCGGTCATCCTGTTTGTAAGACGTATCATGTTCCTCATCAACTATTATCAGTTTCAAGTTCCTAACCGGTGCAAATATGGCTGATCTGGCACCTACAACAATTCTTGTCTCGCCTCTCTGTATCCTCCTCCACTGATCATATCTTGCACTCCTTGAAACTCCGCTGTGGAGAATGGCTATTTCATGATCCTTAAACCTCCGGTTAAACCTGTAAAGCAACTGTGGCGTAAGGGATATTTCAGGAACGAGAAAAATGACGCCCCCCTTAAGTCTGAGGGTCTCTTTGATAACGTTCAGGTAGATTTCAGTTTTCCCGCTTCCGGTAACACCGTGAAGCAGGTGTGGTGAAAATTTTTCTGATGCTATGCTAAGGGTGATCTTTTCCACAGCAGCTTTTTGCTCCTTATTGAGAATCAGCCCTGTTTCGTCTCTTCCTATCTCCGGCCCCTGTCCGGGGCGCCGGTAAACTTCCCTCTCGGAGACACTGACAACTCCCTTCTTTTCCAGACTCCAGATAACAGCGGAAACATTTTTAATTTCCCGATTCAGGGGGGGAATCGATGTCTCTCCATGCCGGCTGAGGTAATTAACGACCTTACCCTGTTTTTCTGTCAGCTTTACATCAGACAAACCATCGCTGCACAGAGTTACTACCTTCTCTTTCTTTGTTTTTATGTTCGGTTTTTTGAGTCTATCCTCTATAATTGTGAGTTTTGCGTTTTGGAGCACCTTCAAATCCCGGTACACCTGTTTTCCACCGAGTACCTTTTTTAATTTGTCCAGAGGAAGTCCCTCCGGATAGTCTTTCAGGATTTCAATGATTTTGTCCTGTATCGGAGATAAGCTTCGTCCTCCCGCATCTTTGATGTTTTCCCTTGCGAGTGAAAGCCACAGATAGCTTCCTATATCTATCCCCCCGGGAAGGATACCCCCGAGCGATTTTCCAAGGTTATACATATAATAGTCAGATGCCCATTTGTAAAATTTGAGATCACCTTCGTTAAAGAGCGGTTCCATATCCAGTATCTCTATTATGTCTCTGGTTCCTTCTCTATCGGCTATATCCATTGATTCCAGTATATAGCCGGTCACCCTCCTCTTCCCAAAAGGCACAAGGATACGTTTACCCGTAGCAATTTCCCTTTCAAGCTCTCCCGGAACAGAATATATGAAAGTCTTATCCGTTGGTATGTTTACAGCGACTCTGACAAACATATGTTATTCCTTTACTCAACTTTCGCACTTGCCTCAAACTACTGCCATAAATCATTAATATACCATATGACCATATCCATATCTCTTTTGCAAGCGACAAGAAGGCAATCTATTTTTTTCGTTTGACGATAGCAGACAAAAATGATTTTACCTTTTCTTCCACTCTTAAGCCTTATCTATACCTAAGCCAGCATAAGTGCTTTCTCTCGACGCTTGCGGATTTCCCTGTAAGTCTGTTTCAATGTGAGACATCCTCCGTTACAAAATTGAGCCCGGACATCGGTTTCAGGTGACAGGGTCGAAATGCGGATAGCTTTCCAATAGAATGGGCACCGGGATATATCTCTGCCGCAATCCTCAGCGTCACACCCCACATTTTGTTGTCAAAATCCCCTTGACTTAAAACTTCCTTCTTCCTATACTCACACCGTGAAGAAGGAAGCTCTTATCAACATCAATCACGGCGTCAGACGGACGGGAATCCTTTTTTTTGTCGTAATTTTCCTTCTCTTCGAAGGAATCTCGCCGGCCCGTTCCGAGATCCTCACCCTCGAGGAGGCAATCCGATACGGCCTGGACGAGAATCGGCAGGCACAAAACGCCGCCTGGGAAGTGGACAAGACAGAAGATCAGATCGCCGCCGCTCGGACGAAACGCTTCCCCGCCCTCGAGCTTTATGTCATGGAGTCCCGCCTCCTGAAAACCCTGGATTTCGAATTCAAAAAGGGCGTGTTCGGGAACAACTCCGTGATCGGGCCCATTCCTGCGAAGGACACGACCATCGACACGGAACCCCGTTTCACCACCTACGCCCTGGCCCAGCTCACCCAGCCCCTGTCCCAGCAGTACAGGATCGGCCTGGGAATCGATTATCTCAAAGTTTCAAAGGATCTGACCCACGAGGCTCTGCGAATCAGCCGCCACACGGTAACGAACGAGATCAAGCATGACTATTTTGGGATCCTGGGCCTGCAGAGCACTCTCAAAGCCGCCCGGGAAACCGTTTCCTTTTATCGGGAACTCCGGCGGGTGGTGGAAAACTTTGTCCGCCAGGGAACAGCCCTCGAGGTGGACAGGATGGAGGTGGAGGCTAATCTCTCCAGGGCGGAAGATGAAAAACGCACCCTCGAAAACGCCATCCGGTCCCGGAAGGAAAATCTCAACCGCCTCATGGGCCGGGACATTGAAACAGCCTTCGATGTTGTTTCCGTCCCGGAGCCGGCACCCTTTGAAATCGACGGGGAAGAGGCCGTTTCAAAAGCCCTGATGAACCGTCCCGAGCTCAAGGAGACCCGTCTCAGGGTACAGCAGGCGGAATACGGGAAAAGGCTGAAAAAGGCGGAATACATCCCCGACCTGAATCTCTCCCTGAACTACGGAAGACTCCACAATGTGGAAGTCCTGCCAGAGGAAACGGCCTCGGTGGGGCTGGTTCTGACCTGGGAGTTCTTCGACTGGGGAAGAAAACGACGGGAACTGGGAGAGCGGGAACACTCCATCCTTCAGACGAAAAACAACCTCCGGGAAACGGAAGCCCTGATTCTGTCCGATATACACTTCCGGCTCCGAAAGCTGGAGGAAGGGAGGTCGGCCGTCGACACCGCACGGCTCATGAAGGAAACGTCCCGGGAAAGACTCCGGATTACCGTAAACCGTTACAGGGATCAGGCCGCCCTCCTGAAAGACGTCCTGCAGGATGAAGCCTCCTACCGGGATGAAACCCGAAATTTCGACAAGGCGGTACTGGATCTCTGGACCGCCCGGGCAGACTTGGAAAAAGCCATGGGAGAAGACTGAATGACCGGGAAACGAGCACTTTCACTGTTCATGATCACCCTTTTCTTGTTCCTTTCAGGATGCGACCGGAAGGAAAACTATGAAAAGCCCCTCAAGGCCGTCCGCATCACCAGGGTCACCATGCAGGGCGGCGGCGACACCTCCCGCTATTCCGCAAGCATCATTCCCTGCCGCCAGGTGATCCTCGCCTTCCGGGTAGGCGGCTATGTGGAAGAGATCCGGAAAGGACCCCCGGGCAGTGGAAACCGCCTCATCCAGGAAGGGAACACCGTCCTTTCCAACAATGTTCTGGCCCGCATCCGGGAGACGGAATACGCCGCCAGGGTGAACCAGGCACGGGCAGGCCTCTCAGAAGCCTCATCGTCCCTTTCGAAAGCCCGAGAAGACCTGATGCGAGCAGAAAACCTCTTTCGCGAGAACAGCTTGACCCGGGCGGACTATGACGGAATCCAGACCCGTTTCGAAGTTGCCGGATCCCAGGTTCAAAGAGCGAAGGCCTTTCTGGAAGAAGCAGAAACGGCACTCCGGGACTGCAGCCTGAAGGCCCCCATGGACGGGGTGATCCTGAAACGGCTGATCGAAATCGGAAGCCTCGCCGGTCCGGGATCGCCGGCTTTTGTCCTGGCCGACATCTCTTCCGTGAAGGCTGTTTTCGGGGTTCCCGACGTGGTGATGGAAAACCTGACAGTCGGAAGCCCCCAGGAAATCACGACGGAAGTCTTTCCCGGAGAGACCTTTAAAGGAAAGATCACGAGTATCTCCCCTTCCGCCGACCCTATGAACCGGGTTTTCGAAGTGGAAATCTCTGTTCCTAACGACACGAAGCACCTCCGGACAGGGATGATCACTTCCCTCGAAATGGACACGGCGAAAACGGCGCCTTCACGCCCCGCCATCCCCCTGAATGCCATTGTCCGGCCCCGGAACGACCCCTCAGGGTATGCCGTCTTTGTTATTGAAAAACAGGGAAATGCCGCTATCGCCACGCTTCGCATCGTCCGGCCGGGGAACATCCTGGGCAACCAGGTAGCGATCCAGGAAGGTTTGAAAGAAGGAGAGGAAATCGTCACCGCCGGCGCTCCTCTTCTCATCGACGGCGAAAAAGTAAAAATCATTCCGTAAAATGCACGATTCAAGACCTGACTCCAGCGGTTGGAACAGTGCCCGGTTTTTCGTGGAGAACCGCCATGTCTCCTGGGTCCTTCTTGTGGCGGTTGTTTTCTGGGGTGTCTTCGCGGTCCTGGAGATGCCCAAGCGCAAAGACCCCGAGACCCCCGTCCGGGTGGCCGTGGCCATCTGCCCCTGGCCCGGGGCCAGCGCCGAAAAAATGGAACAGTTGGTGACCCGGAAAATTGAAGAGAAGATCGCCGAGAACGCCAAGGTGGAAAAAATCGTCTCCAACACCCGGGGGAGCGTATCCGTAGTATACGTCACCTTGGGCGAAAACGTGACGGAAACGAGCAAGGAATTCGACGACATCAAAGGGAAGCTCGACGGCATCCGGGACCTTCCCGAGGGCGCCGGGCCCGTCACCTTCATCAAGGACTTCGGCGACACAGCTGCCCTCATGCTCACGGTGGCAAGCCCCAGGGCGGGGGAAGTGGAGATCGCCCTCCGGTCCGCTCAGGTCAGGCGGGTCATCGAAGAAGTCCGGGAAAAGTCCGGCCGGTCCGGAAATCCCGGCGTTGTGACGATCATTTACAACTTTCCAGCCTCCATCAACCCAAAGATGATCCGCCCCGCCCTCGAAATCTTCGCACGGTCAATCGAAAGGGACGACCTTCTCAGACAGGGCCGGCTCCTGGAGGGCCGGGGTTTCATCGGTCTCGACGGCCTCTCCGATTCCACCGATGAGGACATCCGGGCCTACGGGGAGCGTTTCATCCGTGAACGCCTTCACGCCTCGGAATTCCACCCCGACTCGTGGCAGCCCGTTCTCATCCGTGACCCCGGAACGACCGAGGAAATCCTCGCCGAGTCCGCCGGGGAGAAGTACACCTACCGGGAACTCGACGATTTCACCGACCTGATCCAGAAGACTCTTCACACTGTCCCCCAGGTTTCCAAGATCTCCCGGTACGGAATCCTCCCGGAAGCGATCTATCTCGAATATTCCCAGGAACGTCTCGCCTCTTACGGCCTCCAGCCGGGAAAGATCCGAAATATCCTGAACGCCCGGAACATCACCCTGCCCGGGGGCATCATCGAGGTCACGGGAAAAAACCTCACCATAGACCCCTCCGGTGAATTCAAGAATGAAAAGGAAATCGGGAATGTGATCATCGCCGCCACGGCCCAGGGGGCTCCCGTCTACCTCCGTGATCTCGTGGACATCGTCCGGGGATATGAAAGCCCAGCCCGTTTTCTCAATTTTTACACCTGGCGGGACGGGTCGGGTCGCTGGCAGCGGAACCGGGCGGTCACCCTGGCCGTCCAGATGCGGCCGGGCGAGCAGATCGGCGAGTTCGGGAAGACCGTGGACTTGAGCCTTGAAAACCTGAAGCAGCGCCTCCCGGAAGACCTGATTATCGCCAAGACCTCGGACCAGCCTCTCCAGGTCAGGGAAAACATCGATCTTTTCATGAAAAGCCTCTACGAGGCCATCGCCCTTGTGGTCCTCATAGCCCTCATCGGATTCTGGGAATGGCGATCCGCCCTGCTCCTGGCGGCAGCCATCCCGCTGGCCCTCGCCATGACCTTCGGGATGATGCACCTCCTGGGGCTCGATCTCCAGCAGATCTCCATCGGCTCCCTCATCCTCGCCCTGGGACTCCTCGTCGATGTTCCCGTCGTCGCCGGGGACGCCATCAAAAGGGAGCTCGCCACGGGAAGGCCCGCCCTCGCCGCCGCCTGGATCGGTCCCACGGAGCTCGCCAAGGCCATGTTCTTCGCCACGGTAACGAACATCGTGGCCTACCTCCCCTTCCTGATCCTGTCGGGAGATATCGGCCAGTTTCTTTACACGCTGCCCGTGGTCATGACCTGCGCCCTCATCTCCTCCTGGATCATTTCCCTCACCTTCACGCCACTGATTTCCTACCACCTCCTCAGGCCGAGCGGCAAGATGGAGCCGTCGCTGGAGGAACGGCGGGCGAAGGGGTTCACGGGGTTCTATTTCCGGGTAGGAAGCTTGGCCATCGCACACCGCTGGAAGGTCCTTGCCGGCTCTCTCGCCTTCCTGGCCCTCGGTGGCTTTTTCATGTCCCAGTTGAAGACCCAGTTCTTCCCCAAGGACCTGAGTTATCTTTCCTATGTGGACGTCTGGCTCCCCGAGGACGCTACCCTCTCGTCGACGGACGCTTCGGCCGTGGAGGCGGAAAAGGTCATCCAGGGCTTCACGGAAAGCTTCGGCCCGAACGTCCTCCACTCCATAACCACTTTTGTCGGCGGCGGCGGGCCGCGTTTTTGGTTCTCTGTTGAACCGGAACAGCAAGAGCTTAATTACGCCGAACTTATCCTCCAGGTGAACGACAAGCACGATACGGGAAAACTCGCCGATCCCATGCAGGATGCCCTCTCCCGGGAGGTTCCCGGGACCCGCATCGACGTCCGCCAGCTCGAGAACGCCAAACCCGTCGGGATCCCCGTTTCGATCCGTATTTCCGGGGAGGATATCCCCACCCTCCGGCAGTTCGCCGAGAAGGTCAAGGACATTTTCCGGGCCATCCCAGGGGCGGAGCGCATCCGGGATGACTGGGGGGCGGAAAGCTTCACCGTTCGTCTCAAGGTCGATCCGGACCAGGCGAACCTCGCCGGGATCAGCAATCTCGACGTGGCCGTGTCGTCCGTCGCGGGTATGAGCGGCTTCCCAGTTTCCGTTCTCCGGGAGAGGAACAAGCAGATCCCCCTCCTTGTCCGGCTCCGCCAGCAGGAACGGTCGCAGCTCTCGGACATCCGGAATCTTTACGTCTATTCACTTGAAGGAAACCAGAAGGTCCCGCTACGTCAGGTTTCCACCGTCGATTACACCATGGAGACAGGAAAAATCATGCGGCGGAACCAGTTCAGGACATTTACCGTTTCCTGCTTCCCCGCCGGGGGGATCCTCCCCTCCGAAATTATCGGGAAAGCCGAGCCGGCCATAAAGGAGCTGACAAAGGACCTGCCCCCGGGATACCGCCTGGAAATCGGCGGCGAGCAGGAGGAACAGGTCAAGGGATTCCGGCAGCTCGCCGTGGTCATGGCCATCTCCATCTTCGCCATCTTCATCGCCCTGGTGATCCAGTTCAAAAACGCCGTGAAGCCCTTCATCGTCTTCGCCGCCATCCCTTACGGCATGGCCGGGGCGATGATGGCCTTGGCCCTCATGGGGGCCCCCTTCGGGTTCATGGCCTTTCTCGGCATCGTGAGCCTCATCGGCGTCATCATCAGCCACGTCATCGTGCTCTTTGATTTCATCGAGGAAATGCATGAAAAGGGAGAGCCCCTCCAGCAGGCCCTCCTGGATGCGGGGATCGTCCGCCTCCGGCCTGTCATGATCACCGTGGCGGCAACGGTCTTCGCCCTCTTTCCCCTGGCCATCCACGGCGGCCCTCTGTGGCAACCCCTCTGCTATGCCCAGATCGGGGGACTCACCGTGGCGACTTTCATCACCCTCCTTCTGGTCCCCGTCCTTTACGCCATCGCCGTCCTGGACCTGAAAATCGTCAAATGGGGGGTCGGACCAAGATAATATATTAATATATAAGGTAATATGGCTATTTAAAACCTGTTTTCAGGCCTTAGGCGGGTATTTTTAGGCTCGAAATCACCGTCGTAAGATTGAAGTTCCCCCACAACAAGTTGCGGGGAACGAAGTAATTCGAAGAATAATGCACTCGCTGTTCAGTTCAATCGGATTATTTTTTCTTTTCAGTCGTTACCGATAATCTCTTCCACATATCTTAGGGCTTCCTCCCTGTCTTTTATACGCCCCTCCATCTGAATTTCTTCTACCTTTTCGAGTATTCTGCCTAAAAACGGACCGGGGGAAAGATCAAACGTATCAATCAAATCTTTCCCCGTAACCAAACGTGGTTTCTCAATTCGAGGTTTGAACTCGTGATAATATTTATCGAGCATCTCTTTTGTAATCTTCCTGATTTTTGACATCCTGTTCACTTGCACATCCAGGCCGAGAGCCGCCATAGAATCTGCAAAAAACAATATAAAATAAGCCCAGAATTCTTCAGGATTTTTTCTAAAAAAGCGGAGGACTCCCTTTTGAGAAAGCGAGTCAAGAAAAGAAAAGTTGATCAGGTGCATATGATTTCCAACCAAATCCTTCACAAAACTAATTTCTCTGTTGCTCAACTTCAAGCGCCGGGTAACTTTTTCCGCTATCCTCCTGCCCGCATCCTCATGTCCAATAAATTTGACGCAGCCATCAACGTTTTTGCTTGCAGTCTCAGGTTTTCCGGAATCGTGAAGCAATGTTGCCAGCTTTATAATACTATCTTTGCTTCTCCCGAAAACTAATTCTGTTTTAAGATACTCTTTCAAATTCAGAGAATATCCGGCGAAATAATCCTCGGGATTATTCATCACGATATCGATATTCTTAAGAGAGAGGAGTATATGTTCCCAGACGTAAAGATGGTGGTAACCGTTCTGATGCACCCCCTTCATGGACAAAATCTCCGGCAAAATCT
This sequence comes from uncultured Syntrophales bacterium, assembly GCA_964454305.1. Classification (GTDB taxonomy): domain Bacteria; phylum Desulfobacterota; class Syntrophia; order Syntrophales; family JADFWA01; genus JAUSPI01. Next base: position 10,610 of record CAYVXX010000037.1, on the reverse strand, counting down.
CCTCAAGGAGTCCGAGACCATCCATATCAACAATATGTGGGATGCAAGGGGACAGAGAGAGGATCTTGAAAAACTCATCCCTGATTCTCTCCCACGAAACCTTCTTCAATTCACGGCGATTCCGGATAATACTTTTCCGGGTTTTCATATCTACCGCAAAACCAAGCTGCCCGGCAAAACGTAATGCCCGGAGCATTCGAAGCGGATCATCCTTGAAAGATCCATCGGTCAGCATTTCTATCTTCTTCCTGCAAATGCCATCCTGACCACCAAAAGGATCAATCAATAAATCAAACCTGTTTTCCAGATAGTCCACAAGCGGAAGTGCCATGGCATTGATGGTAAAATCTCTTTTCTCCAGGTCTTCCTTGATAGATGCCCCTTGCATCTTCGCGAAATCGAATACGAAAGTTTCATCATGTGACTTAATAACAACTCGCTCCGTTTTCTGGCGAGGTTCATCATCAAGTAAAATATATGCCCCTCCCATCTTATCTGCAAAATCTACAGCCACTTCGTGTGTGCCGTAAGGAAACACAATATCAATGTCGGGAGAATATCTTTTTAAGATTCTATCCCTGATGGCCCCTCCAACGATATAGAGCTCTTCATCTTTTAAATGTCTCAAATAGTTTTTGATCATATTACCACACAATCCGAGCATCCACCGCCTTACAGCCATCCACCGCTGCAATCAGCGGATTGATATCCAGCTCCGCAATGTCAGGGATTATGGCAGCCAGAAAAGAAAGTCTTTCCAGGACATCGAGTAGCGCTTCGATGTTTACCGCTTCTTCACCTCGCACTCCTGTCAATAACGGATACATTTTCAATGTTTTCAGCATCTTTTCAGCCTGCATGCGGTCAACAGGTACAAGTTCCCGGCTAATATCACGGAACACTTCAGTGTAAATTCCTCCCATGCCACAGGCGATTACCTGACCGAACTGAGTATCCTGTTTCAAACCAAAAAGCAGTTCCAATCCTTTTGCCTGCTCCTGCAATTGGAACGCCTCAATCCGGACATCAGGGTCGCGAAGACGTACGTTGTCTACTATTTTGTGGAAGGCATTGCGAAGTCCATCGACGTTTCCAATTCCGGTTATTACACCGCCCCACTCGCTCTTATGAACAAAGGCAGCGCCTGCCAGCTTCAGAACCAGCGGATAGGTGAAATTTTCTGCCTCGGCTATCAACTCCTCCATGCTGGCGGCCACTATACCTCTCGCTACAGGAATTCCAAAAGCAGCCAGCAGACAAAGGGCATCTTCTTCCAAAAGAATTTTCTGATCCCTGCCTTTTGTGAGTGACGCATCCACATGCTGCCGGTTAAAAGAGAAACTTTTTGGAGAAGGAAACTTTCGCCGCCGTATCTGGTGGTAGCGATGACAGAAGGATAGTCCCCTTACGGCTTGCTCGATGGAGTCAAAGCACGCTACGGCATCGATAGATTCGCACTGATCGATTGTGGAAGAGGCACTATCCATGTATATACACATGGCGATCGGTTTGCGGTTACCAGTCTCCCGTCGCGCCGCCGCCACGACTTCAGCTACGTAGTCAGTGGCATGAAGCGGGGAACTCGGAGCGATAATAATCACCAGAACCCCGTCCACATCCGGTGACTTCAGCAAATCGGTCATGGCTTCTTTGTAAACTTCCCGGAAGTTGCCCCCGATCATACCCACCGGCCAAATATCAATAGGGTTGGTGATGTGAATCCATTCCGGAATTCCTTCCGTCAGTTTCTCCGGTAAACCGGGGGGAATATCCGCCAACGCCAATTCAAAGTCTTCACAGGCATCGGCAGACATAATACCGCCGGCGCCGGTGACCGATATAACCCCTAACCTTGGCCCTTCCATCTCCTGAAGGAACAGTAAAGAATGAACGGCATCTCTCAGTTCGGATCCATCTTTTACGCGAATGATTCCAGCCCGGTTAAAGGCTGCGCTGAATACATCGTCTTCACCAACAAGAGAGCCGGTGTGGGAAACCGCCGCCTCGGCGCCCGCCTTGCTGCGGCCTGTTTTTAACACTATAATAGGTTTCTTCAAAGCAATCCTGGAGGCGATTTCCAGAAACTCCCGCCCGCGTTTAATACCTTCCATGTGAACGGCAATTACCTTGGTGTCAGGATCATCGGCAAAGTACTCCAGCGCATCAACAAAATCGACGTCGCAACTGTTACCGATATCAATAGCCTTCCCCCAGCTTTTGTAAGTGAAACCTGAGGAAGCAACCAGAATCACACCGGTCTGGGTTACTACCGAAATGGGATAGACCTTTTCGGGAATTGGCAGATCGACAAAACCAGTGGTGAAATGCAGAAAATTGTTAAGTGTCCCTATGGTATTGGGTCCAACTACGCGCACCCCATTCTCCCGGGCGAGGACGGCAATCTGTTCCTGTAATTCCACACCCCGTCGGTCGGCATCTGCAAAACCCTGGCTGATGATGATTACCCGTCGGATACCGGCCTGCACGCACCGTTCAAATATCGGCATAACCCGATCTCTCCCCACGGAGATCAACGCCAGATCCGCTGTCTCCGGAACTTCCAGAATTGAAGAATATGCTTTGATGCCACATATTTCCGAGGTATTCGGGTTTATCGGATAGATTCTGCCTTTATACCCGTACCTTAACATACACTCAACGTTGTTAAAAGCTCCTGCTCCAGTCTTATGGGTAGCTCCTACCACAACAACCGATTCCGGCTCAAAGAACTTTCGCACGAGAAAACCACCCCCCTTTGCATAATTTAAAAACCGTTATAGAGACTGTAATAGGAAACGGAACGTCCCGTGTCAATATAATTTTGTGGATCAAGGATAAATTGACCGATAAGGCTTCATGTGCTATCAGCAAATGATAACATATAAAATGCCGCCATACAGAATTGTCAGTTTTGACAGTTCATTCGATTCATGTTACAAGGCATTAGTTTTTATGTAAATATGCCTAAGTGGAAGGTTATGGATAGAAAAACCGACGTGAAAGACTCTTCTTCACATCCCGAACAGGATTTCCAAAATCTACTAAAACTAATAGAGAAACTACGGTCTCCTGATGGATGTCTGTGGGACATCAGTCAGAAAAAAGAAGACGTTGGAAGATATTTGATAGAAGAGGCCTATGAGGTCATCGATGCCATCGATAACGGATCCCCTAAGGGGCTCAAAGAAGAGCTGGGCGATCTTCTCTTCCAGATACTCTTTCTGGCAAGAATCTCGGAAGAAAATGGTCAATTTGATATATCCGATGTTATAAAAGAGATATCACAAAAAATGATTCGTAGACACCCCCATGTTTTTGAAAATGAAAAGGTTAAAGATATCGGAGAGATCAAATCCAACTGGGAGGAAATCAAAAAACGCGAAAAAAACAGACAAGATAAAGACCAATCCCTTTTCAGTCGGATTCCAAAATCTCTTCCTTCCCTCTTAATGGCACAAAAGATAACAAAAGAAGCTTCCAAGGTTGGTTTTGACTGGGAAAGTATCGACGGCGTTCTGGAAAAAATTGAGGAAGAGCTAATGGAATTTAGAGCTGCCTTCAAGTCAAAAGAAAAAGGAGAACTCAAAGATGAAATCGGCGATATTATCTTCTCTCTGGTGAACCTCAGTAGATTCGTAGAAGTCAGCGCTGATGAAGCACTAAGGTCTTCCATCAAGAAATTTACGGACAGGTTCTCTTACATTGAAGAGAAATTGAAGGAGCAGGGAAAAAACCTGCCCGAGGCAACATTTGAAGAGATGGATCACCTATGGAATGAATCGAAAAAGCACAAGCGTTCAGCTTTCAGCCGTCAGTTTTCAGCAAAAACAAAGGATTAGGCAGAAGACTATGAAAAGATCCCCCTCCTGCCCCCTTTAGTAAAGGGGGGTTAGGGGGGATTTAAGGAGTTAAACCAGTTATGAAGTTTTTTCTCTGTGTTGCGGGATTAGTTTTGATAATCGAGGGACTCCCTTATTTTGCCTTTCCGGAAAAGATTAAGTCCTATCTGATGAAGATACAAGAGATACCTGATACAACTTTAAGGATACTCGGTTTATCAGCAGTTATCACAGGTCTTATCCTCGTCTATCTTGGGAGAAATTAAGATAATTTCATTGACTTTGAAACATTTTTCGATTATTTCCCACAACCTGTTATCGACGACCTGATATGCCCAAAATCTCCATAATCAATGTGACATGAAATTAGAAGAATTCAATTACAATCTGCCTGAAGAGTTAATCGCTCAAAAACCGTCCATTTTAAGAGACCACTCCCGGATGATGGTTGTAGACAGGAACAGTGGAAAAATCGACCATAAGTTCTTTTATGACCTGCCGGAATTTCTCAAAAAGGGCGACGTACTGGTCACAAACAACTCCAGGGTAATCCCTGCAAGGCTCACCGGGAAAAAGGCAACCGGCGGAATGGTTGAAACGCTCCTTCTATCAAGAAACGGCCGGTCTTCTACCAAATTTCAAATATGGGAAGTATTGCTACGACCGGCGAAAAGAGTGGGTATCGGAACCCAAATATTTTTCGGTAACGAAGGCAGCGCAGAAGTAATTGAAAGAATTTCAGAAAAGAAATGGTATCTCAAATTCGAAACAGAAACAAACTTTGATTCTTTCCTGGAAAGGCACGGAAAAGCACCGCTACCTCCATACATCAAAAGAGGGAAAGATGAAAAACGATCCTTTGAAGACATCGAACGATATCAGACAATTTACGCCCGTGTACCCGGCTCGGTAGCGGCACCCACCGCCGGCCTTCATTTTTCGCCAGATTTGATGACAGCATTGAAAGTTAAGGGATTTGACATTGTGTCAGTCACGCTGCACGTAGGATATGGAACGTTCCTTCCCATAGAGACCGAATCCGTGGAAGACCACTCCATGGAGAAGGAATTCTTTGCCGTGGGTGTAGAAACTGCCAGGACTATAAATAAGGCAAAAAGGGTTGTTGCAGTGGGAACAACTTCAACCAGGGTGCTGGAATCCGTAGCTGATGATACGGGAACAATAGAACAATCATCAGGATATACGGCGCTGTTCATATATCCTGAATATCGTTTTAAAAGGGTTAACGCATTGTTAACCAATTTCCATCTCCCCAAATCGTCACTTTTTCTCCTCGTCTGTGCCTTTGCAGGAAAGGACCTGATGCAGGAAGCATATAAAAAGGCAATAGAAGAAAAATATCGTTTTTATAGTTATGGTGACTGTATGTTGATATTGTAAAAAAGTGCCTAAAATGAGCTAAAGTGCCTAAATTTAATCCGCCTTCGGCGGACCATAACTTTAGTTCACTTTAGGCACTTCAAACTTTAGGCACTATTTAAATTTTTGCTTATTATGGATTACCAGTTCAAGCTACTGAAAAAAGATGCCGGATCCGAAGCACGGCTGGGGAAAATACTCACTCAACACGGCGAGGTGAATACACCGGTCTTCATGCCGACGGGAACTCAGGCCACGGTAAAGGCCCTTGTTCCAGAAAGGATAAAGGAAATAGGGGCAGAGATTATCCTCAGCAACACATATCATCTCTACCTTAGACCCGGTCACGAACTCATCAGAGATCTTGGAGGACTACATAAATTCATGAACTGGAACCTTCCTATACTCACGGACAGTGGCGGATTCCAGGTATACAGTTTAGAAACTCTAAGAGAAATAACCGATGAAGGCGTGATGTTTCAATCACATATTGACGGTTCAAAACATTTTATGAGCCCGGAGAGTGCCATAGAGATTCAGGAGGCCCTCGGTTCTGACATTATGATGTGTTTTGATGATTGCACACCATATCCTGTCGATTTCGATTATGCCGAAAAGTCTCTCAACATGACCATACGGTGGGCAAGAAGGTGTAAAAATTCGAAAAAGAACAGCAATCAGGCCCTCTTCGGAATAATCCAGGGCGGTGTTTATCCGGAATTGAGGAAAAGGGGAATAGAAAAGATTACCGAGATCGGGTTTGACGGCTATGCTCTCGGTGGATTGAGCGTGGGAGAGCCAAAGAGTGCAATGCTGGAAATAGTTGAAGGCATCACACCCCTCCTTCCGAAAGATAAACCAAGATATCTTATGGGCGTTGGAACACCGGAGGATATACTGGAATGCGTCGGACGTGGCGTCGATATGTTTGACTGTGTGATGCCCACTAGAAATGCAAGAAATGGAATGTTGTTTACAAATGACGGAAAGGTTGTTATAAAAAACTCCCGTTATCGAAATGATGATTCACCGGTAGACGGTTTGTGTGATTGTTATACCTGTAAAAACTATTCACGGGCGTACCTGAGACATCTGTTTATAGCAAAGGAAATTTTGGGTATTATCTTGAATACTATTCACAATGTCAGATATTACATGAATCTCATGGAGAGGATCAGGGAAGCCATAAAAGACGACACCTATGAAAATTTCATGAAAAAGTTTAAGGTTTAACGTTCATTTACCATTGAACCTGCAGAAGACTTAAACTTTAAACCTTAAACTCGAAACTCAGAAGTTAAGTAAGGAGGAAGACAAATTGACTGATTTAGCTCATGCAATGGGGCAGTTTGGTTTTGGCGGAGCCAGCGGAGGCAAAGGGGCTGACATCCAATTTATTGTAGTGATGGCTGTCATTTTTGGCATATTCTTTTTTCTTCTCATCAGGCCCCAGCAGAAAAAACAGAAAGAGATGAAAGAGATGTTGAACAATCTCAAACATGGAGATATGGTTGTAACCACCGGAGGATTACACGGAAAAATAACCGGTATCACAGATAATGTCATAACACTTGAGATCTCTGACAAAGTCAGGGTAAAGGTCTCAAAGCGATATATAGAAACAGTTACTCAGAAAGCAGATAAGTAGCCGGATTGCTATAAAGCCTAAGAGGGGTACAGGATGTTTGACAAAAATATCAAGGTAAGAGTGGTTATTGCATTGCTTGTCACTATCACAGCATTATTTTATCTGATTCCCTCCCTGAAACCGGATTTTCCAATCCTTCAAGAGAAGAAGATCCATTTAGGTCTTGATCTTCAGGGAGGCATGCACTTGGTTTTGGAAGTAGAGACCGAAAAAGCTGTTGAAAGCGCGGTTGAAAGGCTTTCAAATGACCTGAAGGAAACCCTAATGGATAAAAAGGTCCGGTTCAAACATTTAAGACGAACAGGCTCTATAATATCCATGGACCTTCCCGGAGGGGAAAACAGAGATGCATTTGAAAAAATTCTTAAAGATTCCTACCCCAACCTTGAGATAGAATCTTCGAAAGCAGCAGATGGAAGCAACAAGGTTTACCTGAAAATAAAGGAAAAACATGCCAATGACATAAAAAAGTTCGCAGTTGAACAGAGCCTTGAAACTATCAGGAACAGAGTAGATCAGTTCGGTGTGTCAGAACCTGAGATAATCCCACAGGCTAACGATCGTATCCTTATACAGCTTCCAGGAATAAAAGATTCGGTACGAGCCAAAAATCTCATCGGCAAAACTGCTCTCTTAGAATTTAAACTGTTAGACGAAGAACACAGTTTAGACAACGCCCTCAAAGGCAATACCTCACCAGAGAGCATTATAGCTTATGGTTACAGGGTCGACAGAGAAACAGGACATCGAACCAAAATACCCTATCTGCTTAAGGTCAAGACCCTTCTCACGGGGGAATCTCTTGAGGATGCTCGGGTAAAGATCAGTGATCGATTCGGCGAACCCTATGTTGCACTGAAATTCAATTCACAGGGTGCAAAAGATTTTGACAGGATAACCTCTGAAAACGTAAAAAAACGTTTAGCCATTATCCTCGACGGTATTGTACATTCCGCTCCGGTCATACAGGAAAGAATATCCGGTGGCAACGCCCAGATCACCGGAACCTTTACCACAGATGAGGCCCATGACCTGGCAATTGTTCTACGGGCAGGGGCGCTGCCGGCCCCGGTAAGAATACTCGAGGAGAGGACAGTTGGACCTTCTCTGGGACAGGACTCTGTCGATCAGGGAATACTATCCATTATTGTCGGCGGATTGCTGGTTATCCTATTTATGATAATCTACTACAAGTTTTCCGGCACTATCGCCGATATTGCCCTCATCCTCAATATTGTCATTATAATGGGCACACTGGCTGCCTTTCAGGCTACACTGACCCTTCCCGGAATTGCAGGAATTGTTCTTGTTATAGGTATGGCCGTGGATGCCAATGTTCTCATTTTTGAGAGAATACGAGAGGAACTGCGTATGGGGAAGACGCCGAGAGCTGCGGTTTCGGGAGGATACTCCAAGGCCTTTATCACAATCATAGATGCAAATATCACAACACTTATAGCAGCTGTTGTATTGTTTCAATTCGGAACAGGACCGGTGAAGGGATTCGCTGTCACCCTGAGCATCGGTATAATCGCCAGCATGTTTACGGCAATCTTTGTAACCAGAATTATCTATGACTATCTTATCTGGAATAAAAAGATCGAAAGAGTAAGTATATAAATTATGGAACTTATAAAACCTGACATAAATATCAATATTGTAGGCAAAATGAAGGGCGCCGCAATCTGCTCTCTTGCCGTAATAATAATAAGCATCGCATCCCTGATACTGCATGGAGGTCCCCGGCTCGGGATTGACTTTGCCGGAGGAACTTTGGTTCAGGTTCAATTTAAGAAAGAAACAACCATCGACAGGATGAGAACCGCCCTGAAGAAGATTGATCTTGAAAACAGCGTGATCCAGCAATTCGGCTATAAAGACACCAATGAATTTCTTATAAGGACTGAAAAGTCTACCGCTGATCTCAAAGGACTTTCCGGCGAAATCGAGGATGCATTAGCCGCCACATATAATAAAGATGAATTTGAGGTAAGAAGGGTGGAGATTGTTGGACCAAAGGTCGGAAAGGATTTAAGACAAAAGGGTATAAACGCTATGCTTATCGCAATGATAGGTATTCTTATCTATATTACCTGGAGGTTTGAATTCCGTTACGCTATTGGTGCAATCATTGCTCTGATACACGATGTCATCATTACCGTCGGGGTTTTCTCCCTTTTAGACAAGGAATTCACTCTCCCCATTATTGCGGCACTGCTGACAATCATAGGTTATTCCCTTAATGACACCATCGTCGTCTATGACAGGATTAGGGAAAATATCAGGAAATCCAGAAGACAGGAGCTTCGGGATGTAATAAATTCGAGTGTTAACCAGGTATTGAGCAGGACCATCCTTACCTCAGTAACCACTCTCCTTGTTGTTTTTGCACTGTTCTTCCTTGGTGGAGCAGTCATTCATGATTTTGCCTTTGCCTTACTCGTGGGAATACTGGTCGGAACTTATTCATCTGTTTTCATAGCTAGTCCCATAGTTCTGGCTTGGGAAACTTTCAAGCCTTCAAAAAGAAAGAAGGGAAAATAAGTTGTCCCCCTTTGAAATCGCAGGACTGACCATTTTTATCCTTGTTCTGTTTATAGGAATATTTTCCATTATATTCGGCTTCCCCGGAACAGTGATAATACTTGTTGATGCTGTTGTTTACTCACTGATAACCGGTTTTAAAACAATTGGCTGGAAGATAATAGTTGTACTTATAATACTTTCATTCCTTGCTGAAACTCTCGATTTTATGCTGGGAAGCGCAGGGGCAAAAAAGTTCGGCTCATCTAAAAAGGGAATTGTAGCCTCCGTGATTGGAGGAATTGTGGGTGCAATGCTAATGACCCCATTCCTCCTGGGATTAGGCGCCGTTATCGGCGCCTTTCTGGGTGGTTTTGCGGGAACATTCCTGGTAGAACTCATCGAGCAGAAAAATCTGAAACCCGCCGTTAGGGCTGGTTACGGGACACTACTCGGAAGAATTGCCGGTATATTTGCAAAAAGTTTTTTTGCTCTTGTTATGATAATTATAATTCTATCAACAATATATTCGTAATACAAGACAGATGCCACCTGCAGGAAACTGCAGGAAATGCACGAGCCACACATTTTAAGGAATAAAACCATGAGCAAAAGCAGGTCTAAAATTAAAGAATATTCTGAAGCTATAATAATCGCCATATTGATAGCGCTTTTTATTCGAACCTTTGTGATACAGGCATTTAAGATACCCTCCGGTTCCATGAAACCCACCCTCCAGATTGGTGACCATATCCTGGTTAATAAGTTTATCTATGGAATAAAAATGCCATACCTGAGAAAAACCATAATCCCTATAATCGAACCGAAAAGGGGGGACATCGTGGTTTTCATATATCCACTTGATCGAACAAAAGATTTCATAAAGAGGGTTGTCGGGATTGGCGGAGATGTAATAGAGATAAAAAATAAAAAGATTTTCCTTAACGGTTCACCTTGTAATGATACCCATGGGGTCTATACGGACAAATTAGTACTACCCTTGTCAATACAGCCACGCGATAATTTCGGGCCGGTAACGGTCCCTGAAGAATCCATATTCGTCATGGGAGACAACAGGGATCAGAGTTACGATAGCAGATTCTGGGGTTTTGTAAAATTAAGTGACGTTATGGGCAAGGCCTTTATTATATACTGGTCATGGAACGGTAGTGACCACAACGTCAGGTGGAACAGGTTTGGTAAAATCCTTCATTAAAACA
>CAYVXX010000036.1:3733-22022 GCA_964454305.1 uncultured Syntrophales bacterium | reverse complement strand
GAAGAGGAATTCCGGACTGCAAAGGACGTCTTTTACAGGGCCACCGAAATCAGGTCACACTACCTGGAAAATTACGAACTGATGGACGCAGATGTTATCATCCGTCCCGATGTCGGGAACTTGCACTGGTCCGATTTTTCACACGCAATGAATCTAATCCGGGAAGGCGAGAAGGCGGCAAGGGAGAACCTGGACAATATCCATAACGTAATGCCCGGCATCAAAAAATGGTTTACGCTGAAGCATATTTTAAAATCCCACAGGGAAAAAGACCATTAGTGATGCCCCCCGCAACAGGTTGCGGGGAATCTCCGACTGTTTAGTAAGTTAGAAATTATTTTCTGCCAGAAAATAATTTCGTTAACGCATTTATCCCCTTTAGTGGGACTTATCCCGTTTATCGGGGTAAGGAAAATATTTTTTGTGTTCGCTCGCTGTTCAGTTCAATATTTCGAAAAGGACAGCTTGAAAAATTTATCGGAAATTCACTCAGTTTTTCACTCGGTAAAACAAAAAGGGCTAACCCGTGCCGGGTTAACCCTTTGACATTGCTTGGCGTCCCCACGGGGAGTCGAACCCCGGTCGCCGGCGTGAAAGGCCAGTGTCCTAGGCCACTAGACGATGGGGACGCGATATAGTGTAAAGTAGACGCTTATATATTGTTATGTGTCAGGATGTCAAGCGGAAATATAATCTATCGAAACTATTGGGAAGTTCCATTTAAGGTCAGGTCAAGGAAAAACACTTCTCCGTTGACCGGGAAACTTCATCTGCTTCTTACTTAGCAGACCTCAACACTGGAACTTTTGAAATTAAAATAATCTCAGCACCAATCGTCCTTTATAATGAAAAACTTAGAAATTATGGATAGCGGTTGATTTGAAAGCAATATAAGCATCCATCCCTTCCTGAATCTTCAGTTCGAAGAGGGATCTTTTAGTTATCAGTGATTTGAAGGTTGTTTCTCCTACCCTGACGTGAACTTCATAGTAAAATCCCCCGTCAAACACCCCCGAAACAGTTCCTCTGAATGAATTCCTCATACTTGAGGTGAATGATTCTTTGCTGAGTACAATGTCCTCAGGCCTTATGGCTATGTATCCATGAGCGTTGACAGGTGTCCTGCCGAGTTCGATTTCCAGATTATCTATGGTAGCCTTCGAACCGGTGAATCTTGCCAGAAAGAGATTTTTCATTCCCACAAAATCTGCCACAAACTTAGAGCATGGTCTTTGAAAAATATCTTCCATACTCCCTGTCTGTTCTATCCTCCCATCACTCATTACCGCAGCCTGATCTGCCAGAGAAAGTGCCTCCGCGAAATCATGAGTTACCATGAAAAAAGTTACCTTGGAAGATTGGTGAAGTTTTTTCAGTCCACTGCGTATCTCTTCCCGGAAACGAGGATCCAGGGCGGAGAGCGGCTCATCAAGAAGAAGTATTCTCGGGTTGACCATAAGCGCCCGTGCCAGGGCAACCCTCTGCAACTCGCCACCACTCAGGTTTGCAGGAAAACGCTTCTCAAGGTTTGCAAGATCAAGTTTGTAAATGAGGGCATTCAATCTTTGATCGGCTTCTTTTCTGTCAAGTTTCTGAAAGTGGAGACCGTATTTAATGTTTTCCATAACGGTGAGGTGAGGAAAAAGGGCATAGTCCTGATAGACAATACTAACTCCCCGTTTCTCAGACGGCAATCCGGCAACATCTTTCCCGTCGATAATTATCCTCCCACTTTTCACAGGAATCAGGCCGGCCATTGCTTCCAGAAGAACTGTCTTACCGGCTCCGGTGGGACCCATCAGGACGAAGAAACCGCCCTCCTCTATGGAAAGATTGATGTCATGAAGATCAAATCCCGGCAGGCTGACCTTCAGGTTTTCTGTTTTAATCATGCTTCTTTCTCTCTGGATGCAGTGGTCAAAACACGTAGTACTATGAACAGGATAAGGCAAATGGAAACAAGCCAGACTGCTACCGGTTGTGAATATTTCAGACCGTAGGCCTCAAACCGTTCATAAATCATTACCGGTGCGATCATAGGATGATAGGCGACTATTACGACCGCTCCAAACTCACTGATCGCCCGGGCGGAACACATTATGATACCGGTGAGCATGCTGCGCCAGGCAAGTGGAAATGTGATTCGTGAGAATGTGCTGAACATGGATGCACCCAGACTTCGTGAAACTTTTTCCAGCCTGGGAGAGATGGCTTCAAAGCCCTCTTTAACTGCATTTATGTAAAATGGCATACCCACAAAGGTCAAAACAATTACAATTCCGGTTACACTTCCCATAATGCGAATGCCCAGTTCGCTTGCAACCTGACCGACCCAATGATTTCTCCCCGCAACACTTAGAATCGCAATTCCGACAACGGGATGAGGAATGACGATGGGAAGATCAATAATACTTTCCACCAGTCTTTTTCCCCTGAAGTTGGTTCGGGCGAGCAGATACGCAAGGGGTGTCCCAAAGACAAAGGAGATAAGTGCGGCCAGTCCTGCCGTGTAGATACTCAACCAGATCGACCGCACAACATCTTTGTCCTTAATGGTTTCCTTGAGCATGGCAAAAGAAGGCGCAGTCATCATTTCGACGAGGGGGAGAAGGATAAAGGCCATGATCACAAAACCGCATGAAATAGTTATCCAGAAAAACGGTTCTTTTTTCGTCATCCAATAATTCCTTTTTACCTTCCTCCGGTGGGAGGGAATATTCCAAGCGTATCAGTATGGTGAGGGTCGGGCATAAAACCCGACCCTTAATGCAAAATAGTGCTTCAGAGTTGCCGTGTCAGGCAGAACTAAAAAGCCTATCCTATTCTTTGACCTCTACAAGTTTTTGCAGTGCCTCCGGAAGTTGTGCCTTCATCTTTGCCGTTGGGACCCTGCAGGGGATAAAAGGAGGCTGTCCCATTTCCTCTAAAACTTTGAGTCCGCCTTGAGGGTCAAGCATATACTGCAGAAAGGCTGTTGCCGCCTCCGCGTTGGGGGCATTTTTAACCAAAGCAACGCCATAGGTACAGGACTTTCCATTCATCGTTAGAAAGGTGCCCGGCTTTTTCCCCGTAACTTTTACCGTCGCCTGTTTATAGAAATTGTCATATTTATAGTTTCCCAGATTGATCTCATCTGGAAGTTCCACGAATTTTAGCTCATGCTGAACCGCTACCGACCGGTATTCCCAGGCATAATCCATATGTCCGGTCTGCAGAAGGGCAACCAGTTCCACCGATTTGGGCCTGATATTTTCCTTTGGACGGCTATTAATAAACCTTTGATAAAGTCCCGGTTTCTTATAGTACTTTTCGGCTAATTGAAGCACCATGATGGATCGGTAACCACAGGGATCGGCGTTTGGATCGGAATGCCCCCATACAACACCCTTCTTTTGAAGAATTTCGTACCAATTCCCGGTATTAATCTTATCGGCATATCTACTTTTATCCGTATAACAAAGGACAAGCCGATTGGTGGCAAATCTGATGTTCCAGTCGGCGTATACGGGGATGAGAAGCTTATCTATCACAGTATAATCTGCTGATGCCATAATGTCACAGGGTTTTTTCAGGTCAGAAATCTTCCTCGCACATTTCTGGCTCCCCGCCGCCTCCCGCATAATGTCCACCTTCGGGTATCTGGCCTCAAATTCCTTCTCCATCTTGGCAAAGGGAATAGTCAGACTCCCTGCATTGAATATGATCACTTTGCCGGTTGGCTGATTCTCACCTGTCCATCCTGTCTGTGGATAGACCAGCAAGCCTGTTACAAAAAATGTCAAAACCAGTGTAATCATCAAAATTGATCTTTTCCTATCCATTTTCATATTCTCCTTCTATAAGTTTGATTTTAAAAGCTTTTTCACCATACTAAATAAAATGAACATCGGACGCCTTAAAGGTAAGATACGCTGACATTCCTTCCTTTAACCTCATATCATCCAACGATCGCCTTGTTATTATGGCAGAAATGGAAATACCGCAATCAGCCACTATTTTAATTGTTGCGCCCTTATCAATAATACTTACTACCTTTCCACTAAATGAATTTCTGGCGCTTGACTCTATTTTATTTCTTGAAATCAAGATATCCTCCGGCCTGATGGAGACGGTGCAATCTCCTGACTTACAAGTAGTAGATACAATTGTTGACCCGTCAATATCAATATCAGAAATACCATTATTAACAGTAGATTTGCCTCTGAACAGGTTCTCAACCCCGACAAAGTTTGCGACGAATTCGCAGTTAGGTTTTCTGAATACATCATCCGGCTTGCCCACCTGAATGATCTTTCCCTCATTCATCACCGCCACAGAGTTCCCAAGGGAAAATACCTCTTCAAAGTTGTGCGTTACGTGAACTATAGTACTTTTGGTAACTGAGTGAATCTTTTTTAACTCGTACCGTAGGCTTTCTCTTGTTTGTGTATCCAGTGCGGATAAAGGCTCATCTAAAAGCAGCGCATTGGGTTCCGTCACCATCGCCCGCGCTATGGCGATTCTCTGCTTTTCACCTCCACTCAAGGTGCCGGGAAAGCGATGAAACAGATGACGGATATTCAGCATCCGTGCAATCTCCTCTATCTTCTCTTTGGTCTTTTCTTTCGGAATCTTCTTTAACCTCAGGCCAAAGGCAATATTCTTTTCCACGGTCAAATGGGGGAAAAGCATATAATCCTGATAAACCATGCTGATATTCCTCTTTCTTGGAGGGATATTTGTAATATCTTTTCCGTCCATCAGGATCTTGCCACTATCAGGGTGATAAATGCCGGCGATTGCCTCCAGGAGAATGGTCTTCCCTGCCCCGGTAGGACCTAATATCATCAAGTAATCGCCTGTTCCTATATCGAGCGTGACATCCTTTAAAAAGAATTCACCCAGATTTTTATATATATTTTCAATTCTTATCATTCTTAGAACACCCTGGCGAACCCTCCATACCTCTCAAAAATGAAGAGAGACCCCAAGGAAATTATGATCAGGATCGTTGCGGCAGCAATGGCCAAGTTGAGCTCTCCACACGACATGTTCAGGTATAACGAAATGGGTAATGTCTCCGTCTTCATCCTTGTTGCCCCGGCGAGCATCAGCGCCGCCCCGAACTCGCCTATCCCTTTTGACCATGTTATGATTGAACCGGCTAAAAGTCCATTTTTTGCCATTGGCAGTGTGACATTCCAGAATGCCTGAAGCTCCGTACAGCCAAGCGTCTGAGCTACGTGTTCATATCTCGGATTTATGCCCTGAAATGTTCCCCGCAGTATCCTGAACATAAAGGGAACATTTACAAAAAACTGGGCAATTATTATTCCAAGCGGCGTAAAGACAAAAACAAGTCCGGCTTCCGCAAGCATTTTCCCGAATGATGTTGTGCCGAACAGTATCAACAAGCCCACACCGGCGACTAATGGTGGTAAGGCTAATGGAGCATCCAGTATGGTATTGATCAGGCTCTTTCCAAAAAAGTCGTACCTGGCGAGTGCGTATGCCGTTGGTATGGATATGATAATACACAAAATGGTCGATATAAAAGAGGTTAGCAGGCTTAGTTCTATGGCAAACAGTATCTCTTCGGAACAGAGGCTTATGATCAGCGCCGGAAGCGTGGTATGTGTGATGACACAGATGATCTGCACCAAAATAAAAATGGCAAGAAGCAGACTAAAAAGTATTGTAATGATCTTGATTTTTGATGCATTCAATTTGCTTAACATTGTTCATTCCCGTGGTTGCATAATGCAGGCGTCCAAGGCTTCCGGCACCGCAAAGCTCAAGTCTTTTGATCACTTCAGATATACAAGGTTTGGCCAGTTATTTTAGTGATGTGGCCTCACAATGCATATCCAGACAAACAATAGTTACTCTTTACCTACCATTACTTCCGTAGCTTTAACTAAAGCAAATGCCCTGTCGCCAACCTTTAATCCCAATCGCTCAGCCGATGTCTTTGTTACTAGGCCAGTTAGCTCATTCTCCCCTATCTTGAGAGTAATTTCAGCCATAACTTGTCCCAACTTAATTTCCTTGACAGTGCCTTCCAATCTATTTCTTGCGCTTATCTCCATAATATATACCTCCTATTTTCCATATCTTGAACTGACCAGCGAGCGCATTCCCCGTTGCTTGCAGCGGGGTTAGCGAGCGAATAAAATCAACAAATTTCCTTAACAGTCGGAGATTCCCCGCAGCTTGCTGCGGGGAGCTTCAATTTGGATATGTGGTGAAACCACATTTTTCAAATATCCTTTTTCCTTCACTGGATGCAACAAAGTCCACAAATTCTTTTGCCATTTTTTCGTTCTTAGAAAATGTCAGCCTGCCTATGGGGATTACCTTTATAAGATTTTCTTCTTTTGGTATCTCCACAATATCCGTTTTATCCTCCGTTCCCAGCAGAGAGGCTTTCCAGATTATAGACGCATCTGCCTGTCTCATACATATATAGACTACCAGTTCATTTACCGTCCCGGCAGTGGCAATAACATTTTTCCAGACTTCATCGTGGATATTATTTTTCTCAAGTATCTTCTTTGCAATTTTGCCACAGGCGGCAGCTTTTGGATCTCCAAACACAATCTTCACTTTGGGTTTGGTAAGATCTTTTAAACTTGTTATCTTCGCCGGATTTCCTTCAGGAACTGCTATCACCGGTATATGATATGCCACTGGTTTTTCATAATCGACAAATCCCTTCTCCTTAGCTTTATTTATGTACATTGTTGCCCCGGGCATATAGACATCTCCTCTTTTTGTCAGCTCTATCTGACTTAAGAGGGTATTCGAACCGGCATAATTGTAATTCACTGCCACGCCATATTTCTTCTCAAAAGCTACTCCAATCTTATCCATCGGTTTTCTCATCCCGGCTCCCGAATAGACAAGAAGCATATCTTTTGCAAATCCGAACTGGGGATAGACCAGCAGGCCTGCCATAAAGATAGCAAGAATTAATATACTTTCCTTTAACCATATTCTTCTTTTCACTTTTATCCTCCTTCTTTTATAGGTTTGAACTTAAACACGATCTTAGCTATAATTTTCTTTCCTTGATCTCCATTTCTTGGGTAGCCTCCCGGGCAATGAGGGCTGTTAAATTAAGCATGTATCTACCTAAATTGTCATTAAATGTCAATATAAATACACATTCGTTATAATTTAGGATTAATTGTTATTGTTTATCTCCTGATTGACATGTTCGCTATTTCTTGATAGAAAAAATTTATGAAAGAAATGCTTACGACAAAAGAACTGGCCGATCTTTTGAGGCTTAACGAAAAGAAGATATACCAGCTGGTGAAAGAAGGGGGTCTTCCTCATGTGAATATTGCGGGGAAGTGGCTCTTTCCTGAATGGCACATTCGGCGATGGATAGATGAAAATGTTCAAAGGGGAAAAGACATCCTGATTATGGGGAGTGACGATATTCTCCTGGCAAGGTTTTTGTCCTTTTATAACAAGGAAAAAATTCCCGAGACCTTGACTTTTTACTCATCGCTGGGCAGCCAGGGGGGCATCCATGCCCTTGCTAAGAAAAAAGGGCAGGCATGCTGTACTCATCTTCTGGATATGGAAACAGGAGAATATAATCTTCCCGTTCTCAGCAGAATACTTGCCCCGCAAAGGTATGTGGTCGTCAATCTGTGGCACAGGCAACAGGGACTGATTGTAAAAAAAGGGAACCCCTTGGGTATCAAGGGTTTAAAGGATGTAATAGAGAAGAAGGCAAGATTTGTGAATAGAAATGAGGGGTCCGGCACAAGGATGCTGCTTGAATATCTCTTAAGGGAAAACGGCCGGGATAGAGAGGAGATTACATATTTTGCTAATGAGGTAAATACACATTTGGAAGTAGCTTTTAAGGTTTTCTTTGACGAGGTGGATGTGGGTCTGGGTATTGAGTATGTTGCCCACCTTTTTTCCCTCGATTTTGTTCCACTTAAAGAGGAAAGATTTGACCTTGTTGTTCCGAGGGAGCTTTGGTCCACAAAGGTCATTCAAGGGTTGATAGCTTACATTGATCCGGTGCAGATTAGCAGACTCTCCCGTACTTTGCCCGGTTATAACTTAAAAGACACAGGAAAGATTATATTCGAAAGTTGATACGTTAACTATTTTTCCGACCTTTGATGAAAACATTCGAAAAGTTGGATATTGCTTCAGTTCACTATAATATCTGTAATTTGCCGGATTTTATTTTCCACATCCAATTTTGAAATTGAAGCTCCCCGCCGTTTAAAAACAATTTTATCTTGACAATTGGCTTTGTTCTTATATATGTCATAATTGACATATATAAAATGGAACTAAAACCATTCCAGGGAATGTTTATTCTTACGGGAGATGATGTCTATATTATTTTTATAATAGTCAATAATTGAACAAGGAAGATTTACCATGGATAAGAATCATCCGAAGGTAAGGTTGCACGTCTGGCTGGAAACAGATAGCGGCGTTCTTTTTGGGTCTGGCCGTGCGCAACTTCTTGCTAACATAGAGAAATATGGGTCGTTAAAAAGGGCAGCGGAGAACATGGGCATGTCTTATCGAGCAGCATGGGGGAAAATACGAAAAACCGAAGATATATTGGGATATAAGCTGATTGTCAAGACCGGTAAAAATAGAAGGTATCAACTATCGGAACGCGGCAAGGAGTTGACGGAAAAATTTCGGTTTTGGCTTGACAAGGTCGAACAAGAAGCCCTCAGGGAAGCCAGGGAGTTATTCCCCTGGTCTACCGACGTGTATAAGGAGTAGATACGCGAGTAAGGCATCGTGACCGGGAGCGTACCCGCAAGCCCCGCCCTGTGGGCGGGGAGATTCACTTAATGATATCACCTCTGAAAAATGGTGGGAATAGCCATTTTCCGTACTGTGCTTCAGCAAATGCTCAAAAACTTCCATCCTTAATGCTAATCCGGTCGCCAGCCATCTTTGCCCGCGGGATTGTCGGATCGGTAAACCCTGCAGTGCCACATATTGCCGGAATGTGTTCCGGCTTATACTGTGAAAAATCTCGTCTTTATTGTCCTCTCTTCTCCGAGTCACTCTCCCATTTAGATTTCAGGAATTGAACTGAACAGCGAGCGAATAAAAATCAACAAATTTCCTTTGTACATAACAGAAGACTGGTTACATCTGAATATGTTAAAAATAACATACTGAAATCATTGACAAAATGCTTGACAGCCTCTGATCGTTATGTTATTTGCGGTTGATAAAATGCGAGACGAGATTGTAACCGAAAAATGTAAATATTCTTTTTATAATAGGAGGAGGTAACAAATGAAAATTACACGACGAGGTTTTATGAAGGTGACGGGTCTCGGGGCAGTGAGTATTGCCCTCAGTCAAGTCGGTTTTGACTTGAGGCCCATAAAAGCTCATGCAGCTAAATTGAAAATTAAAGGAGCGAAGGAAGTTATTTCTATCTGTGGATTCTGTTCTGTTTCCTGCCATCTTATCTGCCATGTAAAAGATGGTAAAGTTATCAGTGCGGAAGGCGATCCCGGTTATCCGGTAAGCGAGGGAGCGTTGTGCTCTAAAGGCGCTTCCACGTTAGCCATGATTAACAGTGACCACCGCCTTTTTAAACCTCTTTACCGGGCGCCTTACAGTGACCGCTGGGAAGAGAAAAGCTGGGACTGGATATTGGATCGTCTTGCTCACCGGATAAAAGAGACTAGGGATAGGGACTTTAAGGAATATAATGATAAAAAAGAGCGGGTTAATCGCGTGGAATCAATGTTTCATCTGGGTTCTTCTCAGCTGGACAATGAGGAGTGTGCACTGGTGCATCAGGCTATCAGGGCACAGGGGATAGTCCACTTCGACCATCAGGCACGTATCTGACACAGCGCCACTGTTGCGGCTCTGGCAGAGTCGTTCGGACGCGGTGCGATGACCAATCACTGGATCGATATCAAAAATACAGATTGTGCTTTGATCATGGGCAGCAATGCCGCAGAGCATCACCCGATATGTTTCAAATGGGTCTTAAAAGCTAAAGAAGAAAGAGGGGCCACAATTATTCATGTTGATCCCAAGTTTTCCAGAACATCCGCTAGGTCTGATTTTCATGTGCCCCTCCGTTCGGGTACAGATATTCCTTTCATGGGCGGTATGATAAAATATATTATTGAGAACAAGAAATATTTTCAAGAGTATGTAACGGAGTATACAAACGCTTCCTTCATTGTAAATAAAAAATTTGAATTTAATGATGGTTTGTTTACCGGATATAACCCGAAGACAAAAACCTATGATAAATCTCAATGGCAATTTGAGCTGGACGGAAATGGAAATCCTAAAAAAGACAAAACTCTCAAACATCCGAGATGCGTCTTCCAGCTTTTGAAGAAACACTATGACCGGTATAATTTAGACGACGTTTCAGCCACCACCGGTGTATCAAAGGATAATCTGCTCAAAGTATATAGTGCCTATGCTTCTACGGGAGCACCCGATAAGGCGGGAACAATTATGTATGCTTTGGGATGGACTCAGCATACAGTCGGCGTTCAGAATATTCGGGCAAGCGCCATTATTCAGCTTATGCTGGGTAATATCGGCGTCGCCGGAGGCGGAATCAACGCCCTGCGGGGTGAACCGAATGTCCAGGGTTCAACGGACCACTGCATCTTATGGCATATCTTACCCGGCTATCTCGCAGTACCGCGTGGTGACTTGCCTACATTGGAGGATTATCTTAAGGCAACAACACCGGTAAGTCATGATCCCATGAGTGCCAACTGGTGGCAGAACTATCCAAAGTACACGGTAAGTTTATTAAAAGGCTGGTTCGGAGACAGTGCTACCAAGGAAAACGGTTTTGGTTATGACTGGCTTCCAAAAGTTGATAAAGGGGAAGATTACTCTTATCTTTACCTTTTTGACAGGATGTATAAAGGTAAGATAAAGGGCGGCAACATTTGGGCAACTGGTCCGGCGAGCAGCGTGCCAAACTCCAACAAGGTCAGAAAAGCAATGGAGAACTTGGACTGGTTATCAATTGCCGAGATTCACCATAATGAGACAACAGATTTCTGGCACCGTCCGGGTGCGGATCCCAAAAAGATAAAGACAGAGGTCTTTTTGCTGCCTTCATGCCACAAAGTTGAAAAGGAAGGGAGTGTAAGCAACAGCGGGCGCTGGCTGTTATGGCATTACGCAGCGACCGAGCCTCAAGGTCAATCAAAATCGATGGGACAGATAATGGTGGAGATTATGAATAAAGTTAGAGATCTTTACCGGAAGCAAGACGGTGTCTTTGCGGATCCTATCTTAAAGCTCGATTGGCCCGGCAATTACGACGCAGAAAAGATGGCCAGGAAAATCAATGGTTATTATACCGAAGGACCCAAAAAAGGTCAGCAGGTACCCAGTTTCGGAGCCCTAAAGGATGACGGTTCAACGGTCTGCCTTAACTGGCTTTATGCCGGAAGCTATACGGAAGAAGACGGTAACAAGGCCAAGCGACGTGATTACTCCCAGACCCCGATGCAGGCAAAGATCGGCCTCTATCCCAACTTTTCATGGTGCTGGCCCGTTAATAGAAGAATCCTCTATAACAGGGCTTCGGTAGATAAGAATGGAAGACCCTGGGATCCTGAAAGAGCTGTTATCGAATGGAAGGAAAACAAGTGGATAGGCGATGTGCCGGATGGTGGTTGGCCGCCGATGGCAACCGGCAAAGGAAAATATCCTTTCATTATGCGGAAAGAAGGGCATGGTCAACTCTTTGGTCCCGGCAGGGCGGAAGGACCATTTCCTGAACATTATGAACCAATTGAAACCCCGATTAAAAGGCATCCATTTTCCAAACAGCTGAACAATCCTTGCGCCAAAATTATAGATAGTGATGCCGACAAGAGAGCTATGCCGGCGGACCCACGTTATCCTGTCGTTTTGACGACTTACAGCGTGACCGAACATTGGTGTGGTGGAAGTGAAACAAGGGCTGTGCCATGGCTCCTTGAAGCGGAACCACAGCTCTATGTGGAGATGAGTCCCGAGCTGGCCAAGGAAAAGGGTATCAAAAACGGCGACCCCGTCATTGTGGAAAATACGAGAGGCCGGGTAGAAGCAATAGCGATGGTAACCATGCGTATGAGGCCATTCAAAGTGATGGGTAAAACGGTTCATGAAGTTGGTATGCCCTTCTGCTTTGGCTGGATGACGCCTGGTGCGGGTGACGCAACCAACCGTCTGTGTATCAGTGCGGGCGACCCAAACACAACCATACCTGAATTCAAAGCATGCTGTGTGAACATTAAAAAGGCCAAGAAACTCAGAGAATTATCTCGATAGTAAAATGGCCGGTTGATATATAACTATTAACTCATAGGGAGGAAAAAGAAATGTCAAAGACATTTTTCATCGATACAACGAGGTGTACCGCCTGTAGAGGTTGTCAGGTCGCCTGTAAAGAATGGCATGGCTTACCTGGGACAAAGACCAAACAGTGGGGAAGTCATCAGAACCCGGTTGACCTGAATCCATTTACATATAAACTGGTCAGGTTTACAGAACACGAAATCAATGGGAAAGTAACATGGAATTTTTTCCCGGATCAATGTCGCCATTGCTTGGAACCGCCGTGCAGAGAGGTGGCCGATGGCTATCTGCCAGGCGCTATAATCAGCGATGATGAAACAGGAGCGATAATTTACACAGATTTGACAAAACGCCTGTCCGAAAAGGCATTCAACGAAATACGGGAAAGTTGTCCCTATAACATACCAAGACGAGACGAAAAGACTAAGGCAATTACAAAATGTGATATGTGTATAGACCGGGTGCAAAATGGTCTTTTGCCCATATGTGTGAAGACCTGTCCAACGGGAGCAATGAATTTTGGCGACAGGGAAGAGATGCTAAAGCTGGCACATAAACGTCTTGCCGAAATTAAGAAGGAATATCCGGAGGCCCAACTGGTAGATGCGGATCAAATTCGTGTAATTTATCTTATTACCGACAAACCGGAATTTTATCACAAATTTGTCGTAGCACAGGGGCCTGTGGGCATTACGCGGCGTGTTGCTTTCGCAAAACTCGTGTCACCTTTAAAGAGGCCTTTCCAGAGTTTGTTGGGTTAAAAAGAAGTTAAATTTCAAGGAGGGAGATTTTATCTCCCTCCTTTTTTATCACAATATTCAGAGGTAGTTATATGAAAACAGATGATGTTACTCCCACTTCAGATCAGGTTAGAAAAGTTGCGGAGACACTTAAGAAGCTGAGACCAGCTTATGCTGCTTTGTTAGACTTTCACAAACAGATTTTTTCAGCACAGGAGGAATCCAGAAGCCAGTTGGATATTAAGCCTATACAGATCCCTAAAGAGAGTCTTTTTATTAAGGCGAAGGAAAAACTTCCTCTCATAAATATGTCTGAGTTTGTAATAGATACAGAAGAAGCCACAAAACTTTTTAGAAAAATATGTAGTATTGCAGAAGGGGCGAATGAAGTCATGGCAATGTCTGCCAGAGGGATAATTAAAGCTATTGAAACAGGAGAACTTGATTTAAACACTCTCTTATCAAAAATTTTGGTTGAGGACGACATTCTCTTTGAAAAAATTGCGGGTGAATTCGAAATCGACAGAAAGGTTCTTGCTTTTATAACTTACAACAGCATAAAACCCTCTTTATCCGTGTGCGCTTCGCAACTTTCAACATATCTTGACAAGAACAAATCATGGGAAATGGGTTACTGTCCTATTTGTGGAAGTTTGCCTGTTTTATCGACATTCGAGAATGAAGGTAAGCGCTTTTTGTTCTGCAGTTTCTGCTGGCACAAATGGCCCGTCCAGAGGATTTACTGTCCATTTTGTAACAATAAGGACAACACGACACTCCACTATTTTCAAATTGAAGAAGAACAAGAATACAGGCTGGATGTTTGTGACAATTGTGAAAAATACATAAAGGCCGTGGACACAAGAGAAATAGAGCGTATTTTCTATCCTCCTCTGGAAGAGGTTGCCACACTTCACCTTGATATCAAGGCTAAAGAAATGGGGTTTGAAGGCGGTGGTGTGCAGACTGATCTGTGTGCATAACTAAAGAGAGAAGATCACATCAGTTACCTGCCAAATGGACAATTAGGCCAGTATACCAACATCTTCGACGGTGATAGTCTGACCACTTTTAAAAACAGGCCCCTTAACGTTTTCCGGGATAATCCTTGTCATATCGTGCAAACCTTTGAGACCAACTGCTTGTTCTACCGGTACTATCTTCAGTTCAGGACCCCTTTTTTTTCTGCTCACCGGTTAAATCGGTTTCAAGATAAGGAGCATCCCCCTGACAACCGAGGCAGATGTTCCCATCTTTTACCGGATAGGCTTCTCCGCAGAGGGGACAAACAGCAATACTCCCTTTACTCCGCTTTTCCAGAAACTCAGACCGGACAGTAACGTTCTGAAGGCTGCAGATTCCCGGTCCGGCCTCCTTGATCTGCTCAAAGAGAAGCTGTGAGTCCTGGTCCTTTTTAGGCTTGAGTTTTAAGAACCAATTTTTAATCTCCGGCCACTTTTCAATCTTCGCCGAATCAACAAATACTCTTATCCCCTTCCCCTGATATTTTTCGTAAAGGGTCAGGGCAAAACGGCCCAGATTGATCACTTTCAGCCAACCGTTTCCTATAGTACACGGAGTGAGAAGCTGTATCGCATCAGGAAGACAGCTTGTAGTTTCACAAACGGCATCAAAAAATTCCCCTTCCGGTGTGTTCTTGAGAGCTATGTCCACCATAAATCCCCCGATTACCATACCGGGTGCGGCACTTCCGTGGAAAGACTGAACTATCGCAATGTACTCCTCAAGGGTATAATTACAAATATTCATAGATTTGACCTCTCCGGAATTCACTTGGAAGTAAGGCAGAAAGACTTCCGGCTGAATCTGTGGATGACGGGTGTCCCCATTCCATGCCGTATGGCCTTTAACACATTTTCTTTTTTCAGCGGCACTGTTCCTGCAAGCATGTGTATCGGTAGATGCCCGAATGCCTCAGCCACCATCGGTGTACTGGGTCCCAGCAGGATCGCCTTAACATCTCTGCCCGCAGTTCCAAGTATTTCCTCAGTTGTGTTGTTTAGAATAGAAGTTGATGTCAATAACAGTATATCCGCCCAGCTTCCAAGTTTTTCATAAAAATCTTCCTTTCGACCAAGGCCGCGGGTAGTATCCATTATCTCCAGTAAAATATCTCTTTCCTTAAAAATTTTAACAAGGGGACCGAAAAAACCCACCATGGCAACCCTTGTTCCCTTGCCAATATCAAATTTATCGAACATTATATTATTGTTCTTATCCTCGGGAAGTAACAACGCCTCTTCATAATTGAGCGCATTTATAAGCGCAAGGGCCATGCTTCTTTCGATTGTATTCATACTCTTAATCTTTTCAAGGAGATCAACGGCGGGTCTGCCTTCGTAATCATGATAATTTTTAATAACCGAGCAGGAATTTTTGCTGTCAAAACAGGTATAAGCTACCCCCATCCCGCCGTCCGAGGTTGTAACTGCCGTATACCCAAGGCCAAGACTCAGTATCTCAATCTTTACTTCTTCGGCCTTGGATTCAAATAGATCATAAAGTATGTTATTCAATTTCGTCAATTTTATCCCCTCAAAGCCATGGTAATCATGGTATCTTGATGAATCCACTTCTCTGCACTATCACTGCCGGGCAACATTTCATAGATAACAGCTTTTTCCTCTCAAAACTGCTTTCATATGTCCCCAACGACTCACGTTGCTTTAAAACACAGCTGATTCAACCCCATCAACCGGGCAGTTCCGGCGATAGTCACACCGTAGAAATAGAGAGGTGAGTTGTGATTCCGGGCAATATTGAGGATATCCACCAACGAGCCATTTGTCACGCTGGATCCCGTTGCCAGAACTAAATCACTATGTTTGAATACACTTTCCATACCTTCATTATCTCCCCATCCGATAGGCACACCGTATTTGATTTTATCTCTGTTGTTTTCGTCTCTATCCACGCAGGTGACATTCTCTTTCCCCAGAATTTCGACCACAGCATCCAGAATGGCCGGTTGCAGACCAATAATACCAACCGAATGAGGATTTAATGTTTTTATATATGCCATCATTTCTTCTGCGCATTCCTCAGGTTCATTATTTTTACAGTGAACTGTCGTTATATCAGGATACAGGTATTTCATCACCGCATTCAGAGATGCAATAAACAACGCTTTTTGTTGGGAATCATCCAATGAAAGATTGATAATATCTCTCAGAGGCCCGGAAAATTCTGACGGGGCATCGGTATAGGCCTGTCCCTTCTTCTCAATGAATGAAGCCTGCACCATGACCTCCTTGCCCTTCAGAAGGGGGAAGTCTCTTCTGTCAGGATTACCGATGGCTTCATCCGGTTTTAAAATATGTGTCCTGATTGTTATTTTATTGTCTAACAATGATTTTTCCTCAGCCAGCCGCAGAAATTTATGACGTAATGATTCATAAAACATTGATTTCCTCATAGCTTGCACTCTGTGCCTCTGTTTTACTTTCACCCGACTTTGCAAAGGAATTCGGAACGCCGAACCTGAAGAACCTGCCCTTCAGAATCCGAAGGAAGTAGCGGTGTCTACCTGCCGAAGGGGCACAAAGGATACAGGCACGTCGGGCATTCAAGACAGAAGGCGCCGCTGCTCATGCGTGCAAGGTCGTACCGGGATATGGTAAGACCTGCCAGGAGTCGGGGAACCAGCAGGTCGAAGCTCGTTGTTTTGAAATACAATGCCCCGGCGGGGACACCGATAACCTGAACATCTCCAATGCGGGCGAGGAGGGTCATCGCCCCCGGCAGTATGGGAGCGCCGTAGATCATATCCGTCGCGCCGGCGTCTTCCAATCCCGCACGGGTGACATCGTCGGGATCCACTGAAAGTCCCCCAGTCGTGACGAGCAGATCGATATCCTCTTTGATCAGTTCCCTGATTGCCCCGGAAATGGCGTTGCGGTCATCAGGGACGATACGGGAGCGAAAGGTAGAGGCTCCCAATCGCTCCAGTTTTTTGCGGATCAGAGGCACGAAGCCATCTTCCACCAATCCCTCGTACACTTCCGTTCCGGTCACGAGGATTCCCACCCGGGGCTGACGCAGGGGAAGCACGGTGAATAAAGGCTTTCCGTTGAGTACCGCCAGGGCTCTGTCGAGCTTACCCCTGGAGAGATAGAGAGGAATTGCCCGGGTTCCTCCGATCCTGTCGTTGCAGGACAGAACGGAATAGCTCTGCCTGCTCGCGCACATGACATCGGGAACACAATTGAAATTAATCAGGCGCTCTTCATCCACAACGAGAAGTCCGTCTCGTTCCGCCCTGAACGTCACCTTTCCCTCGCTCGGAACTTCCGTGAAGGTAACCCCGTTGCCCGCCATTACCCGGCCCAGCGTCAGTGCCGCCTCATCTTCATGGACCCAACCGTCATCGGATGAAATGTCCCCTTCGACGTACACGAGTTTCTTCCCCATCGACAGAAGCAGATCAATATCGTCCGTTTCCACCACGTGCCTGTTTTTGAATGCGGGACCTTTCTTGCTGTTCGGAATGATACGAGTCATATCATGGAGTAGGGAGCGCCCGATGGCATCCCTGACCGATACGGCCTGCAGTGTCGGTGCTTTTTCTATGGCACTGGATCGGGGAGTGACGATGTTCGTATAGGGGTTTTCATCGCCACAGCCCAGGCAGATCTCGCCGTCTTTCGATGGATAGGCTTCGCCGCATAAAGGACAGACAGTGATGCTTCCCTTTGATTGCTTTTCCAAAAACTGCGGTTGGACTCTCACATCCTGCATACTGTACAGATTCGTTCCAGCATTGCGAATCTGTTCAAAGAGAGTTTTTGAATCTTGGGATTTCTTCGGTGCGAGTTTAAAAAACCACTCCTTAATGGCCGGCCATTCGTCAAGTTTCGACGAATCGAGATATACCCGGACCCCCTCTCCCCCTGACTTTTCGTAGAGCGTGACAGCGTATCGACCTACATTGGCAATCCGAAGCCACCCGTTTCCCACCGTGCAGGGAGTCAGGAGCTGGACCGCATCGGGAAGACAGCTTTCCGTTTCGCAGAGTGCGTCAAAGAATTCCCCCGCCGGCGTGTTCTTGAGTGCCGTATCGACCATGATCCCGCCGATAATCATACCGGGTGCTGCGTGGCCATGGAACGACTTTACCAGATGAATATATTCGTCAAAAGAATAGGGTCCGATATTCACTATTGCATCACCTCCAGAGAATCATACAGGACGGA
>CAYVXX010000036.1:0-3633 GCA_964454305.1 uncultured Syntrophales bacterium | reverse complement strand
ACCGTCAGATGGGGAAACAGTGTATATTCTTGAAAGACATAACCCAGATGCCGCTCCTGCGGCGGGAGAAATATATTTTTGTCCGTATCAACCCAGATTTCACCGTTGTAGGTAATCCGCCCTTCGTCGGGCCGATCAAGTCCCGCCAGTATCCTGATGATAGTCGTCTTGCCTGCTCCCGATGGTCCTACCAGGACGAGCAGACGGTTCTTCCGGCAGGAAAAAGAAACATCAAGATCAAAATGGGGCAATTTTTTCTTTATCGAGATGCTAAGTTCCATAGATCTGTCTCCGGGTCAGCCGGTTGATGATGAGGAGAAAGAGATAACTGATCGGTACAAGGATCAGACACATCATGGCGGCATCCCCATAACGGAGAGCCTCTACCGCCTCATAGATTGCAATGGACGCGACCCTCGTCTCGCCGGGTATGCTCCCGCCGACCATAAGAATTACCCCGAACTCACCAAGGGTATGGATGAACACGAGAATTGCTGATGCCGCCAGTCCGTTCAGGGTATTGGGGATAATGACCCTGAAAAACGTGGAAAGTGGTGACAACCCCAGGACATAGGCACTCTCCAGAAGGCGGCGGTCGATCTTTTCAAAGGCCGCCTTCATGGGTTGAATGGCGAAGGGCAGGCTATAGACGAGCGAAGCCACAACAATTCCTGCAAAAGTGAAGATCAGAGGAGAACCGGTTACGGCCTTCCAGAAACGGCCGATATTTCCCTGGGGCGTCATGACCAGGAGCAGGTAAAAGCCGAGGACCGTTGGCGGCAAAACCATGGGAAGAGTGAGCAGCGCCTCAAAGAATGACTTGCCGGCGAAACGGATGTATACCAGCAGATAGGTGAGGGGCGCCGCCATGATGACGAGTACCACCGTCGTCATAAATGCAAGTTTCAGAGAGAGCCAGAGGGGAGTCATATCCATTTATCGATATCCGTATTTCTCTTTAATTTTCTGCGCTTCAGATGACTGTATGAATGCAACAAACCGTTCGGCAGCCGACCTGTTCTTAGTTCCTTTGAGAATACAGGCGGCCTGTATAATGGGCGGTGCCTCCGGGACCGTATAAAAACAGCCCTTCTTTCCTTTGTCGGAGAGGGCGGATGAATAGGCGCAAAATCCCACATCGGCGCTTTTCGTCTCGGCATATTGAAAAGCCTGGGCCACCGATTGGGGGAAAACATATTTCCCTTTCAGCGTATCCCACAACCCGGCCCGCTGCAGTGCAATCATTGCGGCGGTGCCATAGGGTGCGCTCTCGGTATTG
The DNA here is from genome assembly GCA_964454305.1 of uncultured Syntrophales bacterium. Lineage (GTDB taxonomy): Bacteria > Desulfobacterota > Syntrophia > Syntrophales > JADFWA01 > JAUSPI01. Next base: position 2,354 of record CAYVXX010000036.1, on the reverse strand, counting down.
GCAATGGCTATTTTCTGAACCTCCGGATTCTTCACAACGGTTTGCCAGTCAGTTGCCCCGCACAGCGTTCGTTTCGCCGTCCAGACCACCACCTGTCCTCTCGCGTACACGAAAGGTTTATCCGCAAGACCCTGCTTTTCTGCAAGGTTAGGTCTTTTTTCATCGGCGGCGAAAAAGACGTCGTACGGTGCGCCTTTGACAATCTGACCGAATAATTTGCCCGTCGATGCATATGTTGCTTCGGTAGCTATGCCTGTCCGGTCCTGGAATATCTTTGTCAGTTCACCCGATGGTAAAATAAAATTCGCGGCAACAGCCACAAGCAGTTTTTCACCGGCGACAGCCGGCAAGGACAATCCCAGAATGATGAAACCGATGATGAGCATCTTTGAGATATATTGACGCATGATGAAACTCCTTTCCCGTGTGGTTTTGATGAGGATTGTTGATAGAGCATGACCATATCAACGCGCATACTGCTATGCCATATATGACATAATGTAAAGCTTCATACCCCAAAAGATTTTAATTGTAAAGAAAATTATGCTTTTTTAGGCATAACTCCAATCTCCGCCCACAGGACCGGGTAACATAAAGAATTTTTATAATATTTATACCTACCTTCGACAGGTAACGTTTCATCCCCGATTACAAAACGGTTTATTCACATTAATAGTTGCATAAGGTTTTTTCTGTTGCTATTTCCTGAGGATGTATTGCGAACACATTCCCCGCAGCGAGTCCACAAGAGCCTGAATCATGACCGGCGCACCCTTTGAAAGACTAACTTATGCGGTCTTTACTTTCATCCACTCTTGTAGTAAGATTCAACAACTGTGGATGTAGGAGTTGAGTAAAACATAGGCGAAGGTAAAATTTCATTATGGAAATCAAATACAGGATATGGGTAGAGGAAGACGGCAAGGTTCTTTTCGGCAAAGGCCGCGAAAACCTGCTTGAGGCAATAGAAGAATGTCAAAGTTTAAATAAAGCTGCTAAAAAACTCAACATGTCATACCGTGCAGCCTGGGGAAGGTTAAAGGCATCTGAAGAGCGATTAGGTGTTAAGCTGGTAGTAAATAGTCCCGACCATAAAGGGATGACCCTGACGGATGAAGCCAGACATCTTCTGAAAGAATTCAATATCTTGGAACGTAAAACAGCCTTATTTGTTGAAAAAACAGCCCGTAAGCTCGAATTTCTTTCCAGGATGCAGACAGGGAAAACTGATGATTAATATTAGTCCATTAAGTTAGCGCGTATGTCCACCAGGGGAAGGAAATTTTGCCTCGCTAATAGTCATATTCAAACACCACCGGTTCTCTCAATATGGTTTCCCGTGCCCTTTCCGCGAGAGCTGCAATGTCCGGGTGAGACTCTCTTAATGAAGTAATCTGCTTGAGGTTGTCGGCGGTTCTCAGTACGAGCATTGCCATGTCACCATCTGCAAATCCCCGCTTTTCAATAATTGTATCCCAGGGGGCTCCTCCTGCCCAGTCGTAGAGGATTACACTGGTCCAGAATTTGAGAGGGTTGACGGTAAATCCGGCTTCTATCATCCTTTTATAGATTGGAATAACCGCTGAAACTATTTTGTTGTATGCGGCCTTCAGCTTTTTGGGGACACTTTTTTGATATATCTTTATTTCCTGGTCACCATCGTAAACAAACGGGGCAATAACCGCGGCTAAAAGCCTCTCATCATCTTTCGGGAAAGCGTCATTCCTCAGACACTCGGCGATGAGCAGTGGCTGGTCAAGCCTCAATCTCGAAGCCCAGATACCATCTGCCGTCAGTCGATCCTGTTGATCGACAAATCCCTCTGTTTTTAAGAATGCTGAATGTTTCTGAAAATCATTCCATAGGTTCGAACCTACGCTGTCACCTTTTTTCTGTTGAAAAGCGGCAAGTGACCTTTCAAAGATATTCCTGATATCCTCCGGGGTATGCGACAAAAGGAGATTGAGTACCATTGAAAAATCGTTTTTTATCTGGCTTTTGATATCTTCCGGATTTGCGAAGAGAAGGTTCTTTATATGTTTTATATCCATAAACCTTCCCGGAACGGCCAGCATGAAACCGATCTTGTCCTGTCCCCGTCTCCCCGCTCGTCCGGTCATCTGGTGAAATTCCGTACCGTTTAAAGGAATAAATTCGCGACCGTTGAACTGATCTGAATTGAACATGACAATCGTCCGTGCCGGGAAATTGACGCCGGCTGCAACGGTCGTTGTGGCGAATATTGCATCCAGACTACCCTTTTTCATCATGGTTTCAATCAAAAATTTCCAGGTAGGAAGCTGTCCCCCGTGATGTGCACCCACCCGTGAAAAACGGAGATTATACAGTTGCTT
>CAYVXX010000035.1:3164-23208 GCA_964454305.1 uncultured Syntrophales bacterium | reverse complement strand
GAGGCGTCTGAACGGACCGAGGGAATAGCAGCGGCAATCTCACTAATTATCAATATGTTATGGGATTACTTCGCTTTGCTCGTAATGACAAGCACCCCTGCTTTGTTGTAATGAAAAGATACATCAGAAAAGTTACAGTTTGATTACGATTTAGTTACGGTTTGATGAAGAGACAGCTCCCCACCCTTTATTTACTATAAATTACAGGCTGGGCAGTGTCTCATCCATATTGACATAGAAGGAAAGACCATCCTGAAATAATCCTTATAACTCCCCTAATTTTCCCAGAGGCAAAGCGAAGCCTCCTCTATCTTCTCCATTCCTTATTCTTCTTTCACTGCATTGCCCATATTATCTTCTTTAAAGCGTGTAACCTCGATCCCACTTTTATTTTTTAAGAAGCCCTTTGCATTCTGAACCGCCTTTTCCATATCCTCCGCTGGATTCCTGGATATCTCACCGTGGCCGGGGTATATTTCGAGTATCTTTCTTGTGCTCAGTGATAATATGGAGTTGATGTAATCGCCAACGCTTCCCGATTCTGCTATGTATGAAAGTGTCCCGCCGGCAAAGAGGGTATCGCCTGTAAAAAGGACCTTTCCGACGGGTTCGTAGATGCATATGGAGCCCGAGGTATGACCGGGAGTATGTATAATATTGAGAGAGTACTTACCAAGATCGAAGCGACTCTTGCTCTCCAGCCAGAGATGAACCTTCAGCGGAATCTCATTCAGATCGGCAGAGTTGTAGAGAGTCACGTATCTGTCATCGAAGATCATCTTTGTCGCCGCAAAGCGGTGGGCGGCGATAAGGGCATGGTTTTGAAAATAGCGATTGGCCCCAATATGGTCGAAGTGCTCGTGGGTATTAACCACTATACCTATATCGCGGATCTTTAACCCGATCTTCAAAAGAGATTGCTGGAGTGCTGGGAAATTGGCATCGACACCGGAATCGATGAGCAGGTTTGCGCAGTCTCCCTTGATAATGTAGCTGTGGCTGCTCGTTCCATATCCTTTAATCCTGAAGATATCAGGCTGCAGTTCGAGTATATTGTTGTTTTTCTCCATATCCTTTTCTTTTCCATGGGCTGTTTTCAGCACTGTTCAGGTCTTCATAAATATCAAAGATATTCCCCAGCCTGTTTTCAAGTAGATAGTTTTTTATACGCGGCCTTAATGAACAGACCTTCAAAAATCCATTCATAAGATCAACCTCCTTTTTAAACGAGGTCATTACACCCAGTTGGGTAACTACATCACTATCTTCATCTATGCCTCCCAGATCCAAGGCTATCCTGAGTTCCGTTCTGGTTCGCCAGGGATGTAAAACATCCCGAGCTGAACAAGGAACTTTGTTAGCCAATGAACCTCCAATCTCCACAAAAATAAAATCCCTTTTTTCAATTATATTGCATTTCATTGCTATATATCCTCCATTTGATAGTCTTTATTTTTACACGTATGGTAAATGCTTCAGCAAGAAAGTAACAAAAGGTTGTTACATCTCTGTGACAGGTCTGTGAAATTTTAATGAAAATATAACATCTCAGGAAGGTGATCTTTACAAAGAAAACCATACAGGAAACAGCTAACTTATATCTGAGAACTTGTTACCTACTCCCCTTACTGTAAGAAAACATGTTGCGGTTTTGATAAATTCTTTTCTATTTACCTTGCACAGGCAGTCTGAGTTCAAAGAGCGAGCTTTGGATTGCAGGGTGGCATATAAAATGCCACCCTGCAATTGACGCCCTTTACCTTCAGTACAGCGGTACAAAACCTTCCTTTTTGACAATTTCCTGTCCTTTGGGGCTGACAACAAAATTGATGAAATCGGATACCTTCCCCTTTGGCCAGCCATTGGTAAACATAAAAAGCGGTCTCGCAATGGGATATGTTCCGGATAAGGCGGTCTGGACGGTGGCCTTAATCCCATTCACATCGACGGCCTTGACGCTTTTGTTCATATATCCGAGCCCGATATAGCCGATGGCATATTTATTCTTGGATATGACTTGAACAACCGCCCCGTTGGATGCCTGCAGTTGAGCCCTGGGTGTAACTCTGGCCTTGTGAAGTACCTTCTCTTCCCATACCTCATAGGTGCCTGAACTGGTGTCCCTGGAAACCACGACAATCTGTTTGTCTTTCCCGCCGACTTCTTTCCAGTTTTTGATTTTTCCCTGATAGATGAGGCTCATCTGCTCGATTGTCAGATCATTCACCGGATTTTCGGAATGAACGATCGGGACAATGGCGTCTATGGCTACACGATGTGGAACGGGATATATTCCCTTTTCCGTGGCGAGCTTTAGCTCGTTACCCTTGATGAAACGTGAGGCATTGGCAATGTCCGTGGAGTTATCTATCAGGGCCTTGATCCCATTGCCCGAACCGCCACTGGACAGAGAGATATTAACATCCGGATGGCCCTTCATATAGGTCTCAGCTGCTGCCTGGGCCACAGGAAGAACTGTCGTTGAACCCTTGATCACAATGGTCTCACCCGCAAACACCGCACCATGACCCAGCAACATCAAGCACATAAAACTCAATACTAAAACTCTAATTATTCTAAACATCTTCTTCACCTTCCTTTGTTTTTTGGAAGGAAAGATACAGCATAAATATTACAATTTAATTACAGCTTGATGAAGATAATGTGAAGATAAGATATGGAATGTGATTAACGGTAAAGTATGTTGAATGAATTTGGGGGGAATGGTTTGGATGGGGGCAAAAGCGGTACCTCATTATAACGTTATTTCAGGAATGTTCTGCTGCTTGATATCTGCGAATTTATAGCCGGCTCCTCTTACCGTAAGTATATACTCCGGCTTTTCTGTATCTTTTTCAATCTGTGCTCTCAGACGTCTGATATGAACATCCACAGTTCTGGGTTCCACAAAGGCTTCATCACCCCACACATGATCCAGAAGTTGATCTCTGGTGTAAACCCTTCCCGGATGTTGGGAGAAGAATTTCAGAAGCCTGAATTCTGTCGGGCTCAGATCAACTTTTTTATCATCAACTGTAACTTCATAAGTATTGTAGTCGATATGCAAACCTTTAAAGGTAAAAGTTTCCTTTGCCTCTGTCTCTTTTTGCGATTCAACCCTCCTGAGCACCGCACGTACACGAGCTATCAGTTCTCTCACACTGAAAGGCTTGGTGATGTAATCATCAGCCCCCATCTCAAGACCCAGGATTTTGTCGATCTCTTCACCCTTTGCCGTGAGCATAATAATGGGCAAGGAGGCAGTTTCCGGGTTTTTCCGAATGAATTTGCAGACTTCCAACCCCTGGATTCCCGGAAGCATAAGATCGAGGATGACCAGATGGGGGTCTTTGGACCCGACCAGCTCCAGAGCTTCCTCTCCATCATAGGCCTTCAGGACTGCGAACCCTTCTTTTTCAAGGTTATAGGCAATCAAGTCTACAATGTCTTTCTCGTCATCAACAACAAGTATTTTCATGGACACGCCTCGGGGGTCTTGGAGTTTGCCTCTTGGGATCAGGTCTTGCTTTTTTGTAAAAAGATTAAAAAAGATGCTCCAGTAAATCCTTAAGATTGCCTATCTTTACAAGTTTCATCTCCGTTTCCGAAGATACATTGCGCGAGAGGGTCTTTGGAAGGATACAGCGGTTAAATCCCATTCGTGTCGCCTCCTTAATCCTGCTTTCCATCTGACTTATTCCCCTAACCTCTCCCGTGAGACCGACCTCACCGAAGACAACGGTACCCGAATCTATCGGACGGTCAAGAAAACTGGAGGCAATCGAAGACACTATCCCTATATCAACTCCGGGTTCATCCACCTTCACCCCACCGGCGACGTTAATAAAAATATCGTGATTGCCCAGATGAAGACCACATATCTTATCAAGAACAGCAACCAGCAGAGATACCCTGTTATGGTCAACCCCGATGGCCGTTCTCCTCGGCATACCCAGGTTCGTGGGGCTTACCAGCGACTGAATCTCCACCAGTATCGGTCTCGTCCCCTCGATACTCGGTACAACTACGGACCCGGCAGCACCTTCAGGTCTTTCAGCAAGGAAAAACGCTGAGGGATTTGCTACTTCATTCAGGCCATTGTCTCTCATCTCAAAGACACCGATTTCATTGGTCGGCCCGTATCTGTTCTTTATCCCTCTTATAATCCGGTAAGCGTGTCCTGAATCTCCTTCGAAATATAGGACGGTATCAACCATATGTTCCAACACCTTCGGCCCGGCAATAGCCCCATCTTTGGTAACATGACCGATAAGGAAGATAGGTATACCCGTTTTTTTCGCAAGGAAAATAAGCCGCGCCGAGGCTTCCCTCACCTGCCCGACGCTGCCGGGAGCGGAAGAGAGCGCGGACGAATATACCGTCTGAATGGAATCGACCACTACTACCTGCGGCGTTATTTCTTTAATATATTTCAGGATGTTTTCTAACTCTATTTCGACCAGCACCAGAAGATCTTTTGATGAAGCGCCGACCCTCTTTCCCCTGAGTTTGATCTGTCTTGCCGATTCTTCCCCCGTGATGTAGAGAACTTTGAGTCCTTTTTCGGCCAGATTCTGCAAGACCTGGAGGAGGAGCGTTGATTTTCCGATCCCCGGATCACCACCGACAAGTATGGCGGAACCGCCTACGATGCCGCCACCTAACACCCTGTCCACTTCACCAATTCCGACCTTGATCCTCTCCCTCTCATCCGCCTCGATGGCATCAATAGGCATTGGGGGTTCATTAAATTGGAGTTCAGTGGAGATACCTTGACCGGAATTTCTTATCTCCTCTTCAACAAAGCGGTTCCATTCACTGCAGGAGGGACATTTACCGAGCCACTTCGGTGATTGATACCCGCAATTCTGACAGAAAAAAGTGGTTTTTATCTTCTTCAATTGTGGACTCCTCCGCTAACCTATAGCGCCTCCCGTATGTCCTTTTTTGTAGACAGGAAGCCTCAATATATGTTCTTTTTACAATCCGGTCAATACCAATTACAGACCCGAAATATCTTGAGTAATAAAAACATTTCTGATATGTGTTTTTTGATGTAAAAATTTAAGGGGAAGGTGTTATGCATAATCCAAATTTTAGTTCAGGACCCTGCAGCAAGAGACCGGGATGGAGTTTTGATGTCTTAAAAGATGCCCCTGTCGGGCGTTCTCATCGAAGTGCTCTCGGTAAGGAAAAGCTGGCAGAGGCAATCCGTAAAAGCAGGGAGTTATTGAAGGTGCCGGAAGATTATTTACTCGGAATACTTCCCGGATCCGACACCGGGGCATTTGAAGCCGCCATGTGGATACTTCTCGGCCCCAAACCGGTGACTGCGCTTGTCTGGGAAAGCTTTAGCGCAGGTTGGGCTAAAGACATTAAAAATGAATTAAAACTCAACCCAACGATCATAGAAGCAGATTACGGCAAAATTCCGGATTTTAAAGAGATAGACTGGAAAAGTGACGTGGTCTTCGTTGCGAACGGTACCACCAGCGGGGTCAAAATTCCGGACTGGGACTGGATCCCGCAGGAGAGGGAAGGCTTATCACTCTGTGATGCCACAAGCTGTGCATTTGCAATGGATATCGACTGGTCAAAGGTCGACACACTCACATATTCCTGGCAGAAATGCCTTGGTGGTGAAGCTGCTCACGGTGTACTTATTTTAAGTCCAAAGGCAGTTGAGAGAGCGGAATCGTATGATCCCCCATGGCCGATGCCAAAAATATTCAGGATAAAAAAAGGCGGTAAGGTTGACAGGTCCATCTTTGAGGGAAGCACCATAAACACGCCTTCAATGCTTTGCGTTGAAGACTACCTTGATGTACTCAACTGGGCCGAGGATATAGGGTTAGATGGTCTTATCAAGAGAAGCAAATCTAATTTAAATGTTATCGAAGAATGGGTTGAAAAGACTGACTGGATTGACTTTCTTGCTGAATCCAGGGAAATACGCTCACATACCTCTGTCTGTCTCATGGTTAAAGACGAGAAGTTCAGATCACTCTCCGTGGCAGAACAGAGCGCTCTTGCTAAAAAGGTTACCGGCAAATTGAGCAAAGAAAATGCCGCTCACGACGTAAATTCTTACAAGGACGCCCCTCCGGGATTCCGCTTCTGGTGCGGCCCAACTGTTGAATCATCAAGCATAAAGACAGGAATAGAGGCATTGGAAAGAGCATACTTGGAAGAGATTAGCAAGTTATAGGAAATGCTGTAGAAGGGCTGACATCTTATCTCTCAAAAATAAAGTGGAGATGAGAGATGTTAATTCTATGTTTCATATGAAAATCCCCCTGTACTCCACTTAGTAAAGGTGGTAAGGGGGATTTTCATGCTTAGCTTTGACCGCTTACAGGTCATGTCAAAATTTTTAAGGCAGGAGGAAGACATAAAATGAAAAAAGTTCTCGTAAGTGACACCCTGGCCAAGGAGGGAATAGAAATATTTGAAAATGCTCCTGGGATTGATGTCGATGTAATGACAAAGCTCACACCTGATGAGCTTAAAGAGATAATAAAGGATTACGATGGCATCGCCATAAGGAGTGCTACTAAGGTTACAAAGGAACTCATAGATAAGGCGGACAATCTCAAGGTAATAGGAAGAGCCGGAATAGGGCTTGACAATGTTGACGTTAATGCGGCGAGTAAGAGGGGTGTCGTGGTGATGAATACCCCCGGTGGTAACACCATCACTACAGGGGAGCACGCCATATCGCTGATGCTCTCCCTCGCAAGGAACATTCCCCAGGCCACGGCTTCCATAAAATCCAAAAAGTGGGAAAAGAAAAAATTTATGGGCACAGAGGTCTACAATAAGACCCTGGGAATCGTCGGTATTGGGAGGGTCGGCTCCATCGTGGCCAGCCGGGCATTAGGCTTAAAAATGAATGTGATCGCCTACGATCCCTTCATATCTCCAGAGGTGGCAGAAAAGATCGGTATCACTCTCGTTAACCTGGACGAGCTTTTAGAGAGTTCGGATTTTATCTCCGTACACGTTCCAATGACAAAGGAAACAAGGGGGATGGTCGACGCCGATATGCTTGCCAAGATGAAAGATGGCGTTTTCATTATCAACTGTGCCAGGGGAGGAATTGTAAAAGAAAAAGACCTCTATGATGCCCTTGTCTCCGGGAAAGTCGCCGGTGCGGCACTCGATGTCTTTGAAGAAGAACCCACACAGAACTGGGACCTTGTTTCTCTCGACAATGTTATCTGCACACCGCATCTGGGCGCCTCAACGGACGAGGCCCAGAGGAATGTTGCTATAGCTATTGCCCAACAAATAGTCGAATATCTCACGGACGGGACAATAAAAAATGCCGTCAACTTCCCTTCAGTCAGTGCGGAAATACTCACAATAATACGGCCTCACCTGGTACTTGCTGAGAAACTCGGGAAATTTCAGGCCCAGCTTGTCTCTGGAGGAATAAAAGAAGTTGTTGTCGAATACAGCGGAGAGATCCTTGACTTCACAGTAGCGCCAATCACAACCGCCCTGTTAAAAGGACTTCTGACGCCGCTGCTCAGTGAAAATATCAATTTTATCAACGCACCAGTCATTGTTAAAGAGCGAGGCATAAATGTCATCGAATCGAAGAGCAGCAGTGTAAAGGATTACACCAGCATGATTTCCCTAACTATAAAGACGACCAGCGGTGAAAGTTATGCCGCGGGAACAATCTTCGGAAAGCAGGATCCGAGGATTGTAAGGATTGATAAATTCACACTTGAGGCAATCCCGGAAGGTCATATGCTTGTGATATACAACTACGACAGACCGGGTGTCATAGGTAACATCGGTACGACCCTTGGGGAAAATGATGTTAACATTGCAGGGCTCCAGTTGAGCCGTGAGCTGGTCGATGGACAGGCACTCGTTGTCCTGAGTACAGACAGTGTAGTATCTGAAGAGGTTATCAACAAACTCAAGAAGCTGCCCAATATGATTTCAGTAACTCAACTGGAAATATAAAAATTTGCACAATACATCTCCTCAATTATAAAAGATTAATTGGAGGCATAATTATGGCAAAAGCGGTTATTGTTGTCGGAACCCAGTGGGGTGATGAAGGCAAGGGTAAGATTGTCGATCTGTACGCAGAAAGTGCAGATGTCATCGCAAGATTTCAAGGGGGAAACAATGCGGGCCATACTCTGGTAGTGAAAGGTGAGCAGACTATCCTCCACCTGATACCATCCGGGATACTTCACAACAATAAAATCTGTATTGTGGGAAATGGTGTCGTTTTAGACCCGAAGGTCATCATACAGGAGATTGATAATCTTAAAAGCCGAAACCTCTTTCCCTCAAACACAACCCTCTTCGTCAGTGAGAATGTTCATATCATCATGCCGTATCACCGGAGGCTGGATATCGCCCGTGAGTCCCGAAAAGGTGGCAAAAAGATAGGAACCACCGGACGGGGGATCGGGCCATGTTATGAAGATAAAGTCACACGGGTAGGGATAAGGCTTTGCGACCTCCTTGATGACAAGGTATTTCGGGAAAAACTGAAAAAGAACGTTGAGGAGAAAAACTTCTTCCTGACGGAGTTCTTCAAGGAGGAACCGGTCGACGAGCAGGCAATCTATAACGAATATAGAGAATACGCAGATCGTCTCAGGCAATACGCAGCAAACACTTCGATCATTCTAAGCAGAGAAATAGAAAAAGGGAAAAATATCCTCTTTGAGGGTGCCCAGGGAAACCACCTCGATGTTGACCACGGTACTTATCCCTTCGTTACATCTTCTAACACCGTAGCCGGCAATGCCTGTTGCGGGTCCGGTATAGGACCTACAAAAATAAGCGCCGTTGTGGGAATTTGCAAAGCCTACACTACCAGAGTTGGAGGAGGTCCATTCATTACAGAACTCACCGATGATATAGGAGAGAGAATACAGAAAGTCGGAATGGAATTTGGTGCCACTACCGGAAGAAGGCGCCGTTGTGGCTGGCTTGACATTGTCATGGTCAGACAGTCAGCCAGGATCTCGGGCATCACCGGGATAGCTATAACAAAGCTCGATGTCCTGACTGGTATTGAAAAATTAAAGGTCTGTGTCGGTTACAAGATCGACGGGAAAGATTTCACAGAATCAGTTCCTTCAAATCTACAGATATTATCACAATGTCGGCCTATTTATGAAGAGATGGAAGGTTGGGCTGAAGATATAAGCAAGGCCAGAAATATTCAGGCACTTCCCACTAATGCCAGAAAATATGTGGAAAGGGTTGAGGAACTTACCGGAGTCAAGATATTTGTTGCTTCTGTAGGTCCGGGTAGAGAGGAAACAATCATCGTAGAAAATCCTTTTACAAATTAAATAGTTTCTTGTTGACAACTAAAGTGGCTTCCTGTTAGAAGGTGCAGTTTCAATACGCATTTGATGGGCCGTTAGCTCAGCCTGGTAGAGCAGCTGACTTTTAATCAGTTGGTCAGGAGTTCGAATCTCCTACGGCCCACCATAAATATCAGCGATTTAGGGGAAGTTACTTAAAACTTCCCCCTTTTTTTTGCGTTACGCCAAAGAGGATCAAAACACGGACACCGGGGGAGAACGCTGTTTTCGGAAAAGACCGGAGGTTTTTCAAATGGAGCAAAAACCGACTTACGAGGAACTGGAACGAAGAATCAAGAAATTAGAAAGAGAATCCGTTGAAAGCAAGAAAACCAGGGAAGCACTGAAGCAAGCAGAGAGAAAATACCGAGATATCTTCGAAAATACCTTTGAAGGCATATACCAAACCACACCTGATGGACGCATCATTACAGCAAACCAGGCAATGGCACAAATGCTCGGTTATGATTCATCCGAAGATCTGCTAACCAGCATCACCGATATAGGAAAACCGCTCTATGTTGACCCTGATCGTCGAGCTGAGTTCCAACGCCTGCTGGGAAAACACAATATTATATCAAACTTTGAATGTGAGTATTATTGTAAGGATCGCAGCAAGATCTGGGTTTCAGAAAATGTACATACCGTTCCCAGCGCCAGCGGCAAAATACTCTACTACGAAGGCACCTTCGAGAATATCACCGCCCGTAAACAGGCAGAGGAAGCCCTCAGGAAATCTGAACAGCGGCTTGCCGATATAATCAATTTCCTGCCTGATGCCACCTTTGCTATTGATCTTGAAGGGAAGGTAATTGCCTGGAATAGAGCTATTGAAGAGATGACCGGTATCAAGGCCGAAGATATGCTTGGCAAGGAAAACAATGAATATGCCCTGCCGTTTTATGGTACCAGGAGACCTATATTGATTGATCTTGCATTGAAATCTGACAAGGAAATAGAAGAAAAATATCTCTTTGTTCGCAGGGAGGGAGAAGCCCTGCTTGCTGAGCCAAATGCTCTTTTAGTAAAGGGAAGGAAAGTATTTCTATGGGGCAAGGCGAGTCCGATGTACGATTACGAAGGAAATGTTATTGGCGCCATTGAATCTATCCGGGATATCACCGCACGCAACCAGGCAGAGGAAGCACTGCGGAAAAGTGAAGAGCGTTACCGTGCATTATTTGACAACAATCCCGTTGACACTGTCATCGTGGATCGTCAAGCAAAGATAACTGAATACAACCTGGCAAGAAAAAGGTCGGATGGTAGATTGCCTAATATTAATAATGATGTGATGTATAAGGATTATGCAGCGAAGCACAAAACTGATATGCTCGGGGAGTTGATGGAATGCATCAGATCAGGCGAATCGAAGAAATTCCTGGAGCAGAAGTATAAGGATAAATTTCTTGACATAAAGATAGCTCCCTTTTCTGAAGGGGCTATCATAACATCAATAAACGTTACAGACCGGAAGCGCGCGGAGGAGGAACTGCGGGAATCTGAATCGAGATACCGCAGTGTATTTGAGAATACGGGTACGGCTACTCTGATTGTCGAAGAGGATACTATCCTTTCCATGGTAAACAGGGAATTTGAGCAGCTCTTTGGATATTCCAAAGAGGAGATAGAAGGGAAAAAAAGCTGGACAGAGTTTGTGGCAAAAGAAGATTTGGAAAAAATGAAAGAATATCACAGGTTGCGAAGGATTGATCCCGCCTCTGCCCCGAGAAATTACGAGTTTCAATTTATTGACAGATACGGTGATATCAAAGATATTTTTATCACCGTCGCTGTCATTCCCGGAACCAATAAAAGTATAGCGTCTTTTAGTGACATAACCGAACGCAAGCAAGCAGAAAACAAAATAAGAAAATCCTTAAAAGAAAAAGAGGTTCTTCTTTCCGAGATACACCACAGGGTGAAGAATAACATGCAGATAGTCTCCAGTCTCCTCAATCTCCAGTCAGAATATGTGAAGGACAAGGAATCCCTTGAAATGTTCAAGGAAAGCAGGGACCGTATTTTCTCCATGGCATCCGTCCATGAAAAGCTCTACCAGTCTAAAGACCTGGCAAGGATTGACTTTGACGATTATATAAGAAGCATAACCAAACATCTCTTCCGTGCCTATGTTGTTGATCCCAATGCCGTCAGGCTGAACGTCAATTGTTCTGATGTAGCTTTAAATATTAACAAGGCCGTTCCCTGCGGCCTGATTATAAATGAGCTGATATCCAACGCACTTAAACATGCGTTTCCTGAAGGCAGAAAAGGAGAGATTACTATCGACTTACATCCTGATGGTGATAACAGATTGACACTTGCTGTCAGTGACAACGGTGTAGGGTTCTCGGAAGATATAGACATCAGCGATAGTGAAACACTCGGATTACGCCTGATCAGTATTCTGGTTACTCAACTCAAGGGAACCCTGGAGATTGAAAGAGACGTCGGTACCACATTTAAAATTACGTTTGAGACATAAAAGTTTGCCTTTGATTCAGATGAACAAAAGACAGCAATTAGAAAAAGTGTATAATGTCAACTCAGCCGGTATCATTGAATCTCCCGGAAGATACGAAGGCGAAAAGATTTATGTGCCGTACTTTTACGAGGCGCCCCTTGACCGGAAGCCGGACATCAGAGAAGTCGGAATGATAGGTTTTATTGTAAACCGTGAGGATGCCGAGCTGTTCCCCGAGTTTCTAAAAGAGGGTGAGATTGTAAAGATTCATCTTGCCACCAGCGCCGGCACAGTCTATGAAGCGACATGACTAACTCAGAAGGTGATTCCTTCCCACACTGATCGATTCTTTTACAGAGTCGGTTTTACTTCCGGCACTTGATACTTCTTCCCCTCTCATTATCCTATCCGGCACAGAATACGTGCACTGTTGATTGTAGAAAAAGACTTTTATTCTACAATAGAAGACTCGAGAATACAAAAACGTCTTTGAAACGACAAGAAAAGGAGACAATTAATGTGGAACTATACAGAAAAAGTCAAGGACCATTTTCTCAATCCCCGTAATGTAGGGGAATTAGAAAATCCGGACGGTGTGGCAGACGTTGGTTCCATAGCATGCGGCGATATGCTGAAATTAACGTTCAAGCTTGACGAAAATAAAAGGATTAAGGATGCGAAATTTAAAACCTTCGGGTGTGCAAGCGCAATAGCTGCAGCGTCAGCACTGACCGAAATGATCAAAGGGATGACCGTTGAAGAGGCGGAAGAGCTAACAAACAAGGATATAGCAAATTATCTCGGCGGTCTTCCCGAAGCCAAGATGCACTGTTCCGTGCTGGGTCGCCAGGCATTGGAAAAGGCCATTCAATATTACAAGGGCATTCCTGTTGAAAAGCCTGAAGAAAAAATAATTTGCGAGTGTTTCGGAGTCACCGACCATGAAATTGATCGGGCGGTGCGGGAGAACAACCTGCAAACCGTTGAAGACGTAACAAACTATACAAAAGCAGGAGGCGGGTGTGGAAATTGTCATGATGCGATTCAAGAAATTATAGATCGGGTCAGGTCAGAGGAGCAACCATACAAAAAACCTCGTCTTACCAATATTGAGAAGATCAAACTGATCGAAGAAACAATCGAACGGGAGATCAGACCGATGTTAAAGCACGATGGAGGCGATATTGAACTTATCGACGTGATCGGAAATCGTGTCCTGGTAGCCAAGCGTGGAAGCTGTGCGCTCTGTTCCGCTTCCGAACAGACAATGAAAAACGTTGTCGAGCCCAAGCTTCGTGAATTAGTCTCCCCCGATCTAACCGTAGAGGAGGTCCCACAATGAGAACGGTATATCTCGATAACAACGCCACGACGCAAGTAGCATCCGAGGTTTTTGAGGCGATGATCCCTTATTTTCTCCATCTTTACGGCAATCCGTCCAGTATGCATTCCTTCGGAGGGCAGGTTGCAGCAAAGATTCAAGAGGCGCGTGAAGAGGTGGCGGCCTTGATTGGTGCTTCAGCCGAGGAAATTATTTTTACAAGTTGCGGTACGGAGAGTGACAACTCAGCTGTAAGATCCGCGTTAGCATCCAATCCCGATAAACGTCACATTGTTACGAGTCGTGTAGAACACCCCGCCATTAAGGTCTTGAGCAGTCAATTGGCAAAACAGGGCTATAGCGTAACTGAGCTCCCCGTTGACGCTGAGGGACATCTTGACATGGACATATACAAGAAAAGCCTGACGAAAGATACGGCAATTGTAAGTCTTATGTGGGCAAACAACGAAACGGGGGTCATTTTCCCGGTGGAGGAAGCGGCGGAAATTGCACGGGATCGGAAGATACCATTTCACACCGACGCGGTTCAGGCGGTGGGTAAGATACCGATTAACATGAGCAAAAACCAGATTGACATGCTCTCCATATCGGGACATAAGCTCCATGCACCGAAGGGAATCGGGGTTCTTTACGTGCGGAGAGGAACAAAGTTTTCTCCCTTTCTGATCGGCGGCCATCAGGAAAATGAACGGCGGGGAGGCACGGAAAATACACCCGTTATCATCGGCCTCGGTAAGGCATGTGAAATGGCACGCATCAACATGGAAATTGAAAATACCAAAGTCAAAACGCTTCGGGATAGACTTGAGAGTGAATTATTGGATCGCATACCTGACAGCAGGGTCAATGGAGATCGCCTGATGCGCCTCCCGAATACGACAAACATCAGTTTTGAAGGGGTCGAAGGAGAAGCTATCCTGCTCATGATGAACGAGTTCGGAATCTGTGCGTCTTCCGGTTCGGCCTGTACATCAGGTTCTCTCCAGCCTTCTCATGTCCTGCGTGCAATGGGAGTTCCGTTTACCATGGCTCACGGATCCATCAGATTCAGTCTCAGCATCTATAATACCGATGAAGATATCGATTTAGTAATCGAAAAACTTCCTCCAATCATCGAAAATCTCCGAAAGATGTCGCCATGCTGGAAGGCGGGACTCAATTCTTGCTGAAATAAACGTCGTACAGACAGCTGTCTCCCTCGCTTTTTGTATGCTGGGAGTTAATATAAAAGGAAATTCCCTCTACATCACGTAGTTTCCCTCCTTCAATGTCGGGAAATAATTTCTTATAATCTTCCGATATATTCCGTTTTTCCTCATACCACTTGTTAAGCTCATCGCTCTTGTTTCTCAATACTATATATCTCACTTTGCCGGACAGGGGCTGGGGGCTTGTAACGACGGCATCCTTGGGAGCCTCGTTATCCCAGATATATCCGATTGCCGGGGTGTTTAATTTCGCGGGCCATCCCGTTGCTTTAAAAGCGACATAGATCTGTATGGCCTGGTCATCTGTATCCGATTTTCTGACATCTCCACCCTTTGGAAGCTTTGCAACCTTCCACTTCCAGCTCAGGAAGGGATATTCGGCAGCATTTACCTTCGTTTCTTTTTTTATCCCAAACGACGACTCACTATCACTTACCATGTGGAGGCAGAATTTGTCCCCAACCTTTTCGAGTTTAATTACCGGTGTTCCTTTTTTCTTTGCCAGTTCCCATTCAAGAGGTGCACCATCTTTCATCTCACCGGAATTAAATCCTGCAATGACAAGCGCATCGTCTCCTCCCGAAAAAACTGCTCCCGAAAACCCGCATATGAAAATAACTATTACTGAAAAACCCAGAAAAGCCTTACCAATTTTCATCACTGACCTCCTTTTCCCTTATTTTCATAAATCTTCATTATATCAGTCCGAGTGAGAATCGAATCAACCCTCTCTGTATACTTCTCTATATTCTCGAGGGCGCCCTCTTCTCGATCAATCAGTACAATAACCCTATCTATAACCAATCCTTCTTCTTTTGCCCTTTCTATCGCTGCTATGGTTGATGCGCCGGTAGTAATGACATCATCTATAATTACAACCTTTTCCCCTGGTCTGACATCTCCTTCAATCTTGCTCTTTGTGCCATGCCCTTTAACAGCTTTCCTGACTATAAAGGATTTTATGGGTTTCCCCCGCTGATATGAAATCAGAGAAAGGGCATTGGCTATGGGGTCCGCTCCGAGGGTCATCCCACCGGCCGCGGTAACCTCAGAATCATCAAGCATATCGAAGATAATACTGCCTATAAGATTCATGCCTTCAGGATCAAGGGTTGTCGGTTTACAATCGAAATAGAAATTGCTCCTCCTTCCCGAAGTCAATGTAAAAGGTGGATCGTCACTATATTTAAAGGATCGCCTGGCGATTATCTCGGCAAGTCTCTTCTTCATTTCATCCATTATAAAACCACCTTTCTTTATTTGTTAAGAGTGTTAAAATAATCCGGGTTAAGGTGGAGAACCTCCTGATATTCCGCAACAGCCATATCCGGCCACCCCTTTTTATCATAGTATAGACCCAATGTGAAGTGTATGTCGGCGTTGTCCGGATCTATTTCAAGCGCATTTTTTGTCTGTTTTATAGCCTGGTCAAGTTTTCCCATGCCATAGTATGCTTTGCCAAGATAGTATCGCGTATCACGGTTGAACAGATTAATCTTGAGCGCAACAGTCAACACATTGATGGCCTTACTGAATTTCCTCAACTTTACGTATATTATTCCAAGATTGACCAGCGTGTCTTCATCATAGGGGCTTTGCTTCCTCGCCTCCTGGTAAAAAGTCACGGCTTTTTTTAAATCTTCCTTTTTTGTGTAATTGATGGCTATACTGTAAAGAGCGTCAAAGTAGCCGGGCTTTAACTTTACAGCCTCATTATATTCTTTTATGGCCCCGTCGATATCACCTTTTATATCACATATCTTTCCACGAAGATAATGCACGTCACTATCGTTCGAACACTTCCCAACGGAGGTTCTATAGTATGCTATGGCCTTTTTATCTTCCCCTTTCTCAAGACAGATGTCCCCGAGCTGAGAATAAGACCAATAGTAATCAGGATCAACTGTTACTGCCTTTTTATAAGAGACAATCGCTTCATCCAATGAACCTTTGGCCTGATATGCCTTTCCTAACATATAATAATAGTTGGCAACTTCGGGTTTTACTTCAATGGCTTTCTTATATTTATCTATCGCCTTATCAAACCTCTTCTTGTCAAAATAACTTTTCCCCTGGTAGTAGTAAGTCTTAGAAGCAATTCTTTGTTCGGCTGATACATTGACAGTGAAAGCAAAAAGTATAAAAAGGATTGGTATCGTAATTACAACTTTATTGATATGTTTCTTACGCATCGAGTTAAAATTATATTCCTTAATGAGTATAGGTGTAGCTCCGTATCACGATGACCTTTTATTGCATATGACCGTCAATGTGAAGGCAATTACGGGTTTCTATCATTCAAAACAAACCTTACCGGAACTTCGACATTCATCACTACTGGATACCCCATCTTCCTTCCCGGCTCAAATTTCCATTTCCTGACTGTCTCCAGGGCTGATCTGTCGAGGATGTTATATCCGGATGACTTTTTTATCTCCAGATTTCCAACAGTTCCATCGACAAGTACCTCTGCCGAGAGCATTACTACACCTTCATATCCCCTTCTTCGGGCGATTGCCGGATAGACGGGAGGCTTATTTTCACCGTATCGAGGTACGGCCAGAGTTACTTTTGCAGCTTTGACAGATGGACTGACCGGTCCGGTTACAATATTCTCCAGGGTAGCCGTTTCGTTTACTATCTCCCTTTTTGGTATCGGAGTGCTTTTGTTGACCGGCTTGATGATCTCCTTCTTTTCCTCGACAACCACCCTTTTTTTCTTCTTCACCACAGGTACTACATCGGGGGTATGAGTAGAAACCATCGATATAATGAGACGGCCATAATTCTTTGCCTTAAAATAAACGGGCCGCGGAGCAGTGTAAATATGGGTGAAGGCAAATCCGGCATGAATGGCCAGCGCAATTATGACCGCAAAAAAGAGGTCTTTTTCAAACGTTACTCTTTCCATTTCGTCTCCAGCGACAGACTGACAACTCCGGATTTCCTCACCACATCCATCACTGAGATGATTCGTTCATAAGAGGACTTCCTATCCCCCATTATGATCACTTTCACTTCTGGAAATTCGCGATAACGAGAGGTCAAGGCTGAAAGGAGATTATCCAGCGTTACTTCCTCTTTTTCAAAAAATACCTTCCCATCTGCCCGTATGCTTATGCTGACAAATTCCTTTTTATCGACAAGAGATGTAGAGGATTGTGGCAGGTCAATTGGTATTCCCTTGTGAACGACCATTGACATGGTCATGAATATAAAGGCAACTAAAAGGAGAAATATAACATCTATCAATGGTATCATCTCGATTCTTGCCTTACTGGAGTAACGCCTTGAAATCTTCATCCCGAGTTCCTTTTCCGCTCGAAGATTATCTCCAGATTGGTACCGTACTTCTCCATCTCAAGTGCGGCTTTTTCTATTTTTGACACAAAATAATTGTACGGTATAAGGCTCAGAATGGCGATTGTCAGGCCAAAGGCCGTAGTTATGAGCGCCTGGGCGATACCCACTGTGATCAACTGGGGGTGTTCCGCACCCACAGTACCAAGCATGTTAAAAGAATAGATTATACCTGTGACCGTCCCGAGGATTCCCAGAAGAGGCGAGAGTGTTATCATTGTGTCGAGAATAGGCAGGTAACGTCTCATCCGGGCGATTTCTTCATCGGCACTCATCTGGAGGGCATCCCTCAGGGAAAAATTACGGTGAACTACTCCGCAGACCATTGTCCTGATAACGTAATCCCGCGCTTTCAAGGTTCTCTTCTTTGCTTCATCAAACTGCCCCTTTTCAACCAGAGACATCAATTCATTCAGAAGTGTCCTGTCGCGATTTTTTTCTTCTCTGATCCAGAATATTGCCCGTTCAATGATTACCGTAAGCGATACCACGGAACAGAGGAGAAGGGGGTACATGACCGGTCCCCCTTTAAAAAAATATTCTATCATGATTAATCTTCCTGTCTTAAGTCTTCATCATGAGATTCAGCACATAATCTTTGGGCGAGTTGTACCGCTCCGACGCCATCCTTTGCGTATTCCGCTCCGATCGACTGCGCATAGGATCTGCTTACCACCGCCCCCCCTATTATAAATTTACATTTAAGCCCTTCTCTTCTCGCCATATCAATAACTTCTTTCATGTTTACCATTGTTGTCGTCATGAGCGCGGAAAGTCCCACAATGGCAGGTCGATAAACCTTTATCTCCTCTATGATCTTTTCGGAAGACACATCTTTTCCAAGGTCTATGACATTAAATCCATGATTTTTTAACATCAGGGCTACTATATTTTTGCCTATGTCATGGATATCTCCCTTTACCGTGGCAAGAAGAATAGAGGCTTTCTCTTCACGTCTCGACACGTCTTTTTTCAGGTAGGGATCAAGGTATTCAAGCCCCTTTTTCATCGTTTCCGCGCTGGCGATAAGCTGGGGCAGAAAGTACTCTTTCTTGTCAAATAAGTCCCCCACTTCACTGATAGCCGGAATCATCATGTCATGAACAAGGCTGTCCGCAGTTGTCCCAAAAGAAAGGGCTTTTTTTATAAAATCGTTTATTTCTTCTCTGTTTCCTTCCAGAATAGCCTGAAACACCTCGTGGCCCGGCGAGGCTTTTTCCGCTTTAACTGCTTCTTCATCTGACAATCCCCCCTCACCCCCCTTTACTAAAGGGGGGATGGGGGGGATTTCTTCATCTGCACGAGATGTCTCGGAAAAATACGAAATAAATGACGAGGCATCTTTGTCTTTTTGAGTCAAGACATCCGCCGCCATTTTAACATTCATCAGCTCTTCATTCGAAGGATTCGCAATGGCCAGAGTCAGGCCGGAAGCCTGAGCCATTGCGAGGAAAGCCGCATTGATCCATTTTCGCTGCGGCATCCCGAAGGAGACATTGGTGAGCCCGGCTATGGTCTTGCATCCGAATTTGCGCGAGCACCAATCGATTGTCTTCAGTGTCTCCATGGCAGCCATGGAATCGGAAGCCACCGTCATCACCAGCCCATCCGCTACAATATCATCCTTTGTAAAGCCGAATTCCCCGGCTTCCTTGAATACGCTTTTGATGATCTTTTTCCGCTTCTCCGCCGTCTCCGGTATTTCCTTTCCGGTCAACGGCAGGAGAATAAACATCGCCCCGTATTTTGCTGCTATAGGGAGAAGTTTTCTGAGTTTCTCCTCTTCCCCGGAAATGGAATTGATCAGGGCGCGGCCTGGATAGATCCTGAGAGCCGTCTGTATCGCTCCAATATTTGATGAATCAATAACCAGGGGAAGATCGGTAATGGTCGACAGGAGACTGATCACGTCATGCATGGTCTTCACTTCGTCGATGCCGGGGACGCCTACATTGACATCCAGAAGTCCGGCTCCGTCTTTTTTTTGTTCTTTGGTCATTTTCCGTATGAGAGACATTTTGCCGTCGAGGAGTTCCTGCTGAAGGGCCTTTTTCCCCGTAGGATTGATACGCTCCCCCACAATACAAAGAGGTTTGTCCTTTTCCAAAACGATGAATTTTCTCGCGGAGCTGAGGGCACTTATCGATTTTCTAAAGGGAGCATGGGGCTTTTCTTTTTGAATCTCCTTACTGAATGCGTATATATGTTCCGGCGATGTCCCGCAGCAGCCGCCCATGATATTGACGCCTGTCGAAACATATTTTTTGCCGAAAGAGGCAAACCCGGCGGGGGGCATATCGAAAACGGTTTCATCCCC
>CAYVXX010000035.1:0-3064 GCA_964454305.1 uncultured Syntrophales bacterium | reverse complement strand
CCTCCTGGATATCCATCATCGTCTCAATCACAAAGAGATCAACACCGCCTTCAAGAAGACCTCTGGCCTGCTCTTTAAATACCTCAACCGCTTCCTCGAAATCGACATTCCCAAAAGGCTTAACGAACTGCCCCGTGGGGCCGATATCACCGGCCACCATAGCCTTTTCACCAACGGCACCCTTCGCAAGCCTGGCAAGCCGGCTGTTAACCTCCCTTACATTACGGACATCGTACTGCCCCAGCTTGAAGCGATTTGCGCCAAAGGTGCAGGTATAAACAACATCAGCGCCCGATTTTTGATAGTCGGAATGAATCGCCTGAATAATCCGGGGATTTTCAAGGCACCATATTTCCGGACACGCTCCCGGAGGCATACCACGTTTCTGCAACTCCGTTCCCGTGGCACCATCGAGGAGAAGGACCCGTTTTTTGAGAAGCTTGTTTATCTTGTCTTTAATATCCACCATGTATCACCTACAAAGCGTTTGGCTATAAGCACAGTCTTTCAGCGGAAAAATCGTTCGCGCTGAACGCTCACCTGCGATTTACCATATTTTCAATCCCGGCGATAGCGGTAACTGACTTTTCCGGTATGAGAATAAATCTCTCGCTTATTCTGACCCCAATACGGTGGAGCTGCAAAATATCGTAAATAATTTTCTGATTTTCAAGTAAAAAATCATGATATCCCGCGGAGAAACGCTTTGAGGTGAGACGTTTGTTTTCTCTGCGGAGTTCCTGATTGTAGTAATTGACAATCCAGCCGAGTGATGCATCGGCAATCTCACTGGCCACCGCATCAAGGACGACCGCGCGGGTCAGGTTATCCTCAGCGGAATCTTTACGGATGGCGTCAACGATATCGCTGCCCGCCGTGGTCCCCATCAGCACAATCTCCGGGCAGTCTTCAAGGAATGCGGACAGATGGATGCTTTCAAAGGTAACGCCTGTTGAAAGGACAACTTTAGAGGGTTTTCTCTCCTGAACAGGAATCCGTATTCCCGCACCCTTCACATCAATAAGAGAAAGGGCGTCTTCAATGTACCGTTCAGCCTCCTCCTTCTGCTGAGCCGTAAGCTGAGTTCTCCCTTTCCGGTATCCGAGGCGTCTGTATATATCCTCTTCCGGTGTTGGAACATGTATGGAATCAAAAAAAAGTGGACGACTCATATAACTTATTTGCCTGCTTTCTATTTTTCCATAACTCTTTTACCAAAATTATCCCTCTTAGTTCAAGTAATTAATTGGAAAGCTGCACGCCTGATGAGGGAAAAGCATTATAATTGAAATAGCGTGAAGGAGTTTGAATGGGATGGCAAGCAGTATGTACTATTCGATTTAGGATTGTTGATCAAGGTATGTGGAGAGTATCTGAACTCAGTTCAAAGAAGAAATTTATGATTGACTTCAACTGTAAACAAAGTATTGACAGCATCTAAAACGACTGATGACTAACAATCTAAAGCTTCATTGTAATTTATAAATCGGGCTGTCCTTCCCAAAGTTAATAATGAGCGGCGTCTGTTCATGTCCGATCTGTTTGGAGATGTTCGTAGTCATTTTCTTGGAATATTCACCCAGTCCTACAATACTGACCTTGCCATCTTTGTTTTTGTCGGCCTGCCTGTTGTTGTTCAATCCATCAAGTAAGGCATGGGTGAAAAGCCCGTTGCCCTTATATCCGTCCATTGCTGCCTGCTTGTCACTTGCCGATGCGTAGATATGTAAACCCATCTTCTTGGCAAGCACTGACATTCGGGCATCGTAGAGACCACTGATGATGGTGTCCACACCCCCCGCATGGCAGGTGTCGAAGATGAAGAGCTGGGAGAGGGACTTTATCTTCTTGGACATCTCCACGATCTCGTTGGAGCTGATCACGTTCGTATCACTCACCTGACCGTTGAAGTCATGGGTGAGCATGTAATACTGGTTCTGCAACAGCACACCGTGACCGGCCACACAGAGAATAAAGCTGTCATTAGGTTTTATGAGCCGTGCCAGTTCGTCGATCTTTCCGATGATATTGACCTTCGTCGCTTCCGTATCCGTCAGGCGTGCGTAGTGGATGTTTTGCTGTTCATACAGTGTGGCGGACTGTGCCTTGATCTTCTCTTCCAGATCTTTCGCGTCTTTTGCGGCATATTTTAGGTTGATGCTGTTGTCCCTGTATCGGTCTATACCGATCGACAGGAGATAGAGGTGAGGATCGTCGGATTTGACTCTGGAGTTGAAATGAACAGTCTTCATGTAGCCCTGGATTGTGTTGCTGCCATTGAAGGCGGCCACACTTACTTCATTTTCACCGGCAATAGGGTCTATGTCTCTGCAGTCTTCCAATGTATCTCCTTTGGGCTTAATGATCGTGGAAACCGAGTCAGCTCTACCCTTTATGGACACGCCCCTCATGTCGTCGTAGATGGCCTTGCTGTTTAGAGAGGCCAGTTGAGGTTTTTCAACCGATGATTTTGCAACTTCACGGTAGTATCCGTCTGACTGGATGAGTTTTCCGTTGTGGAACAAACGGACCTCGCCTATTCCGCCGCCGGTGCTCTTAACCTGATAGCAGACTTTGACTTTCGGCTGGTCAGTATCGTTAATCCGGGAGGTGAACTCGACAACAGGTGGTGGACTCTTGATGGCGTCTCTCATGGTGATGGTCGCCAGCCCGCTGATGTCTTCTCCACGCAACTTGGCTGCCACGATGTCAGGCCTGTAGAAGACATCATAGAATTTGTCCACGCCGTACGTCTGATCTCCAACCACGACACTGAGGTACTGCGCCCCTTTCTCTGAGGAGTTGTAGTAGCCTTCTTTGGTTATCGTGAGCCATTCGCCATCCGAGAAGCCGACGAACATGGCCATTTCTTCGCCCGTTCGTCCGTTGTACATCCTGACGGCGGAATCACTCAGGCTGAGCATCACGCGTCTGCCGTCTGGCAGATAAGCGCCGGAAAGCGTATTGCCGGTATAGATAGCTTGTCCCTTCAACTCGTTTGTGAAATCAACCAACTCCCTTCCCGTTGTCACGTCCAATGTTTTCAGCGGCTTTGCAAGTACTA
>CAYVXX010000034.1:0-23457 GCA_964454305.1 uncultured Syntrophales bacterium | reverse complement strand
GTTAAGCATAATTTTTACCACAGCTTAGACTAATCGTCAAATAAATGTTATCCATATGTCAAAGCAAATCGGACATTTTCATTTTACTTTGACATTTAAAAAATAATTCTTGACAGGGCGAATATTAGATGGTATACAATATAATATATACTATATGGCACCTAGAAACTTAAAGGAAGGAAGGGCTGAGGCAGAGGTTAAAAGACATGAATCAATTGATGAGAAATATTCGGTATGTGAAAAAGCTAGAGGTATAGTGGGATGTCCTGAAGGTTAAGCTAATGGGACATTATCGTTATTACAGAGTGAGTGGGAATATTCGGGAGGTGAAAGGTTTCTATTTTCGAGTATTGTGGCTTGCCTTTAAATGGGTCAACAGACAGAGTCAGAAACGGAGCTTTAACTGGGCGCAATTTCAAAAGTTTCTCAAATTCAATCCTCTTCCTAGGCCAAAGATATACCATTTTACCTATACCCTATCCTCGAATCGGGGATACATTGCTGAAGAGCCGTATGCGGGGAAATCCGCACGTTCGGTTCTGTGAGGAATATTAAACCGAAAGGAGGTTAAGATGTCTACTAGACACAACAAATTGATGAAATACTTATTTCCGTTTTTTACGACTTATCTTATGATGTCTTTATTTTTTGTTTTGTCCGTACAGGCTAATGATATTCAGAAAAAGCAGATTAAACATGAAGAACGGATGAAATGGTGGACTGAAGCCCGCTTTGGCATGTTTATCCATTGGGGGATTTATGCGATGCCGTCCAGGGGTGTCTGGCACAAGAGCAGGGATCAGGTCACGGATGAGGAATATCAAAAATATTTTGAATTGTTTAATCCGGATATTTTTAATCCCAAAGAATGGGCTCGCACAGCAAAAGAAGCCGGAATGAGATATTTTGTGATTACAACCAAACACCATGATGGTTTCTGTCTGTGGGACTCAAAATATACAGATTACAAAATCACAAATACACCTTATGGCAAAGACCTTATAAAGCCGACGGTTGAAGCCTTTCGAGATGAGGGACTTCGAGTTGGCTTCTACTATTCTCTCCTGGACTGGCATCATCCTGAATTTACCGTTGATAGGCGACATCCAATGCGAGACAACATAGAATTCAGAGAAAAGGCAAAGAACAGAGACTTAAAAAAATATGTGGAATACGTGCACAATCAAGTGCGCGAACTCTTAACTGAATTCGGTCCTATTGACTGCCTTTTTTTGGATTACTCGTATCCAGGAGGAAAGGAAGGGAAAGGCAGGAATGAGTGGCAGTCAGAAAAGCTTCTGAAGATGATCCGGGAGCTCCAACCTAATGTTATTCTCAATGATCGCCTCGACCTTCTTGATTTGCCTGGAGGATGGGATTACAGGACTCCTGAACAGTTCATACCCCGCGATTGGATTAAAATTGACGGCAAGAGAGTACCTTGGGAAACTTGCCAGACCTTCTCCGGGCACTGGGGTTACGATCGTGACCAGGCAACATGGAAAAGCACCCGTCAATTGTTAGTGCTGTTGATCGAAACGGTCAGCCAAGGAGGAAACCTGCTCTTAAATGTGGGGCCAACAGCTCGCGGTACCTTTGACAACCGAGCAATGAATAGGTTGAAGGGAATAGGCGAGTGGATGAAACTGAATAGCCGTTCCATCTATGGATGTACGCAGGCACCCGAACAATTCAAAGCTCCTGAGAACTGCATCATGACTTATAATCCCAGTAAAAATAGACTCTACATTCATGTGCTTGATTGGCCCATGGGTAAGTTATATCTTGAGGGCTTTGCCGGAAAGGTTAGGTTCGCTCAATTACTCCATGATGCATCAGAAATAAGGTTTGTTCCGCCACGCCGCTCATCTGTCGTCATCGAGGAAAAAGTCTCTGAAGATACTTTAATTCTTGGATTGCCCATCCAGAAACCTGATGTAACCGTGCCTGTTATAGAGCTTTTTCTTAATTGAGATGAAAAACCATGATTTTCTCATTAGCGGTGGGTGCTCGAATGTAGGATGAAATTAATTTGAATAATAGCAATCACATAAAGGAGGTACTAAAATGAAAAAATGATATTAATAAAAGGGTATTAATATAGGTTTTAGAGGCAAAAAATTTTATAAGGAGGTAATAAATGATTAAAATGATTAAAAGGATAATGGGGGTTTTATTATTGCCCTTATTTATTATCAGTTTATTTTCCATCGGAAATGCTCAGAGAACAACGATTACTGGAATTATTAACGGAACAGTCACCGACGATCAGGGCTTTCCACTTCCCGGAGTCGAAGTTTCTGCAACTTCACCGTCTCTCATGTTGCCTCAAGTTTCAGCTCTTACTGATAATAAAGGATTTTTCCGATTTCCCGAGCTTCCCACAGGATATTATGAAGTTACCTTTAGCATAAGCGGATTTAAAACCGTTATTCAAAAAAATGTCAAAGTAAATTTCAATAAGTCTATCTCCCTGAACATGAAAATGGAATTAGCTGAGATTGGAGAAGAAATCACAGTCATTGCCGAAGCCCCTTTGATTGATACGGCGAGTTCTTCCTTATCGATTAACTTTGAATCGGATCTCCTTCGCCATGTCCCTACCGCCAGAGATTTTAGTAAGGCTTTTGTAATGGCTCCAGGTGTAGTAAGTGTGGGCGGGTCGTATGTTGGTATCGGAGTATCTGTTCACGGATCTTCATTCAGGGATAATAGTTTTAACTCAGACGGAGTAGACTTTAGCGACCCTGTAGGTGGTGCAAACTTTACAAGAGTTGGTTGGGAAACTGCCGAAGAATACGAGATCGAGACTGCCGGCCATACAGCTGAATACGGGGGGACCAGAGGCGGTGTATTTAATATCATCACAAAGTCTGGAGGCAACAATTTTAGCGGCGAATTCAATTTCTACCTAAGTAATAAGAGCCTCCTGGCGGATAACACCAAAGGGACTCTATTTGAAGGTCAATTTGTCGGATTTAAAAGCGACATTGATACCACTTTTCAACTAGGAGGCCCCATCGTCAAGAATAAACTCTGGTTCTTTGGGAATTTTAGCTATCAAAAGCGAGAGGATTATGTACAGGGCTATCCATGGGACAAGAAAGAGAACACACCTACGGATGTAACTTTCATAACCCCTTATATTAAACTGTCGTGGCAGATTAAGCCCTCAATGAAATTGGTGGGAAGCTGGGACCATCCACCTCAAATGTATAATCACCGAGGTGCGTCATGGCAGCGCAATGAAGATACAACTTGGCTTAGAGATATGGTTGTGGATAAGTCTTCTCTTATCTACTCCTGGGTCATCAACGAGAATTTGATCTTCTCATCCAAATTTGGGCTTATGATCTTTGACTTTACCAATAAGACGAAGAATGACTTACCTCGCTATTATGAACGTAACACACGTTACATATCCGGAAGCTATAGTTACAGCGATTCGTACTATGACACAATCTTTTCCATTAAGAATGATCTTACTTACTATGTAGAAGATTTCTTTGGACGTCACGGATTTAAAACAGGCGTAGAGTATGAATATGACTACCGCCATAGAGAAGTAGTGCACAATTATGACGAGTACGGACTGGGCCCTTATGTCTATACCCGTGGCGGAGTGCCTGAGAGTGTAATGTTTGCACAAGATTTTGATCCACAAGAAAAGATGAATCTCTTCGGTTTGTTTGTTCAAGACAGATGGAATCCAACAAAAAGGCTAACCTTGAATCTTGGTTTGAGATTCGACTATCAAGAGGGTATCATCCCCGCGCAGGGAGAAGACAGAGCTCCTGTTACCTATGGCGGAATAACCTATGATCTTAGTGTACCCCAAGACCGGAAGCCCATTATTTGGAATACCCTATCACCCAGGCTAGGTGCAAGCTATGATTTAACTGGAGATGGAAAAACCATACTAAAGGCAAACTTCTCAAAATATTACTTAGAAAATGTCATTAATTATTTTACGAGGACAAATCCCAATGGCTCTTACAACACATACTGGACTCTTAATCCTGACTGGTCTCTAGGAGAGATGTACAGATTTTCTATTACCGCTGCGGCATCGATAGATCCGGATCTTAAGCCTTCTGTTATGAATGAGATTATTGTCGGAATTCAAAGAGAACTTCTTCCTGACCTAGTCTTGAGCGCAACTTACATCAGCAAGCAGGATAGAAATTGTATAGAAGATGTTGTTCTCGAAGCTTTGGATGTAGATGCTATTAAAGGAGGCGAGTATGTATGGCACAACTACACTCCTGTGACTGCAATCGATCCTTATGACGGAAAAACCGTAACCTTTTTTAATCGCAATAAAGATGCGCCGATTACTGAAACGAAAATTACGACGAATCCAGAGCCTTCCAAAAAAGACTATACAGGATTTGAGCTAGTTTTGGACAAGAAGTTTTCTCACAACTGGTTCATGCAGCTTTCCTATGTATATTCCGACACGAAAGGTCTTATCGGCATAAGTGACGCTGAAAGCAACTCATATCAAACACTTTTTAACAATCCAAACGTGCATATCAATGCTATCGGCCGGTCTACGTACGACATAAGACATCAGTTTAAAATTGCTGGAGTAGTCAAAGCACCGTTAGGAATTCTCGTTGGTACCAATTTCCAAGCTCATCCTGGCCGACGTTATACCAGACAAATCCGGAGTAGTGATTTAGGATTGAAACTAAACCAAGGCATAGTCACAATCTATGCTGAGGAGAGAGGCTCAAGGGCCCTTCCATGGCAATTTATTTGGGATCTGAGACTAGAGAAAGAAATCAAGATTGCCAGTTTGCCCATATTTTGTTTAACCGTTGACTGCTTCAACATCCTTAATCAAAACGCTGTAACTTCTATCGAAACACTTTCCAGCAGCACTGCTCAATTCGAAATGGCAAGATCTATCATGGAGGCAAGATCCGTAAGGCTTGGAATTCGAGTGATATGGTAGGTTTGTTATAGTTCGAGTTGAAGGACAGAAGGGAAGATTCGAAAATCTTCCCTTCTGTCCTTTCTGCATGATTCGAATACATCCAGTCCATATCATAATTAACTTTAATTATTCATAAATTATGCCAACACCATCACCTAGCTTCCTTGATATGTTTCCTATGCGATGTGATGCATGATATTGAACTCTTTTTCCATATACGTTTCATACTTTTTATGTCGGCATTCTTTACTCTTCGGGCGAGCTGATTTTACCACATCTGTTTCGTTGTGTGGCCTGTTCGCAGTGGCCCGACTCAAGCTACCTGAACCACGGCTTCACGGGCCACGCCTCACATCTGCAGCAACCTCGAGCCGTGAATAATCCAGCTTAAACATCCTAAACTTTTATCAGAAGGAGGATGAATGATAAAGAAAGTAGATCATGTAGCTCTGAGCGTATCCAACTTAGAGAGATCTATAAAATTTTATCAAGATATAATCGGCTTTAAGGTCACTCTTAGATTAGAAAAGGGGCCTGAAGTGCTGCTTGATGAAGTAACCGGCCTACCCGGCTGCACAGCGCAGATAGCCCATTTGGGTCTTGGAAATACTTTGCTTGAACTTTTTAAATTCTATATTCCTCGAGAAAAGCCGATTCCGTCGGATAGGCATACATACCAACATTTCGGCTGGATTCACTTGTGTTTTACTTCGACAGATGTCCGAGCTGATTATGCAAAATTGAAATCAAAAGGTGTCAAATTTATTAGCAAACCGATAGAATTCAGACCTAAAGTCTGGGTTGTTTATTTTTATGGACCGGACGGTGAAGTTTGCGAACTCAGAGAAACACCAGAATCGAACACACAATCATAAAAGGATCAGAATGAGAATGCAGAAGAAAAAACTGATTCCCGATTTCAACTGGTATAAGTGGAAATCAGACAAAAAAGAAAATTGCTCAATGGATCCTCTACTGGCTGCTCGCATTCTGTTTTATGTTTATGTTATCCATGAATTTGAGCACGCTCTTCTGAGATTAAAAAACGATGATTGCATCTGGGGTCCAGTCCATACAAGCGTAGGACAAGAAGCAATTGCGGCTGCAAGTGTAACAGCTATACGAAAGACCGACAAGTTCATTGCCACACATCGTGCGCATCATCAATTCCTCGGAAAAGCCTTGCATTTTGTACTTCCTCAGACATGGGATCCCACAACTGAAGATATCCCCGAAGTTGGAAATGAAGTGATCCGCCGCACGCTTGCGGAGATCATGGGCTTATCCAACGGGTATTGTGGTGGACGTGGCGGGTCTATGCACCTGCGTTTCCCCAAGGCAGGCTTTGTAGGATCAAATGCTATTGTTGGGGGAGGCATACCATTGGCTACGGGAGTTGCATTTGCGGAGAAATTCAACAAGACAGGAAATGTAGTGGTTTGCTTCTTTGGAGACGGGGCAATTAACCAAGGCTCATTTCATGAAGCATGTAATCTTGCTGGACTTTGGAATTTGCCGGTAATCTTTTTCCTGGAGAACAATGAATATGCTGTAGCGACTCATAAAGATGAGGCTTGTGCAGTAAAGGAGCTATCCATTCGGGCCAGTTCATACGGCATGGATGGACATATAATAGACGGCAATGACCCATTTGCCATCTATTATATCGTGAACCAAGTTGCCGAAAAAATCCGAAATGGAGGCGGTCCCTGTTTGATTGAAGCCAAAAGCTACCGTCGTTACCACCATGCAGGAGATCAGCCGGGGAGTGTTTTCGGATACCGAAGTAAAGAAGAAGAGGAAGCTTGGAAACAAAAAGAAGTTGTGTTACAGTTCCCTCGGCATCTGATCTCTTTGGGATTGCTAAACGAAAAAATGATCGCTCGAATCAAGGAGATAGCTATAAACAGTGTTTCTAAAGCGGTTGATGATTGTACCTTACCTAGAACGCCTCGTAAAGTTCGTATGGAACTTTGCCCGAGTCCGGAATCAGTTAACGATGGACTGCGCAGTAACAGGCTAGAATGGAAAAACATAACATTCAGCGAACGAGAACATTTTACTTCTTTTAAAGATATTCGTTATTCTGATGCAATTGCAGCAGTTATTGGGAGATGGCTAGGAAAGGATCATCAGACAATCGTTTTAGGAGAAGAGGTAGCAAATTTCGGCGGTGGTGCTTATGGCGCCACCAAGGGATTGCCTAATAAATACCCGGATCGTGTGCTTAATACCCCAATATCCGAAGCTGGTTTTGTGGGGCTTAGCCTAGGAGCAGCCATCTTAGGGATGCATCCGATAGTAGAAATTATGTTTGCGGATTTTACTTTAGTTGCAGCTGACCAGATTTTTAATCAGATCGGCAAAGCTAGGTATATGTATGGAAATACCACTGATCTTCCTCTGGTAATCCGCACTCGAATGTCCTTGGGTAGCGGCTACGGTGCCCAGCACTCAATGGATCCCGTCGGACTGTATGCGCTTTTTCCGGGATGGCGTATCGTGACACCAGCCAATGCCTTTGACTATGTGGGATTATTTAATGCAGCGATGCGCTCTCTGGATCCGGTAGTGATTCTTGAACACCAGGCACTTTACAATACAAAGACACAGGTTCCTTTAAATGACTTGGATTACTTTATTGAGTTGGGCAAAGCTAGGACCATCGTAAATGGCGAAGATGTTACTTTGATAGCTTATAGTTCTTTGGTTCCTCGTTGTGAAAAATTGCTTTCTAGGTTAGAAGAAGCAAGAGTTTATGCAGAGCTTATCGATTTACGCACACTGGATTATCCGAGCATCGATTATGCCACTATAGGTGAAAGCGTTCGAAAGACTGGCACCGCTGTTATCGTCGAGGAAGCTTCCAGAAGTCAATCCATCGGATCTACTCTAGCAAAAAACATCATGGATAAATTCTTTGATTATCTGGACAGCCCAGTCGCTTGCCTCACTTCACTCGACGTCCCTCTACCGGTATCGCGCACCTTGGAGACTGCAGCTTTAATTAATGACGAAGATATTATAAAAACTACTATAGCGGTTGCAAAACGCCAGTGGAGGTAAATAAATTGAGAGGCATATTAATAAAATAAATGACTATGGAGAAGCTAATTGACGAAGTCTGAAACAACAAATAACACCGGAACTTTTAAAAATGATTTGAACCATTCTCTAACTTTTTTAGAACAGACAAAAGTAGGCCTAACTCATGTAAATTTGATGACGAACTTCAAAGAGCCAAAGCTATCATTTGGTGGAATAAAAGAATCAGGTTTTGGAATTCCAGAAGCAGGGAAAACTGGTATAGAATTTTTCACGGAACACAAAGTTGTCTATATAAAGTATCGTTAGGGAGTTCTGCATGCCAAAGGAAATTCTGATGCCTAATCTTGGTGATACTATTACGGATGGAACAATCCTAAAGTGGTATAAAAAAGTTGGAGACGCTCTTGTGAAGGGAAACATTCTTTGTGACCTTGAAACCCCTAAAGCTATTATTGAAATCGAAAGCCCTGATGACGGTTTTCTCCTTGAAATTCTTGTTAAGGAAGGCCAATCCATACCTTCAGGTTCTATTTTAGCATATATTGGAAAAAAGAATGAACCACGGTTCAAAGTAATACGAAGGGAGACATCAAGTCAAAAATCTCAAGCACAGAGTCAAAAAAAAAGTACTAAAACCCATGGTACCATCACAAAAAGGATTCGAGAGAACGGGATAGACACTTATGTTCAAGTTGCATCAATTCCCCAAAAAGCCACTGCGGATAGAACAGAACTAAAAGAACGTGGTTTAGAGCAGTCAATACATCCTTTAATTTCGCCTCGTGCTCGTAAACTGATCAAGGATTATGCGATAGATTCTCTAAAAATCTCAGGGACTGGTCCAGGGGGCCGTATTGTCACCAGAGATATTGAGGCTTACCTGGAAAGCATTGATTACAGAAATATTAGGATTACACCTGCTGCAAAAAAACTGGCTAGCAATGAAAGTATCAACATTCTTCAAGTTAAGGGATCAGGAGAATCTCATCGCATCATGGTCCGAGATATCAAACGTGCAATTACGGAGAAACCAAAGATGATGAGCAAAATGCGGCAGACAATCGCAAAGCGCTTAACCCAGAGTTATATCGGCACTCCTCACTTTTTTGTTATGAAAAGTGCAGATATGACAGATCTGCTCACATATAAAAAGGAACTCAAGGAACAGGGAGAATTTTATAGCATTACAGATTTTATTCTAAAATCGGCGATACTCTCTCTTAAGAAGTTTCCTATGCTAAACAGCGTCACTGATGGAACTACAATCAGGCTGTTCAGTACTATCAA
This sequence comes from uncultured Syntrophales bacterium, assembly GCA_964454305.1. Classification (GTDB taxonomy): domain Bacteria; phylum Desulfobacterota; class Syntrophia; order Syntrophales; family JADFWA01; genus JAUSPI01. The sequence continues at coordinate 14,180 of CAYVXX010000034.1, read as the reverse complement.
TCTTGGAATAGTCGTAGCCTTGGAGGATGGACTTGTTGTACCAGTGCTGCAAAACTCTGAAGAAATGAGTATAAGAGAGCTTCATAATGCCTTAGAAATGCTTATTAAAAAGGCACATTTGCGAAAGCTCTCGGCGGATGAGATATCAAGCAGTACATTCACTGTTTCCAACATGGGTATGTTTGATGTAGAGAATTTCACAGCAATCATAAATCCAGGTGAATGCGCAATCCTTGCCATTTCCAGTACATTGGAAAGAGCAGTTGTTGTCGATGGCCAGATAAAGGTAAGATCAATAATGAACATGACTCTTTCATCAGACCACAGGATTGTTGATGGCGTAACAGCAGCCGGATTTATGAATGCAATAAAAAGAAAGCTCGAAGACATAACGCTATGGAAAAGTTTGACTTAGTGGTTATCTTCGGTGGCCCGGGCAAGTACGCAGCGGCAATATGCGCATCTCAACAAGGAGCTTCGGTGGCACTGATCGAAAAAGAGGCTCTTGGAGGCACATGCCTAAATTGGGAATGCATACCAACAAAGACACTAATTGCCTCCTCCAAGTTTTTCACACAGATGAAGAATTCAAAAAAAATGGGATTGAACTGGACGGAAGCAAACTTAGATTACAATGCGATGTCAAAGCATAAGGATAAACTCGTAAGGAAACTGAGATCAGGGATTGCAGATCTTCTAAAAGCCAATAGAATAGCAGTTTTCAAATGCACAGGTTCTTTTGAGAACGCCGTTATGGAGAAAAGACGATGGAAGGAAACCATAGTCCCTGCATGTATTTTCACATCACCAGAAGTCGGAACAGTAGGGCTTACCGAGACCGAAGCAAGAAAACTTGGAATTGCAGTTAAAATTGGAAAGTTCCCATTCTCTGCGCTGGGAAAGGTCCTAACTATATGTAACCAGAGTGGATTTGTTAAGTGGGTCGTTGATGCTGACACAGAACAGTTGCTTGGGGCTCATGCGATCGGACCACATGCAACAGATCTGGTAGCAGAGGACCGCCCCGTAACGATAAGAGCAGAACTGACGGTGCATGAGCTTGAACATACAATACATTGCCATCCCACTCTTACCGAGGCATGGATGGAGGCAGCATATGCAGTCCAGGACAAATCAATTCACTTGATGCCAAGGAAAATCAGGAGCTATCCTGACATCATTACCAAAAATAGGAATTAAGGGAGACTACCGTTGCACAATAATACCTGTCTAAGGAGAAAAGAATTAATATCAACGCATTAGATTCAGCAATAATAGTACTTTACCTCGTGGGAATCGTGGGCCTAGGCCTCTGGGCTGGTTTTCGTAATCGGATAAGCTCAGGAGCCAAGGGATACTTTCTTGCTGGTCGTACCCTAACCTGGCCAGTAATAGGCTTAGCCCTTTTCTCGACAAATATCTCCACCGTTCACTTGGTATCTTTAGCACAGGAGGGATATAAGAATGGACTTGCCTACGGTAATTTTGAGTGGATGGCGGCCTTTACGCTGATTGCATTGGGGCTTTTCTTTGCTCCTTTTTACATTCGTGCCCAAGTATCCACTTTGCCTCAGTTTCTAGAGAAACGCTACAATTCAGCCTGTCGCGACTGGCTAGCCATTCTATCGATTATTTCCGCCGTTTTTATTCATATCGGGTTTTCTCTCTACGCTGGTGCAGTGATATTGAAAAGCATGTTTGGTTGGAACATTTATATGAGCATTACACTGGCCGCGGTTTTTTCCGGAATTTATACAATAATAGGCGGATTATTAGCTGTATCTCTTACCGGTGCTATTCAAACCGTTATTTTAGTGGGCGGTGCATTGCTACTAACGGTGATTGGTCTTTTTCAAGTTGGGGGGTGGCAGGGCTTGGCTTCGAGCGTAGAATCAGTGAAGCTTACTATTCTCCGGCCTGCGGGTGACCCATCAGGCCTACCATGGTATTCGGTATTTTTTGGCTATCCTGTCATAGGTTTATGGTACTGGTGTGCAGATCAGACTATAGTACAACGTGTATTGGGTGCGAAAGACGAAAATCATGCTAGGGTAGGAGCTATATTCGCCGGCTTTATTAAAATTCTACCTGTATTTATTTTCGTCCTACCAGGTTTAGTCTGTCTTGGGCTAGTGAATCAGGGTAAGCTTCCTGCCGGAGTAAACCCAAGTGCTGATAATACCTATGCATTTATGATTGGGCATTTGCTACCAGCTGGTCTCAAGGGTCTTCTGGCAGCTGCACTGTTGGCGGCTTTGATGAGCACAGTTTCGGGTGCCTTGAATTCAATTGCAACTCTGTTCAGCTATGATATTTACAAACGATGGAGACCCAAGACATCCGACCGCAAACTTATTTTTGTTGGCCGAGTCGCCGCTTTTATAGCGATGATTACAGCTATTACATGGTCGCCTTTTTTAAGCCACTTTGAAAGTATGTTTCAGGGTCTGAACGTCATGATTTGCTATATTGCACCTCCAATCACTGTAGTTTTTCTATGGGGAATTTTCTGGCGACGTGCGTCATCTGTGGGAGCTCAGGCAACTCTCTACGCCGGATCATTTATGGGCTTTTTGATCTTTTTGATCGACTGGTTTCATAAAAATGATAGACTTTTTGGCTGGCTTCATAATAAATTGCCTCTTTTGGACAAGTTGTGGGTTGCCTGGCAAAATTACAATATTCCCTTCATGATGATGGCATTCTATCTATTTATGGCTTGTTCCATAATCTTGGTCATCGGTTCAATCTGGAAAGAGCATCAGCATACCGAAGAAAGCGCTGCCTTGGTATGGACTAACCTCGCTGAATGTTTGAGTTCTCCTGGCTGGAAAGGCTTTGGCAATTACAAATTTCTCGCGGTTCTTCTGTTTTTCCTTATGGTGTTATTATATACGATATTTGCTTGATTTGTTATAATCTAATGCGAGTAAAATTGAGAATATTAACTTGCAGGTATTTTTTTTATAATAATTGTACCCAATGATTTAACTAAAAAATTGGAGGAGAAATTAGATGGAAATTAAGGTCCAACCAATTGTCAATATGAATGTTCATCAACAAACATATCACATTATTGCTAAGCAAATAATTTCTGGATCATTGAAACCCGGGGCCCGGATGACTGAAAATGAGATCGCATCCGCACTTGGTGTCAGCAAAACACCGGTAAGGGAGGCCATGAAATTGCTTTCAAAAGACGGCCTCATAGAAATAATCCCTCGCAAGGGGGCAATAGTAAGAAAACTTAGTCTTAGAGATATTAAAGAAATTTATGAAGTAAGAGCTGTTCTTGAAGGACTTGGGGCAAAACTTGCTTCGAAACATATCCCAAAGCAAGAATTAGATAAAATAATAGAAAGCGTCAAAACATGTAAAGATGAGCTTGATAAAGGGAGAGTAAAATTCTTTGTGGAATTTGATACTAAACTGCATTCACTCATCTTAACATACTGTGGAAATAGGTATTTACAGAAAACTATCAACTCTTTAAACAACCTCATATATTATTTTCGAGTAGAAATTGCAAAAAAAATTGAAAGATCTATTGAAGCTTTTCATGAACATAGTTGGATCTTAAAGGCATTAAAAAATCAAGATGGAGACCTTGCTGAAAAAGCCATGAAAGATCATATTCTTCGCACCACAGAAAGGATGCTTAAAGATATGGATTTACCAAATGAATAAGAAAAAAATAAAACTTAATCTATATAAAAATTTCATGCCTTGTATTGAAGTATTCATTGTATTTATAGATATGATTTCTTTTAAAAAAATGATATTTTTGTTGAGTTATCATAATGAAATTAAAAGATAAAATTGCTATAATTACGGGCGCAAGTAAAGGCATAGGATTGGGGATCAGCCGTGAGTTTAGTCGTGAAGGTGCAATAGTGGTCGTAACATGCCGGACGAAAGATGACGGAAACAAGATTGCCGATGAGTTAGGTGCAAAAAATGGGCGATCGATTTTTATTCAGACTGATGTTACCAAGAGTGCAGATATACAGAACATGATAAATAAGACAAGAGAAACTTTTGGCAGGTTAGATATTTTAGTTAATAATGCAGGCTACCATATTTCTAAGAATATAGAGGAAACCTCTGAACAAGAATGGGAATTTATTCAAAATACAAATTTGCGCAGTACTTTTCTCTGCTCAAAGTACGCAATACCGCACTTGCGAAAGACAAAAGGAACAATAATCAATATCAGTAGTATGGTCGGTCTTGTAGGGCAACCAAATTCTGGGGCATACTCTGCTACAAAAGGTGGCCAAATCTCAATGAGCAAAGGAATGGCCATTGATTTCGCCAAGGATGGGATACGGGTAAACGTCATTTGTCCCGGTTGGATCCAGACTCCTCTTGTAGAAGATTGGTTTGAACAACAAAAAGATCCTAAATCAGCAAGGGAATATATATACGGACGACATCCTTTAGGTAGAATTGGGACTATTGAGGAATGTGGAAAAGCTGCTGTATTTCTGGCAAGTGAGGATTCTTCTTTTATTACAGGCGTCACTGTTAATATAGATGGTGGGATAACTTTAGGATATTGAAATTGAAAAAAGAATTTAACAACAAAGTCATTCTCATCACTGGAGCTGCTGGTGGGATTGGATTAAAACTCTGCGAATATTTCGACTCACTTGGATCCAGGGTTTATCTGACCGACATACTACCAGTGAATAAGGCACGATTTATAAAAATCGATGTTGCTGAGATTAATCTTCTTCAAGGACTAGTTAAGAAGATCACAAGAAAAGAAGGAAGAATAGATGTTCTAATTAATAATGCCGGAATATGTCCGAGAACACAATTGCCTGAAATCTCTCTTGAAGAATGGAAACGTGTAATTGATGTTAATTTGACATCCACTTTTTTCCTTAGCCAATTTTGCATTAATGTTATGGCATCTCATCGTTCAGGAGTAATTGTTAATGTAGCAAGTCTTGCAGCGAAAAATGGTGGCCTGGCAGTGGGTGCTCACTACAGTGCAAGTAAAGCTGCCGTTGTCTGCATAACAAAATCTTTAGCACAATATGGTGCACGGTTTGGAATTCGTGTGAATGCTGTAGCTCCTGGGTTAATTGACACCAATATGACTCGTGAACTCGGAATGAAAAAAATTAAGGCGTTTGAGAATTCGATTCCGCTTGGGCGGATAGGGGATCCTGATGAAGTAGTGAAGCCGATTGTATTCCTTGCTTCTAGTTGGGCTTCTTACATAACAGGAGAAATACTTGATATAAATGGCGGATTGTTGATGGACTAAGAAAATGAAATCATTACATAAAGGAGGTATGTACTGAAATGAATTTTTCGCGATTAATCGATATAACACAACCCCTATTTCATGCTTGTCCCGGCAATCCAGCTTTTCCTCCCATGGAAGTGCTTAATGAAATGCGAGTCGAGGAACAAGGCTGGAATGCAGAAAGGCTGAATTTTTTTACGCATATTGGTACTCATATTGATGCCCCCCAGCATAGAAAAAACAACGGCAAAACAATAGACACAATGCCATTAAATACATTTATTGGGCCTGCAACAGCGATTGATTTGTATCATAAAGGGGCTGATGAAGGCATCTTCCCAGATGATTTGAAAAGTTATGAGAAGAACATGAAGAAAATTGTAATACTTTGTACCGGCTGGGGCAAAAAAAGGTCAAATACTGATATGTATATCAATCATTCGCCTTGGTTGTCCAAAGAAGCTGCTTTGTGGCTTATGGAACATGGTATCTGCGGTGTCGGGATTGATCATTTCAGCATAGGGGGAGCAAATCCAGATAGAGTCGAAGCGCCTCACGACATTTTGTTTTCTGCAGGTATATGGATATTAGAAGGCCTTCTCCTGCCAAAAGAAATATTGAATATAAGGAATCTTCATATTATTGCTTTGCCTTTGTTGCTAAAGGGGGGGAGTGGGGCACCTGCACGCGCAATTGCGGCTGAATGTATCACCTGAATAATATCTTAAATTAGGTTGATCATTGGAAAATCCATTCAGTTCATCGACTATGTCCTCTCCAGATTACCGTTTAGAGCTGAGGTGATACAGACGGACTACGGTGCTGAATTCCAGGGACAATTCCATTGGCATGTTTTAGACAAAGGGATAAATCATGTGTATATTAAGCCCAGGAGCCCAAGACTCAACGGGAAAGTGGAACGCAGTCATAGGATCGATAAGGAGGAGTTTTATAGGATGTTGAATGGAGTAGCCATTGACGATGCTAAGCTGTTTAATGAGAAACTGCAGGAATGGGAAGACTTCTATAACTATAATAGGCCTCATGCAGCCTTAGGAGGAAAAACTCGCTTGTATCTCCGATGCCCTCTGCATTACCGGGTTAGACCGGACCTCCGAAAAAGCTACGGCTGCGGTCGAAGCTATTGTTAATTTGTCGAAGGATGTAGGTATTCCGCAGCACCTTTGGGAAATTCATATGCCTGCAAAGGCCTACCAGAAATGGCTGTCTCGGCTGCAAAGGTAACTCGTTTGCTGAATAACAACCCACGTGAGATGACTGTCGAGGACATAGAGAAAATATAGGGACTCGGTTACTAAAATAAAGGAGGCTCCGAATTGAAAGGTTTTTTCAACAAAATTCTGAGGGTTAATCTTACCGACAAAACTTTCACTTATGAAAATATTTCAGACTGTATCCTGTCAAAAACTTTAGGCGGCAAAGGATTGGGCGCGTACCTGCTAATTAACAAAAATCCGCTTGGCGTCGAGCCGTTCGCACCTGAGAACATCTTTGTAATAGCCGTCGGGCCGATAACGGGAACAAAGATGTGGAGCCAGTCAAGATTCGGGGTTTATTCGAAAAGCCCGGCCACCGGAGGATTCGGCGAGTCGTATTGCGGGGGCGCACTTGCACCAAAGATTAAGGGCTGCGGCATCGATGCCATTATCCTGCAGGGTAAATGCAGCGAACTCTCATTTCTTGCGATTGACGAAAAGGGCGTTTCCTTCAAAGATGCCTCTCCAATTAAGGGCAAAGACACCGTTGCTACTGAAGAATACATACTTGCAAACGCACTGGAGAATGCCGGTGCTATGACGATAGGTCCGGCTGGTGAAAACGGCTCGGCCATTGCATGTATAAAAGTAAATCGCTGGCGCAGCCTCGGCAGGGGTGGAATGGGCGCCATTCTCGGCTCAAAAAATATCAAGGGTATCGCATTTGCCGGCACGAAATCCTGTGAGATCGCAGATGAAAACCTGCTCAAAAAAGTCATCAAGAACGTCGCACAAAAAGGCAAGGAATCGCCGGTCACAAAAAAGTATCAACAGTTAGGCACCTCAATGCAGGTTGCCGTGACCAATATGGAAAACTGTTTTCCGACAAGATATTGGCAGAGCGGCCATTTCGCAAAGTGGGAGAACCTCTCAGCCGACTATATGCAGGAAAATTTCGAAGTAAAAAAATCTGTCGCCTGTCCCAATTGTTTTTTGAAATGTACGAAGTTTTCACGCATCAAGCACGGCAGGCACAAAGACCTTGAGTTGGAAGGCCCTGAGTTTGAAACGATATACGCAATCGGTGGACTTAACGCGATTGATAGCTTAGAGGAAGTAGCGTGGCTAAACGATCTCTGCGACCGACTCGGAATCGACACCATGAGCGCAGGGAACATTTCATCCTTTGCCGTCGAGGCATATAAGAAAGGCAAGATCGACTTTGAGATAGATTACAACCAGCCTGACCGCGTCGCTGCGCTTTACAGGCTTATCTCTGAAAACAGCGGAATCGGCGCAGTGTTGGGCAAAGGGATAAAATATGCCGCCGAAGGACTCGGCCTCGCGGATATCGCTATTCATGTAAAAGGGCTTGAGCCGGCCGGTTTCGACCCGCGAGTGCTGAAGGGCATGGGGTTGAGTTATGCTGTTGCTGCGCGTGGTGCCTGTCATCTGCGAGGCACGTTCTATAAAGTTGAGCTTTCCGGCGAGATGGACCGGACGCAAATCGAGGGAAAAGCTAAATTGATGGTAGACTACGAAGACCGCTGTGCGATTTTCGATTCGCTGATTCTGTGCCGCTTTTACAGGGATTTCATTTTATGGGAGGAGCTGGCAGAGATTATCAAGGCTACGACTGGCATGTCAGTTAGCAAAAGTCAGCTTGAGGTATTGGCCAATAATATTACACAGCAGAGCCGAGAATATAATAAGCGGGAAGGGCTGGACGGCTCGACCGACACTCTGCCGAAAAGATTCCTGACCGAGCCAACCGAAGAGGGCGCAACTATCAGGGCTGAAGAACTCCAGACCATGATAAACGAATACAACCAGATTCGAGAGTCCAGATAAGCGAGAACTCCGTATTCAGCCAACAAAGCCGGTTGGGCAAAAAGCCCTACAAACAACTATTGGCGTTATGCAATATTACTGCAAATCAAAATAGACGATTGAATACCAGGTGAGGTCCTTGCTGTCTACGGTTACCTTGTAACGGTTGGATATGTTTGTAACCTTTACTGGTCGTCTGCCTTCGAAGTCTGGTGAGATTATGTATGCTTCTTTGAGCGATTTGGGACAGTTACAAAGACTTTTTTAGGTATGCTGTCTTGGGCTTCGAAAGCAAGCTGGCCGCCATAGGCTTTGCGGACAAGGTCAACCAGCAGGCATCTTTTGCACCAACATAGGAGATTTATGTGAGCCGTTTAATAATATTTAAAAGCAAAAACAGAGATAGCTAAAGTTTTTAAGGCCATTATTAGAAATTTTAGGGGGAAATGAGGACTTTTTCAGAGCCCTGATAAAAAAAACTTGACAAAGCATAATGCATAATGCATAATGCATAATACATTTTAAAATCAAATTAAGGTTAATATTGACTAAGAAAAAAGTTCCAAACACTATCGGCGAAACCATTTACCAGCATTTAAAAAAAGAAATAATTCAAGGCCGTTTAAAACCAAAACAGAGAATATTAGAGCGAGAAATTTCCAAACTCTTTAACGTAAGCTCAACTCCAGTAAGAGAAGCCCTGCACAGACTTGCTGCCGAAAAATACTTAGTTTTTAATGCCAGAAGAGAAGTTCTTGTCCTGCAGACAAACTTAGCCGAAGTTAAGGAACTCTATGAAATAGTAAGGATTCTTGATAAGTTAGCCTTTGAAAAATTTTTTGAAAATATAATTGATAAAGACATAAATGAGTTAAAAGCAATGACTGTCAAATTGGGTGAATACTATAAGAAAAATAACATTAGTCTTTATTTGCAGCAAAATTTGAGAATACATCAAAAAATATGGAAAAAAAGTAAAAGAAAATATCTTCAAGAAATACTTGCTCAGCTTATGGAAAAAATTTCGATATACAGAAAGCACGTTTCTCCCTTTTCTGAGCCATTCTCCATTGAGAAATCTTATAAAGATCATCTGGAATTGATGAAAGCGATCGAAAATCGGAATATAGACTCGATCCAAAAAATCATTTCATCGCATTGGGGCGAGGAATTTTACGTTTACGAAAAGGACCAGTGAACAAAATAACAAGATTCCAATCTTCCTAGTGTAAATTTTGAAATAATGCAATTGATGTATTATGTTTTCAATTATTAAATTGTATTATGCATGAGGTAGTACTTACAAAGTTTGTCCCAAAGACTGGGGATAAAGCTAAAAACTTACTTCAGTTTAAGGAGATAGTAGAATGACGTATAAACACAAATTTTTCCATGCAATTTTAATATTTATGATTTTGGCCGTAATTCAACCTCTGAATATTCTTGGGGTTGAGAAATACCTTCTGAGCTCATTCCCGGTAAATACATCTGAAAGATCCACTTTTCAGGGTAAATTTGATAATGTCCGGGTAAAAATAATCGATTTAATGGAGGAAACAGGAGCCTGTTCCGTTTCTGTTGCTGTTGCTAAAGATGGAAAAATTATATGGGAAGAAAGTTTCGGTTGGGCTAACCGCGAAAAGCGCATAAAAGCGAATCCTCACACTATGTACTCATTAGCTTCGATCTCTAAACACATAACTGCAACAGGATTGATGATTCTCGTCGAGAGGGAACTGGTAGATCTCAATAAGAGCATTAACAGTTATCTCGGGCGATCAAAAATATTGGCGTTTGAGGGTAAGGCATCCGATGCAACTGTCAAACACGTCCTAAATCACACATCCGGGCTTCCCTTGCACTGGCAATTTTTTTATGAAGACCAGCCCTATCAACGCCCCAGTATGGAGGAAACGATCCGGCGCTACGGAATTCTGGTGGCCGCTCCGGGAGAGATTTACCAGTATTCCAATTTAGGTTTTGGTATTCTTGATTATGTCATCTCACGAATATCAGGAAAGAGCTATCAAGATTTCATGAAAACAGAAGTTTTTTTACCTCTGGGGATGACCCGGACATCGGTCGGGATAGGACTCGGCCTTGAGGATTATGCAGCCCAGAGATATGATGCAGATCAAAAACCGATTCCTTTTTATGATTTTGATCACCGAGGGGCTTCCGCTGTGTTTTCAAGCGCTCATGATTTAGTGCGATTCGGAATGTTTCACATCAAAGATCATCTGCCCGATCAAAAACAAATCCTGAAAGATGAAACAATTGATGCCATGAAGGTGGAAAAGGATCCGAATGCAGCTAATAAAGAATATAGATTCGGCTGGCGCGAAAAGATGAATGATCATGGGTATCGGTCCATATCTCACACCGGTGGAATGCCGGGAGTAAGTACTGAAATCAAGCTCATTCCCTCTGAGGATATCGCCCTTGTTGTCCTGTGCAACAGCCGATGCACGCCCGTCTATGAGATTGATAATGAAATTCTTGCTGCTCTTCTTCCAAGATTTGCTCGAAATCTCGAGGCAGAAAAAAGAAAAGTCGAGAAAAAGGTAGATAAAAAAAATTCGCTGCCAAAAACCTTATTGGGAAAATGGAAGGGACAGATCAAAACATACAGCGGAGTCATGCCAATTCAGATGATCTTCCAGAATGATGGTGATATTCATGTAAAGATCGAAAATCAATTAGAAACACTATTAAATAGCGTTAATTTTAAAGATTCTATTCTGACCGGAGTTTTCAATGGAGAAATCGAAACCGAGGATACCTCCCGCTTTCCCCATACTATTCATCTAAAAATGAAACTTCGTGGAAAAAGATTGTATGGATATGCAAATGCTACTGCAAGACCATTCTATTCGCTTTCCTCTTGGATTGAACTCAGGGAAAAATCCTGATTTTTTAATACTCAGAGTATTTTTAGATTTAAGAACTGCTTAGCTTTTATGGTTGATTAGTTCATCAATTTTCAACAAAAAAAGATATTCATAAAATACGGATAGAATAAATATAAAAGGAGTCAACATGAAAGCAGTTGTAAAATACGCGGAAGGAAAAGGCAAAATTGAATTGCGCGATGTGCCCGAACCGGTACCAGGAGAAAATGAAGTCAAAATAAAAGTCGAAGCTGTAGGAATTTGCGGTTCAGACCTGCACATATATACATGGGATATCGGAATTCCCACCAAGGTTCCTTTCATCATAGGTCATGAATTTTCAGGTATAGTTAGCGAGGTAGGGAAAAATGTCAAACGTTTCAAGGGTGGAGAACGGGTGACTGCCGAAAATTCTCATACGGTTTGCGGTCGTTGCCGCTACTGTATGACTGGAAACTATAATCTCTGTAAGGAAAGGAAAGCCACCGGCTACGCCTTTAACGGTGCTTATGCCAGCTATTGTGTTGTTCCAGAAGAACGTGTTCACCTTCTGCCGGATAATGTGGACTTTATCACAGCGGCCTTATCAGATCCGTCTGCTTGTGCCTACCATGCTGTCCAGGAGCTTACAGGAGTGGACGCTGGAGATATCGTGCTTATCACAGGACCCGGGGCCATGGGATTATTTTCCCTCCAGTATGTCAAGGCTAACGGAGGTGTAGCCATCGTGACTGGTACTAGTAAAGATAAAAAAAGACTGACACTCGCTAGGGAATTAGGAGCAGATGTCACTGTTGACAGATCCATCGACCATCTTTCTGAAATTGTTTCTGAAATGACAGGAGGGGAAGGCGTTGATATCGCTCTTGAATGTTCCGGTTCTAAAGAGGCAGCAAAGGATTGTCTGAACCTGTTGCGGAGTCAGGGAAAATACACCCAGATCGGAATATTCGGCCATCCGATCACATTTGATATGGATAAGGTTTTGTACGGAGAAATTAAATTAGTCGGCTCTTTCAGCCAAAAGTGGACAGCCTGGAAAGAAGCCATCAAATTATTCTCAGAGGGAAAAATTGTGGCGAAGCCCTTGGTGACGGATATATTACCACTTGAAAAATGGGAAGAAGGATTCAAACGTTGCTTTGACAAAATGGCAATCAAGGTCATCTTTAAACCGTGAAAATATTGTGATTCGTAACTCACAGATTCTGCGACTTAATTCCTCAAGAGAGCCATGAGTAATAAAAAATGAACATAAATAAACTTTTAACAACCATTGATACTCACACAGAAGGAGGACCGACAAGAACCGTGTTATCAGGGATTCCTGTGCTGAGAGGCCTGACTGTTAAAGATAAAATGGAGCATTTTAAGAAAAATTTCGATGACATTCGAAAACTTCTCCTGCATGAGCCCAGGGGCCATCAAGGTATATTTGGAGCGGTTATAACAGATCCCTCAGATTCCCGGGCGCACATGGGTGTTTTTTTTCTGACTCACTCAGGATATCTCAACATGTGTGTGCACAGTGCTATCGGTGCGGTGACAGCCTGTCTTGAGATGGGAATTATTGAAAAGCCAGATCCGGGAAATTGTGTCATATTAGAAACTCCTGCAGGGCTGGTTTCTCTTCTGCCGTGCTATTCAGGGAACCGTCTAAATTCCGTAACCATTCAGACAAATCCTGCCTTTGTCTTCATCGCGGAAAGTGAACTGGATATAGGATTCAAAACTCCCTTAAAAATCGCTCTGGTTTTCTGTGAAGTGTTTTTTGTTCTGCTGGATGTAAAACAGATAAGAATATGTATCGATCAACAAAGAATCCAAGAGTTAATTGACATTGGATTCAAGACAATCGAAGCAGCTAACCGGCAATTTGATATCCATCATCCCAATAATCCAGATATTTGTCAGGTGGAACTGGCCATGCTTTATGAAGATATAGACGAGAAAAGGGCAAAGAGTGCGGTGATATCCCGCACAGGGACTTTGGATCGCTCTCCTTGCGGGGCCGGAACAGGGGCAAAACTGGCCTATCTCTATGTAATAAATAGGCTGAAGCTTGAAGAACTTTACGTGAATGAAAGTGTCTTCGGGACAAAATTTGAGGGAAAGGCTATCAAGGCGGCCAGAGTCGGCCCCTTTGAGGGAATCCTTCCCCAGATTTCTGGATCTGCATACATAACAGGCTGGCATCAGTTCATCCTGGAAGGAAAAGACCCCTTAACAACGGGCCTTTAAAAAGATAAAAAGCATCATGAAAATTGATCGGAGTACAATTCTCACGAAATTTCATAGGTTACAAGGAGGAAATTATGATTACTCTTGTTTTACAAGGCAAAATTTATTCTCCTGACCCCTTAGGTATAAAGGACATTTTGATTGCCGGAGAAAAGATTATCGCACTTGAAGAGCCCGGACATATAAATATCCAAGGAATCGATGTCCAAAAGATTGATGCTACAGGCAAAAAAATTATTCCGGGCATTATCGACGCCCACGTTCATCTTCTCGGAGGAGGAGGAGAGGGTGGCCCATCGACTCGTGCTCCTGAAATTACTCTTAGCCAAATAATTAGTCATGGTGTGACCACTGTAGTAGGATGCCTGGGCACAGATGGAACAACTCGTCACGTGGAATCTTTACTGGCAAAAGCTCGGGCATTGGAAAAAGAGGGAATCACAACTTTTATCTATACAGGTTCTTACCAAATACCAGTTACAACAATTACAGGGAACGTCCGCTCTGATTTGGTGCTAATCGATAAAGTGATAGGCGCAGGAGAAGTTGCTCTTTCCGATCATCGCTCTTCCCAGCCTACCTTTGAACAGATTGCTCAACTGGCTGCTGAATGCCGCGTAGGAGGTATGCTAGGAGGGAAAGCAGGAATCCTTCATCTCCATATAGGGCATGGAGAGCGGCGTCTGGATTATCTTTTTCGTCTGGCAAAAGAAACAGAAATTCCGATCACCCAGATCATTC
>CAYVXX010000033.1:20297-23548 GCA_964454305.1 uncultured Syntrophales bacterium | reverse complement strand
CAATCCTTCTTCTACGGGAACACGAAAATGCCCGGATCCGAGGATGGGATCACACTGATAAAGGTAATAAGGACGCACACGAATCTTAAGAAGGCCATGAACAAGACGTTTCATTGTCTCTACGTTATCGTTAATGCCTTTTAAGAGCACCGTTTGGCTTCCCAGTGGTATCCCCGCATCAGCCAGTCGGGAACAGGCCTCTGTCACTTCAGGAGTGATTTCATCCGGATGGGTAAAGTGTATGCTCAGAAAGAGAGGATGATACTTTTTAAGCACCCTAACAAGGGACTTGGTGATGCGTTGAGGCAAAACCACCGGCACTTTTGTTCCGATCCTGATAATCTCCACATGCGGGATCTTTCGTAACTCGGATAACATAAAGTCCAATTGAGAATCCGAACAGGTCAAGGGATCGCCCCCGGAAATAAGCACATCGCGGATATCGGGATTCTGACGGATGTACTCAATCGCGCGCAATAGAACAGCATTACTGAAGCGTTTTTTATTTTTTGCCACCATATGTGAACGCGTGCAATACCTGCAATAGGTGGAACATACATCTGTGAAAAGCAGGAGAACACGGTCCGGGTAACGGTGGACAATATTAGGTACAGGACTCGCATGCTCCTCTCCAAGGGGGTCTCCCGCCTCTCCCTCTGAGATTAACAGCTCATCTTCTCTTGGCACCACAGCCTTGCGAATTGCCTGCTCAAAGTTATCCGGATCAAGCAAACTTGCATAATAAGGAGTAATACGTAAGGGAAGGGAATTACTAATATCGGTAATTGGATTTCTCTCTTTTGGGGTAAGTAAAATAATTTTTTCTAATTCCTTTAAATTTGTAATACTGTTTTTGATCTGCCATCGCCAATCATTCCAGTTACTTTCCGTGACTCCCGGGAAAAACTTCTGGCAGAATATCCCGGCTTGTTTACTAATGACAAATGGTCTTTCTTTAATCCGGTGAATTTGGGTGGTTAAATTAGAGAAAACCGGATGCACCGGTTTGCCCATTATACTACCTGGGGGTTGATCGTCCTCCGCACTCTTTAACTCCTCTTTCTGGAAAGCGAGCGAGTCCATTTCTTTTACTTTTCCTCCTATTGTTTTTTTTCGTTCCTAATTAGTGGGAGTATGTAAACCAATTTTTTAAAAATACAAGTTATTTCTTTAAATTTTTTTGAAATTTTTTTGAAATTATGTGCAGAACATTTTTTGCTGTATTTAAAATGAATGGAATGCGATTTCAGGGGGGGTAATTGAAGCTCCCCGCAGCAAGCTGCGGGGAATCTCCGACTGTTATGGAGTCTGTTTCGAGCTGACCTCTCAATGGGCTTACCCGGCAAGGCACGGTTTTCGTGCCGCGGTTGTCTCATCCAGCCTTCTTACCTTGCATCGTCCTGGGGCATTGTGCAGTAGCTCCGGATTTTCCTTTGCTTCCAGTGCTATGGCTTTTAGCGCTTCAATAAAAAGATCGATGTCCTCTTTGGATTCTGTTTCTGTGGGTTCGATCATAATCGAACCGTGCACTACAAGCGGGAAATAGATGGTGGGCGGATGATAGCCGTAATCCATAAGGCGCTTCACCATGTCCAGGGTTGTAACCTTGTCGGCCTTTTGAAGCTCGTCGGAAAAGACGCACTCATGCATACAGGGCCTGTCATAGGGAAGATGAAATACCCCTTTCAACTTTTCCTTGATGTAATTGGCGTTCAGTACAGCCAGCTGGCTGGCCTTCTTAAGGCCTCCGGGACCCATGCTCAGGATATAACTGTAAGCCTTTATCATGACACCGAAATTTCCATAAAAGGCATGCAGTTTGCCGACAGATTCAGGAAAATCTTCAGAAAGTGAATATTTGCCATTTTCCTCAACCACGCGGGGAACAGGAAGAAACGGTTCAAGGTGTTTCTTGACACAGACCGGTCCGCAACCGGGCCCCCCACCTCCGTGGGGAGTCGAAAAGGTCTTGTGGAGGTTCAGGTGAAGCACGTCGACTCCGATCTCGCCCATGTGTACGATGCCCATAACGGCATTCATATTTGCTCCGTCACAGTAGACGAGCCCGCCTTTTGCGTGGACGATCTCGGCTATTTTTTTGATGTTTTCCTCAAAGAGGCCGAGCGTGTTGGGATTGGTCACCATAATTCCCGCTGTATCCTCATCCATAACGCCAGCCACTGCTTCGGGAGAAAGGATTCCCTGTTCATTTGATTTCACCGGCACGGACTGGTAACCACAAAGCATTGCGCTGGCAGGGTTCGTGCCGTGCGCGGTATCGGGAACGATGATCTTCGAACGTCGCTCACCCTTGCTCTTATGGTAAGCGTAAATTACGAGCATCCCGGTAAATTCCCCATGAGCTCCGGCCGCCGGCTGGAGGGTGACAGCGTCCATTCCGGTGATTTCCGAAAGATACTGTTCAAGCTCAAACATCAGTTTAAGCGTCCCCTGCGACAAACCGGCCGGAAGAAGGGGATGAGCCCCGGTAAATCCTCGAAGGCCTGCCTGTCTTTCATTGGTTTTGGGATTGTACTTCATAGTGCATGAACCGAGAGGGTACATGCCGGTATCCACCCCGAAATTCCACGTAGAGAGCCTTGTATAATGGCGTACCACGTCCACCTCGGAAAGGTCAGGAAAGTCCGGGCCTTCACCTGCAAGGTCTTCATTCAGGGGAGAGAACTCAACGTCACGCCGGGGAATTGAAAAGCCCCGCCGTCCCTTCTTGCCTTTTTCCCAGAGCAGAGGCTCATTAAGTATCAGGCCGGAAGTGCCTAAAGATTCTTTCATGATTTCACCTCCCTGACCAGTACGTCTATGTCTTCTCTGGTTCTTGTTTCCGTTACACATAAAAGGTAGTGGCTGGAAAGTTCCGGATAGTAGGGAGCAAGCGGAAGGCCCGCCACTATCTTCTTCTCCAAGAGACGCTCGTAAGTTTTCTCAAAACCTGCGGGGAATTCCACAACGAACTCATTGAAGGTAGGACTTTCAAAGTTTATTTTGAATCCTGCTTTTTTCAATTCCGATTTAAGATACTCGGATTTGTCATAGTTGAGCATGGCAAGTTCCCGCATCCCGGTACCGCCTATAGAAGCCATATACATCGCAGCCGCAAGGGCGCAGAGACTGTTGTTGGTGCAGATATTGGAAGTCGCTTTCTCACGGCGGATATGCTGCTCCCTTGTGGCAAGCGTCAGAACAAATCCCCTTTTGCCGTCCAGGTCGGTGGTTTTGCCTACCAGGCGGCC
>CAYVXX010000033.1:0-20197 GCA_964454305.1 uncultured Syntrophales bacterium | reverse complement strand
GCAAGCCTCGAAAGATCGGTCCTGCCATCGTCAAGATATGGAAGCTCCACAATTTCATAACCGGATGGTTCAAGATAGGTTTGAACCACACGACGATAGAGAGGATGAATAAGAGATGAAATGGCAACCTTTCTTTTTTTAGTTATCCGGAACGCCATCAGCAGTGCTTCAGCCAGGGCCGAAGCGCCATCATAAATCGACGCATTTGCCACTTCCATGCCGAGAAGCCGGGCGGTAAGCGTCTGATACTCATAAATCGCCTGTAATGTCCCCTGGCTTATTTCCGGCTGGTAGGGGGTATAAGATGTAACAAACTCTGAACGGCCAAGGAGATTTGAGACCGATGCCGGAATATAATGTTCATAACTGCCCGCACCAATAAACATTTTGTATTCCGGAGAAACAGCCATACTGTCTGAAAGAGCACCCATACGGTCGTTTAATTCCCACTCGGTCAATGGCTCCGGCAGATTGAGATCACCCCTGTGACGGCAGTCCTCAGGGATCGTCGAAAAAAGGCCGTCGAGATCATCCACCCCCACTTCTTCCAGCATCGAAGTGATATCTTCACTGGTATGAGGTAAGTAACGCATTTATTTCCCCCCTTTAAGCGCTTCAATATAAGCATCTTTGGTCATGAGGGCATCCCAATCATCCGGATCGCTGGGTATGACATCAATCATCCATCCGTCGTCATACGGATCACTGTTTAACAGTTCAGGGAATTCTTCAAGGGCAGTGTTTACAGCGAGGATTTCTCCGCCGATCGGCATATACAATTCGGAAACGGCCTTGACTGATTCCACTGTCCCGAACACTTCGTCTTTCTCAAGGGTATCGCCCACCTGAGGCAGTTCGACAAACACAATGTCTCCGAGCTGATCCTGGGCATAGTCATCGATTCCAACCCTTACCTTTTCACTTTCGGGCCTGGCCCATTCATGATCTTCCGCATAGCGAACATCATCGGGTAAAATTAAATCACTGATCTCTTTCACTGGTCCCTCCTTTTGTTTGGTTTCGAGTTCAAAGTTCAAAGTTCTGAGTTCAGAACTCTAAGTTTTCAACATCTCTTTTATCGGCCGGCGTGCGGTACGATCCGGGCGAATGTCATCTACTATCATGACCTTTATCTTCCGCCTGTTATCCTTGAGCTCCACGATTTGACCCGGAAGCAGCTTCGGTTTCACCTTGACAAATCCACAGCAGAGTCCTTTCGGATTGAAACCTTCAGGTTTGTCGGGGCTGGAAATGCTGTAAATCCGATCACCGTAACGCCCGATTGCCATATCACTCACGCACGTTAAAACCGTTCCGATTTCATTACCGGCAGCGTCCAGCACATACGCTGCGGGGTCATGGGTGGAAACCTTACGGAGATCATAGCCCGCAAAAGCGCATGTGTGTTCTGATTCTTCTATATTATGAAGGGCTTCGGCACCTATAAACTTCTTGGTAAAATCTGTTCCGTCGTCGTTATAAGGCAGGGTAAAAAGCCAGCGGTGATTAACAAACGGCCATGGCCCTATATCCTGGTGGGAGAGGGGAAGCAAAGCTCCTGCCCTTAACGAGTCCCTGGCAGCAAGACCGCACGGAATAAGATCATACTTCTTGCCCGCCGCCAGGATCATTTCCCAGGTCCCGATAAGATGATCAGGGTTCACAAAGATTTCAAAGCCAAACTCCCCGGTATAGCCGGTCCGGGAAAGCAGAAGAGGCGTGCCGTCGGTAAGGCTCACCGTACCGGCAAAAGTGGATGTACTATCGAAATGACCCTTAAACGTGAAGTAGAACATCTCGTCAAAAACTTCTTCCGGTTCTTTCAGAACGTTCATGAGGATACCGGCAGCCATAGGGCCCTGGATGTCTATCTTGCCAATTTTGTCTGTAAGATCTATTATCTCAACGTCTCGTAAGCCGGCATGGTCGATCATATGACGTGTAACGTCGCCCCCCATACCGGCATTTACGACGATCATGTAAATATTATGCTCTATCTGGGACACGATGGCATCATCTATTAGTTCACCACGTTCGTTCAAGTAAGCGCCATAGACGCACTTACCGGGTTTTAAAGGGGCTTTCTTTTTGCCCACACAGGCATTCAGATCCTTGGTAAAGCACATCTGGAGCAATTCAAAAGCGTCTGTACCGGTAACCATAATAACGGCCATATGGCTTGTATCGAAAATGCCGGCATTTGTAAGAACCGTTAAATGTTCCTTCTTTGCACCCGAGGGATACCAGAGCGGCATATCATAACCGCCGAAAACGGCCATATTGGCACCATGCGAGAGATGCCAATCATGCAAAGGAGTGTTCTTTATTTCTTCGTGCATCGTCTTCTCCTCCCATCACACAATATGTTCAAAGCAATAATTCTGTCAATATGTTTTGCCGATTATTTTGCCAAATTTGACATGGCCTCCCAGACCGTCTGGGAAATATCCTGTACATTGAACCGAGCTTTCTCCGCCACTTTAGCCATATTTATAGAACGTATACATGAGGGGCATGCCGTTACCAAGGTCTGAGCGCCTGTATCAAGAAATTCGTGGACCTTGCGCCTCGCGATATCAAGGGAAAGTTCCTGATTTGATACCAGGAGATTTCCTCCTGATCCGCAGCAATTGCAATACTCCCGGCTATCTCTCAATTCTACGGAATTAAGACCGGGGATCTTGTCGAGTATGTAACGAGGCTCATCAAATATTTTGCTGTTTCTGCCAAGATCACAGGGATCGTGGTAGGCAATATTGTCGCTCAGTTCTCCGAACTGTATACTGCCCTCTTCAATGAGCCTTGCTATGAACTGTGTTGAGTGAAAAATATCAATCGGCACCCTTTTACCGGTAATATTATAATACTCTTCAGACCACATCCGGTAGCATCCGGGGCAGGTCATCACCATGCTCTCTGCCTTTAATTCTTTTATCTTGCTTATATTATGATCCATGAACTTCGCTGCATCCTGCTCATGGCCGGCCACCAGCAATGGATAACCGCAACACCACTCCTCATCGCCAAGAATGGTAAAGTCCACACCCGCTGAATCCAGTATCCGGGCAAATGACCGGGCTATGTCCTGAACCGCCGGGTAAAAGGACGTTATACACCCAACAAAATAGATAACCTTTGCCCCTCTCTTTTTTCCAAATTCGTACGGAAAATTCAACCTTTTTGTCCAATTCGCTCTCTGATCATTCGGTTTTGAAGCAATATTTTGCACTTCGGAAATATTCCTTGTCAAGTCTTTCAAACATTCAAGCTCAAAGCCGTTCTGCACAAGATTGTTCCTCAATCCTCTCCACATCTCCTCTGGTTTGATATCAGCACTGCAGCCGACTCCACATCTGCCGCACAGGGTGCATTGAAAGATTGATTTTACGTACTCAGGAATTATTTTCTGATGATTCAAGGAGTGTCCTCCAACCAAATCCTTCGTCATAAGAATCCTGCCGCGGGGTGTGGAAGAAATCCATTCCTCCCTGGTTGGACAGTAATTCATGCAGTAACCACATTGATTGCAGGCAATAATTTCTTCCAGGAAACCCTCTTGTTCGTATCTCCTCGCTCTTCCGGGGATTATCCTGTCTGCTGCAGAAACAACCGCCATGGCAATCTGATAGATGTCCGGGTTGAAAAGTAACAGTGAATCAACCCACATTCCAGGATTCAGGATGCCATGGGGATCAAGCTCCTTTTTCCTTTTCTTAATCTCTTCTATTCTTTGTTTGGATAATATTTGCTTCTTATATGGGGCATTCCATACACCCACCCCACCACCTGGTTTACCGCCACAAGATATCGCCAAGTTGGAAAGCTCCCGTGGAGTGTGAAGAGCAAGGAGATACTCCGCCATTTTCATTTCATTGCTCACCACCATCGGCATCATCATGCATTCATCGCTGGAAACTACATGTCCTAAAAGGCCGATAGGTCTCTTATCCAGTTTCTCAAGACCGGAATAAAATTGCTTCAGGTTATTCAAGGGGACATGGAGGCTCGTAGGAATTACAGTAGGAGCATTCCTCCTGATCCTTAGCATATTGAATCTCTGCTGCCATTCGTCCTCTGCGCCTTCTATTTCCTTGCCGGAGTGACGCTGGAGCAGTTTGTTTACAGTACTTTTACCTTCTTCAATTTCTTTTTTTTCACCATCATAGGTAACCAGCACAATGCCGCTTCGGGGACCGAAGTTCGTTACCCGATAGCCGGACGCTTTAAGAAGTACGAGGTATTTGTGATCAAAAATCTCAACGGCGTAGGGACAGGGTGCCGTCCTTACCAACGGATCAAGAAAGCCAAAGAGGTCTTCCATGTCACTAAAATAGATCAAATGATGTGAGATTACATTTGGAAGCCTTCGAATTTTAAGGGAAATTTTGGTAACTATCCCCAGCATTCCTTCGGACTCAAAAAACCATTCCAACCCCTGTCCCCTCGCATATTCTCTCACTGTCCCATCAGAAAGCACTACCTGGGCAGATAAGAGTTGATCAAAGAGGGACCCGTATTTCAAGCTGCCTATTCCAAGACCATTGCCCATCATCCACCCGCCGACAGTTGCCGATTTGGCGCTGGACGGGTAACTTCTGACCGTTAGCCCCTCACTTTTCAGCGTTCTATCTAATTCCCACCATGTTATACCTGACTCTGCGGTTACCGATTCTCTCACCCGATCGACCTCAATAACTTTTGACAAATCGGTTAAATCCAATACAACGCCGCCTTTTTTGGGTACCGCACCAAAGAGGCCGGAAGAACCCCCGCCTCGTGCCACAACAGCTATTTTTTTATAAGAACAATAACTCAAAACGTCACCAACTTCTTGCACCGTCCCCGGTTTAACCACGGCTGCAGGCATTGTCCTGAATAGAGACTTTATCATTCCGGGGATAGGCATAAGATCACTCGTATAGAACCATCTCTCAAAATCGCTGGTAGTTACCCGATCTCCGACTATCTCCCTTAAATCCTTTTCTAAATTTTTCTCTTCCATCTCTTTTCCCGGATTTTGATGAAACGTTAATTAGATTGGGTTTTTTACTGTAACATAAAGCCAAACAATTTCAAAAGAACTTCCCCAAAAAACAGATGCACTAAAGCCGTCGCAGCCCCATTTGTCCCCGATTACAAAATATGACACTTTCACGTACCTTCATAAGTTCTTGTTTTTATTCCCTTTGTGAGACTTGACAAAAGAAATGATTTCCTGTATAAACATAATTAACTTTTTTGAAAGACATGGGAATAGGGCTCTTGGAACTAACAAAGATTTTTTCACTAACAATTCCTGTCAAACCTGCCCGCTATATCTACCATCCGTCTGGATGTGGATACGAACGAACAGGGGGAGTAGGTAAGACAAAAAACCCGCAAACTTACTATTTAAGCTCAGAGAGCATATTCTGATTGTAAGTTTTGTGAGTTTTAGAATTGTTCGAGAAAATCCAAGTACCAGAGGGCTCTTTTTTTTTGAGCATTAAACAAAAAGTACAATATCAGCAAAATAACGTAAATAATATTAATAAAATGAAACACATACATTTTTCAAAGGTTAATAAATATTTTAACAGGCATGACCTGATCCGGCGTTTGGGCGGCAGGAAGCATCGCAAATTATCTCACTCTGTCAAAATGAAAATAGACAAACTGGAAATTAAGTTAAAAGATATCATTAAACCTCGTTTCTCCTACCGGATCGGAAAGGTCAAATCGACTGATAATGGAGTTGTTTATGTTGAGGGAGGTTTATCATTTACAAGTTCAAATCTCGAAAAAACCATGAAAGACTGTAATGAAATAATCTTTTTTATAGCTACCATCGGCGATGGCATTGAAGAAAAGATCGCCCAATTTACAGAGGAAAATTATCTCTCAAAGGCATATATTCTCGATTCCATGGGGTCGGTGACAATAGAAAATATGGTCGAGGAGTTTTATCAAGCTATGAGGGAACGATATAAATCGAAAGGCAGGGAAGTTACCTTCCGTTTCAGCCCAGGCTACTGCGATTGGTCTATTAAAGACCAGAAAAAGCTCTTCAGTTTTTTCGAGCCCCATCCGACAGGTGTTGAATTGACGGATTCCTGCCTTATGCAGCCCCGCAAATCGATTTCAGGGATATTCGGCATTCTGCCTCCTGATACGGATTCTTCATTTTTACCTTATAATCCGTGTTCGGAGTGCAGCAAAAAAAATTGCATCGGTAGAAGACAATAAGAACAGGTAGAAGATTGAAGCTCCCCGCAGCAAGCAACGGGGAACGCGCTCGCTGTTCAGTTCGAAGAAAAATCTTCGACTTTTAAAGAAATTACTATCGTTATTCTTCTTTGAAGAATTGTTGATTTAATTCGCTTGCTGTTCGGTTCAACAATTTCGCTACGAGTAATACGCTCACTTTTATATTCTCAAAAACACTAAACGGATAAATATGCAGATACAGGAGTGAAAATTGAAGGTACGAAGAGGCTTGTCAGGAGGACAATATCGCCCTATTACCGATCAAGATATTGAAAAGATACATAAAACGAGTCTCAGGGTCTTTGCCGAGATAGGAATACAGGTAAACTTCACCGAGGCGAGGGAACTATTCCGTAATGCCGGAGCAGAAGTAAATGAGAACAGCCGGATTGTGAAAATTCCGCAAGATCTTGCGGAGGAGCTAATCAACAAAGCACCCTCTGTTATCTTATTGTGCGGACGAGCGGAAAACGGCGAACTGGACTGTGAAATCGGCGGGAATAAGGTCTATATGGGTACCGGCGGAACAGCGCTGAATGTTCAGGAACCGGGATCGAATGATTCACGACGAGCAACTCTCGAAGACATTAAAAACATGGCACGTCTTGTCGATATTCTCGATAATATTCACTTTTATATGCTCAACGTGTACCCGAACGAACTTCCCGGTGAAGATGTTGATGTTAATCGATTCGGAACGGCCCTGAATTACACACGGAAGCATATCATGGGTGGTGTCTACACCGTTGATGGTGTAAGAAACGTCATCAAGATGGCTGAATATATCGCGGGCAGTCCCGAAAAACTCAAGGAACGGCCGTTTATTTCCATGGTAACCTGCGTGGTCAGTCCCCTGAGGCTTGATGAACATTATTCGCAACTTACCATGGAGGCGGCTCGCAAAGGTATTCCTGTTGTCGTTCCGGCAGAACCCCTGTGTGGCGCAACGTCACCGATTACACTTGCTGGTAACCTTGTCGTGCTCAATGTGGATACACTGGCCGGGGTCATGCTTGCTCAGCTCACAAGTCCGGGGGCTCCGACACTCTACGGTTCTGTCGCGTCCATCGCAGATCTTCGAACGCTGAAGTATCTGTCCGGCGCTGTTGAAATGGGACTATTGAACGCAGCGGGAGCTCAAATGGCTCAATTTTACAAGCTTCCTTATTACGCAACGGCAGGCATGTCCGATTCGAAAGTCAATGATGCCCAAGCGGGATATGAATCGGCTATTACAAATCTCCTGGTTGCCCTGGCGGGGGGCAACTTTATCCACGATGCTGCCGGATTTCTCGAATTCTGCATGACAGCCTCCTACGACAAACTCGTGATCGATAATGAAATTATCGGTATGGTCATGCGAGCGGTGGAAGGTATCCAGGTAGACGATGAAACCCTGGCTTTCGATCTGATAAAGAAATCGGGGCCGGGGGGACACTATGTATCTTCACGTCATACGCGCCATTTTATGCGAACGGAACAATACTTCACCCAACTAAGCGATAAGGAAGATCGACCCCAGTGGGAAGTTAACGGAGCAAAAGACACACGGACGAGGGCTGCGGAGAAGGCTCGAGAAGTTCTCAACAGTCAACCCCGAAATTATATCCCGGAAAAGATGAAAAAACTCCTGATAAAAGAGATACCGGGAGTAATATTACCATAGAAGGAAACCCTATGCTGATAATTGGTGAAAAGATTAACGCATCCATCAAATCCGTCGGACAGGCGATAACTGACAAGAACGAGGAATTTCTGATTAATCTTGCAAAAGACCAGTCTGAAGCCGGAGCAGATCTCATCGATGTCAATGCCGGTGTAGGTCAGAATGCGCGGGAAAGCGCAACGACGATCATCGAGTGGTTAATCGATCTCGTGCAGGACGTGGTGGAAAAACCCCTCTGTATCGACAGTGATGACCCGGCCGTCTTGAAGGCCGCCCTTGGGAGATACCGCGGTAAAACGGTCATGATAAACTCTGTCGATGCCGAACCTGACAGACTTGAAACCGTCGGTCGCCTGGCAGCGGAACGTCAGGCATCACTGGTTGCTCTCGTAATGAAAGCAGGAGGCATACCCCGAACCGTTGATGAGCGTCTCCAGGCCGCTGAAATCATTGTAGAGCATCTCTCGCGGGTTGGAGTCAGAGAGGATCAAATATATTTTGACCCCCTGGTACTACCCATTTCAGTGGACACGACACAGGCCCTGGTCACACTCAGGACCATTGAAGAGCTTAAAACCCGTTATCCAACAGCCAAGACGGTGATGGGGCTGAGCAATATTTCCTTTGGCCTTCCGAACAGGGGTATTGTTAATCGCTCGTTCATGCTCATGGCGGCGTCGGCAGGCCTCGATGCAGCAATATTAAATCCCCTCGACAAGAAATTAATGAGCCTCGTGAGGGTGGCAGACATGCTCACTGACAAAGACCCCTTATGCAAGGGTTTTATCAAGGCTCACCGAAAAGGCCTGCTGGAAGATTAAAACAATACAAGTGAAACGTATACAAAGGAGGTCGGCACCGTGCCGCGAGAAGGAATCTTAGTCAATAACCCTTACGAAAGATTAAATACTCAACAGATAGAACGTATTCATCAGGCATCTTTAGAGATCCTGAGGGATCCCGGCCTGATCTGTTTCAATGAAAAGGCCGCAGATATATTCGCCGCTTCAGGAGCGGACGTATCGGCGGCTGCATCAGGTGATCCTCCACACTGGCTGATCAAAATCCCAGAATTTCTCGTTCTCGAGGCGCTCGAAAACGCACCCAAAACGGTTACACTGGGTGCAAGAAACCCTGACAATGCCCTGGTCATGCATGGAGAAGACCCGCGGGTCTATTTTGTATCCGGTTCGGAGACAAATGTCTGGCTGGATGTTGATTTTCAGACATATACCAAAAAGTCCGATTCCACCGTTGAGATCCGTGTACCCGAATTTATTCCCCGTCGCGGAACAGTTGCGGATCTCTGCAAATCGGCACATGTCTGTGAACACCTGGAAACACTGGACGGCTTTATACGTAACGTCAATATCCAGGACCGGGACATCACGGAGGAAAACAAAGACGTTAATAAATTCTTCGCCTCTCTAAACAATACGACCAAGCATGTTCAGGCGGGCCTCACGAGCCTGAATCAGCTGGACAACGTGGTAAACATGGCGAGGCTCATCGCCGGCGGAGAAGAAGAACTTATAAAAAACCCGATCATTTCATTTATCACCTGTCTGGTCAAGAGTCCCCTGCAGTTTGTTGACGACACAACTGAGACATTTATCGAGATCTGCCGGAAGGGCCTTCCCGTGGTGGTTTCATCTTCGCCCCAGGCGGGAAGTTCCGCTCCTATTAAAGAGGCAGGGATTCTGGCACTGATAAATGCGGAAGTCCTTGCAGGAATTACCCTGGGACAACTTGTCAACAGGGGAACTCCTGTTATTTACGGGAGTGTTCCCGTGAGAACACGGATGGATACCCTGAGCGATTCGTATGGAGCTATCGAAACCAGTCAGTATAACGTTGACTGTGTCCAGCTGGCACGATTCTACAAGATACCGAATTACTCCACATCGGGCGTTTGCGACTCGAAAACACCGGGACAGCAATCATCTATTGAACGATTGTTTTCCGATATCCTGGTAACGTTGAGCGGCCCCCAGTACCTGCACTGCGCGTACGGTCTTCTCGACTGTAATTCTGTTTTCTGCCTGCTCCAGGCGGTCTTGGACGACGCCCATTTCCAGATGATGAAATTCTTCCTGAAACCGCCGCGGATCGATGAGACCGAGATCAATGACGTGCTGACCCAGATTAGAAAAGTAGTGCAAACACCGCAGAAGCTGTTCATCAGTTATATCAGAAAAGTGATGCGCACCGGTGAGATTTCACCTCCCTACCCCTTTGAAGGGGATGGAGAAACCGACGATGTATTTGCCCTTGCCTATGACAGAATGAATGAGCTTATCGCAAAACCGGTGAACCATATTGATCGTGAAATAACATCAAGAATATTCAATGAAATACCAGGGCTTTTGCCACGTTTGAACACATATGCAGAAGGGAGATAAGAATGAGCGAAGAGATTATTGCCGTTTTGAAGGAAAATGTTATCCAGGGGAGAATGACCCAGGATGACGAAGGAATAGATGATAGCCTGACCGGCCCCGGGGTCGAAGAGTTGACCCAAATGGCACTGGACGAAAACATTCCCGCGAAGGAAATAATCGCCGACGGCCTGACTGCCGGAATGGAAATTGTCGGTGATAAATTCAACGCAAAAGAATACTACATACCGGATATGCTTGCCTCAGCCGAAGCGGTCAGCGCCGCTATGGATATCCTGAAACCTCTTCTTGAGGATGCCGACATCAAATCGAAAGGCAAGTTTGCGATTGTAACCGTTAAGGGGGATATTCACGACATCGGAAAAAACATTGTCGCAATCCTGCTCAAGGGTGCAGGTTATGACGTGGAAGACCTGGGCATTGATGTGCCGACAGAAAAGATCGTGGACTATGTACGGGAAAACAAGCCCGAATACCTCGGTCTCTCAGCGCTGTTGACGACAACAATGCTGGTTATGGGTGAAGTCATTGAGGAATTGAAAACGGCCGGCCTCAGGGATACAGTCAAGGTTTTGATCGGCGGCGCCGCCGTATCGGATGAATTCGCTCGTGAGATCGGGGCTGACGCTTATTGCTCCGACGGCTTCCAAGCTGTCAAGGTACTTGACTCGTTCCAGGCATAACATACGCACCGACAGTATATAATATAATCATAAAACAGGAGATTCAATCATGGCCGGAATTGCCGGAATATTAGGTGAAGACAACGGCACCTTACGAAACATGCTCGAAAGGATCAAGCATAGAGGTCCCCACGATACATGGATATACCAAAATGGCAACGTCAACATCGGGTGCAACGAACTGAACATGGGAGCAGACTGCAAGGACGGTTCACATTATGCGTCGGACGGCACGATGGCGGTTGCCCTCGACGGGAGGATATACAATACCAGAAAAGGTGACATGACCGACGCCGAGGCCGTGCTGTCGCTCTATAAGAAGTTCGGACACCAGTTCGCCGGCAAAATAGACGGAGATTTTTCCTGCGCCGTATGTGACGGCGGCAGATTGATCCTTGCTCGCGACTGGGCGGGGATTAAGCCCCTCTACTATGGCCATGACATGAAAGGAAACCTGTGTTTTGCCTCCGAGGCCAAAGCTCTTGTCGATATCAGCATCGATGTCAGGGAATTTCCGCCTGGCTATGTTTACTCCCGTGAACTGGGATTCCGGAAATATAAGGACGAAGCCGTTGTAACCCCCGAATTCGAGAATTTTGAACAGGCCAGAAAAGTGGTGAAGGAACTTCTCATAGAAGCGACGGAAAAGCGCATGAGAGATAATACCGTCACCGGAATTCTCTTAAGCGGCGGCCTGGACAGCAGCCTTATCGCCTGGATGGCCCACGAGATAAAACCGGATATCGAATGTTTCACCGTGAGTATGGAGGAAGGACAGGACCTTCCTCTGGCGAAGGATGTCACCGCCCACTTAGGTGTTAACCACCATATTTTGATGTTCGGTGAAAAGGAGATCAACGAAATACTGCCCCTGGCAATTCACCACCAGGAAATGTATGAAGAAAGCTGCGTCCACGGGGCGATTGCCAACTTTCTGGCCGGACGTTTCATTAAAGGTAAAGCAAACTGCGTTTTTACCGGCGAAGGAGCGGACGAATTCTTCGGCGGATATGATGGCCAGTACAAAGAGGCAAACAATTCCGAAGAACTTGCCGGTATTATTGATAACCTTATCAACGTAGCACATAACACGGCACTGCAGAGACTGGACAGACTGAATGCCGCCAATTCCTTTGAAAGTCGAACGCCCTTCCTCGATGCCCGCGTTATGGACTTCGCTCTGAAGATTCCCCTGGAGTACAAGATCCACGGCAAGGAACAGACGGGCAAGTGGATTGTCCGCAAGGCATTCGAAGGGTGTCTTCCGGGACACATCATCTATCAGACAAAACGATTCTTCGCCCAGGGTTCCGGCGTGGCGTACATCATGCGCCAGCAGGCAGAGCAAGTAATATCAGAAAACGATTTGAAAGCGTTCAACAGCGTGGAAGGCAATCCCCTGCTATCGTCAGTTGAGGAACTCTATTACTATAAAATTTTTAAAAAGACATTGTCTCACCCCTCATTTGATCGCCTCGTCGGTAGATGGGACCCCTTAAGGCCCGCTTTTTTTCATGAATGGCAAAAACCGACTCCGTAATCATTGCAAAAAAGGGCCATCCCTGAGATTATTTATTATCTAGAGTCTTTCGATCCGCCCCTCGTAAGAAGCACGGTGGCAAATTTCCTTAAATACAAATAAAAACAGAACAATAAAAATATTGACTAGAAGTTAAAAACATGGCTTTATAATGCCTCTTTTTCAGATAAATCTTAAGTGAAGCTCCCCGCCACCTGTCTGACGTGTCCGGCACAGGCAGGCAAGACGGGGCTTGCGGGTGCGCTCCCGGTCAAAATGCTTAGTGTTTATTATATATCACACAGGTGAGGATTAAATGGAATCCATTATTGTTGCTTCTAATAACCGGATGGCTTACGAGCCGATTAAAAACTGCTTTCGGTTAGAATATAAAGTTGATGTAGCGACTACCAGGGAATCCTGTCTGGATCTGTTCGGAAAAAAACGTTACGAAATTCTCTTTATTGACGTAGAACTCCTTCAATCCGGATCAGCTTCTGTTAACGGACGCATCAATTATAAAGACGCCTTTCAACCCTTCTGGCATATATTTCCCAATATTGAAATTATTGTTATGTCATCTCAAGAAAGGATCCGGGAGGCCGTTATGGCCGTCAAAGCCGGAGCAAGCAATTATTTTACGTATCCCGTTGATATAGATGAACTTAATTTTGTAACCGAAAGCACCTATGAATCCAGAATGATGCAATCGGAGCTGGATTATCTTCGTGATAAATTCTGGCAGATGGATTCACTTGAAGTTGTCAAAACCAATAGTCCGGCGATGAGAAAAGTCTTTGAAAGGGTTCGTTCTGTAGCACTAACAAAAACAACTGTTTTGTTAACAGGGGAAACAGGAACAGGTAAAGGTTTGCTGGCAAAACTCATACATCGCCACAGTAATAGGGCGAAAGCTCAGTTCATCACTGTACATTGTGGTGCAATTCCCGACACCCTTCTGGAAAGTGAGCTGTTCGGTCATGAAAAAGGGGCTTTTACCGGTGCTGACCGAAGGAAGCTGGGTAAGTTTGAGATCGCTCAAGGTGGCACAATCTTTCTGGATGAGATAGGGACTATGACGCCCTCTGCACAGATCAAGTTTTTAGAAGTATTGCAGGACAAAACTTTTCAGAGGGTTGGAGGGGAAATAAGCATGGAAGCAGATGTGCGAATCATCGCCGCAACCAATGTCGATTTAAAACAACTGGTTGAGGACGGTGTATTCAGAAAGGATCTATATTATCGTTTAAATGTGTTTCCAGTTGACATTCCACCCTTTAGCGAAAGAATTGAAGACATACCACATCTTGCAGGGTTTTTCTTAAGAAAGTTGAACGAAACATACCCGAAGCAGATTCACGAAATACATCCGTATGTTCTGGAAGCTTTTGAACGATACTCATGGCCGGGTAATATCCGCGAACTGGAAAACCTTATGGAACGTGCGTATATTCTTGAAAACTCTTCAGTGCTTGGACCTGATAACTTCCCGGATGAGCTTTTCATATCAGGTACTTCGGATTCCGAACTTTCCTCAGGTTCATTGCCTTATCTATCCGAAATGAGACGGCAGACTGTCGAGACTGCAGAAAGAAACTATTTAAAAAGACTCCTTTCTTTTCATAAAGGTAATATCCAAAAATCGGCAGATGCAGCCGGAGTGAGCACTCGCCAATTGCACAAACTTATGACCAAATACGGTGTCAGAAAAGAAGACTTCAAAACCCTGCACGTATGACAATTAATCGGAACAACAGGTTCCGATTAATTGTAAAAACCGGAACTTAAAGTTTCCTTCATGATTTCCCTTTTACTTAAAGCCTTCAAGCCCTTTCAACTGTTTCTCAAGAAGAATCAATCCACATAGCTGATAGTCCTTATAAGAACTATCAGTTCCGATAATTGTCTGCAATTAATTGCACAACTCCTTAAATATCAATATGTTATAAATACGGCACGCATGTTGCTTATTATCCAGACGAACTGCAGAATATAGAACTCGATCCTTGTTAAAAAAGTCCCGTAGGAGGGATGATCAAGATGAAAGAGAAAAAGAACGCTGAAAGCTCAATTACCGGTATTATCGTCCCTTCAGATTGGGACGATAACGACAACCTCATTCAGATTGCTATCCAAACCATTGATGAAGAGGAATATATCATTAAACAAAATAAAAGGGGAAGAGAGTTGTTGGATCTGATAGAGCAAGAAGTTGAAGTTGTTGGTACTACGACAGAGAACGGAGACGGTAATATTATCATCGAGATCAGCGAATATAGTTTAAAAGAATACATTGATGAAGACGAACATAAAGAAAAGTATTTGTAGGGGAATGACCAAATTTCAGAAGTAAACTTTATATTTAAATCAAAATTTAACAAGTAAGACTCAGGAGACCGGAAATGAAAAAAAAGTTGTTGTCGGCATTGGTTTTTGTTCTGTTAATCATGTTTGTTATAAGCGTGACCGCATTCACGGCTTATGCTGAGAAAATCACGATTGTCGGGACAGTAATAGCTATAGCGTTTGATGACAATGATAAGGTCGTCGCCGTTACCATAGATACGGCTGAAGGATATTATGATGTTTCCGACAATTCCATCGGAAAAGAGTTGCTGGAACTCTTAGATAAGAACATTACGGCAACGGGCATTGTTGGTGAGGACAAGGACGGCAACAGAATCATCACTATTGAAACATATAAAATATTAGGAGAATAGCATTAAAAACATAGAAGGGAGCGTCTTTCTTCTTCTAATGCTAATTTATTGAGGTTACATCAGGTAATTTGGTTTCAGGTTTAAGCAAGATGAAAGACAAAGTTATTATCTGCATTCAATGTGGGAAGTCATTCGTTTTTACTGCTTCCGAACAGGAACACTTCATGGGCAGGCGTTTTGATATGCCAAAGCGTTGCCCGACATGTAGGAAAAATAAATACAAAGTGATCGACTCACAGGAAACGGGAAAGCATAACGACAAAAAGAAATACTTGAGGCATAGGCAAGTATGAAATCTGTTTAAACAGGCCGGTGGGTGCTTTTCAAAAGAATCCTGAGATAGGGCAAAAACATTAATAAAACACCGGTTTGAAAAAAAGTGAAGCTCCCCGTCCAAAGGACGGGGCTTCCCGGTAAGGAATATGTTTGTTTTATATTGAAGAAAAACTGTCACTGGGAATTTTAATGCTGCGAATAATCATAAAAAATTTCAATCCCAAGGCTGTTTATACTGTCGAGGAAGTCAAACTTGCAAATGCACCTCATTATCCCATAGTGCATAAAGATAAAAAGGATTATTTCCGTTCATTGTTCCATCCGCTTGTCCTAACTACGGCCTTCAGCCGTAGGATTTTAAATAAAGTCAACTATTTTCAGCAGAGTAATCATTTAAAGACTAAGACACTAAAGGAGACTTTTTAAAAATGACCAATCGTGCAGAACAAAATCAATCCGAGATTGAGCAACCATGGGGGTTGCTCTCCTGTATAGATTTATACAACTGCAATCCCGAAACTATTCGGAACGACAAAAAAATTAAACAGTTTGTGAAAGAACTTTGTGACCTGATTGAAATGAAACGCTTTGGCGAAACCCAGGTGGTTCATTTTGGCGAGGATGAACGGGTTGCAGGATATTCCATGACACAGCTTATAGAAACTTCGCTTATCTCAGCACATTTTGCCAATCATACCAACACAACTTATCTCGATGTTTTTAGCTGCAAACCTTACAAACCTGAGATGGTCGTTGAATTCGCAAAAAATTTTTTTAAGGCTGAGAGAATCAACCTTAAGGTGATTACCCGTCAGTAACCCACAAATGAACTACCCCGCGGCAAGCCACGGGGAATTAAGCCCTACAGATTTCGCATCGCCCTTCAAATGATTAGAGTAATCCGTGTAATCTGCGAAATCTGTGGATTAAATAAAAACAACAGGGGCATCTAAGCAGAAAGCACAAAATGATGCGAAGGAAATTTATAACAGACCTTGACGAATGCAAGAGGCTGTGGAATGTTCTTTTCCGACCCAAGAACATATCAGACTTGTGGGAATTTCGCCTTTGTTTTCAACGGCATTTTAATTACGAGCCCTGCTTCCTGGTTCTGGAAGACGCAGAGGGTATAGCCGGTATGCTGCCACTCTCCTATCTTAAAGAACACGAAACGTTCGTTTTTTTCCCAGGGGAGATATGGAAAGATAAGACTTGGATCGAACGAACCCCCATTTACTTAAGAAATAGGGAATTTCTTCTGGAGCTTCTCTCGTCCTGTCCCGAAAAAACGTATCTAAGATATATGGATGTACCTGAAGAGTTTCTGATCCCGGATCTGGATGTAGATGAGACAGGTTATGTCCTCTATCCGCCGAATCTGGATTTTGACATAACACTTTACCGTAAAAGGTTTTCCAACAAAAAATTTAAGGGCATCAATAAAACAATTGCATCACTAACTGGTCCAGACAGCTCTTTTTACTTTAACCGATTAGAAGATTTTGACCTGCTCATAGATATGAATATTCGACGTTTCGGATCGGATTCATACCTGTACGATTATCGATTCAAAAATAGTTTCAGAGATATTAGCCACTTTCTACACCGCGAGGGCTTGCTCAGGATGGTAAGTCTTGAAATAGACGGAAAAACGGTAGCCGTCGATTTGGGTGCATTATATCAAGGAACATATACGGTATTCCTTGGAGGGGCCAGTCCTGAGTTCCCAGGTATAGCCAAGGCCATAAATATGTATCACATTGAGTTTGCCTGTAATGAACGTGTCTCAAAGGTTGATTTCCTATGTGGTGATTTTTACTGGAAGAAACTCTGGCACCTTGATCCTGAACCGCTCTATAAGTTTGTAACTCCTGCGTTAACTCAAGAAGATCAATTCGAACACGCATTGTCGGTGAATGATTCCATCAACCTTATTAGCAGAGAACAAACTTATGCTTGACATAATAACAACCAGGGAAAGAGATTTTCATGAGGCGTGATCCAGTGCTTGTGGTTGGGACCACACCGGACTATGTGTTAAAGATTCACAGAAAATATCCTGAAGATGCATTCTTTATTATTGACAGCAGTTTTCAGAGCGATCCTCTTCTTGGAACAATCGAGAAATCTGTTGTTCTCCTCGCCCCCCTTCAAAATTTTCAAGAAACACTGCAATCAGTTTGCCAATATCTATCCGTCAATAAGCTTACTCCCAGGGGTATCGCCTGCTTCGACTGCGAATCTCTGATTGTTACAAGCAGGTTGGCTCTTCATTTGAAGGTGCCCTTTCCTTCACCGGACGCTATCGCCAAAACAAGGAACAAGTTTGAATCAAGAAGAATATGGAAAGACGGTGGGATTCCTTCCCCGCAAGCTGCTCTCGCGTCGGATTTGCAGGAAACCCTGGATTTCTTCCGCTGTGTCAGGAAGGATATCGTGTTGAAACCTGTTTCCGGAAGTGGGAGTGAACTCCTGTTCCACTGTAAGAATGAAGAAGAAATTATAAAATCAGTCCGGGTTATGAGGGAGGAACTTCCCAAACGGAGATTAAAACCTCTTTTCAGGACGATTTCTGCTAATTACGGGTCAGATTTCATAGAGCCGTGCAGTTCATGGATCGTTGAAGAGTTCGTTTCCGGGCCTGAATTCAGCTGTGATTTTATACTTCGGGACGGACAAACAGTAATCTTAAGAGAAACGGGAAAGGTAAAAGCTACTGACCAGACATTCGGTTCGATCCTCGCGTACACGTTTCCCCCTTTATATCCGGAAGGTTTCGTTCTGAGAGACCTGCATAATATACTAAAAGATGCCTCAATTTCACTGGGTTTTACCTGGGGCTACTTCATGGCGGATTTTATCATTACTGACGACAATCATCCGGTTATTATAGAATTGACGCCAAGGCCCGGCGGAGACTCCATCCCCGATCTTGTAGAAATCGCCACAGGAAACGATCTTCTTGGAACATATCTCGACGTCATTTCCGGCAAAACCCGCCCGTTAGAAACATTAGACATGCCGCCTGAATCATTTGCAAGCATAAATCTTTACGCTCCCGGGGAAGGCGTAATTACCCGTCTCGATCCATCCCGGATTCTCTCTCTTCCCTGGGTCAAGGCGGTGTTCCTCAAGAAAAAAGTGGGGGATAAAACAGTCTTTCCACCCGGTGATTACGACAACAGACTTCTGGGATACTGCGTTATTTCTCCCGAATCAGACAGTAATCTGATCTCTATATACCATCAACTTAATAAGTCTCTTGGAGTCTCCATCAATAACGATAAGCAGTCATAAGCCTGACAAAAGAAGCGATGAAAAATCATGCACGAAGCTAACCAGAAAAATACCGGAAAGACTGATCAACTATCTATCCCCGAAAGTTACAAAGAGATCATTTTGAGATTAGTTCCTCTTTTCATCAGGGCACTGAAGAGCGGTGCAAAGGTTCTCCCCAAAGCGGTCCTTCATCAGTACCTGAATTCCATACTGGATAAAAGAGAAATTCTTCTGGATAGCGCTTCCCAATTTGGAACCCCCCAGTATTTTTTCGATGAACCATCCCTGTCACTGCAAATAATGAGGTTTCACGAAGCCTTCTCAAAGCACCTTGAACGATATCGAGCATTTTACGCCATGAAGAGCAACTCCTTCGCGGGAATATGCAAGCATGTCATCGCTTCGGATATGGGCATTGACGTGTCAAGTGGATTTGAACTTTCCAGGGCGCTCTCCATGGATTGCAGGAATATTGTCTTTAGTGGACCCGGGAAGACCGACGAAGAGCTTATGTTTGCCATTCAAAATCGGAAAAGGGTAACACTCCTTATGGACAGCATGGGCGAGCTGCAAAGGCTGTCGAAAATTCTGAAACGAGAAAAAGACCTGGGAGGCAACCTGAAAGTGGGGATACGTATCCGCCCTGATCACGAGAAGGGGTGGGAAAAGTTTGGAATTCCCGTCAAAGACCTGGCCGATATGTTAAGAAAATCTATGGCGGTAAAAGGAATGGACCTCTGTGGCATTCAGTTCCATACCAGTTGGAATCTCGATCCGACCGCTCAGATCAATATGATAAATGAAATCGGTTCCTATATCCACAGGCATGTGCCAGCAAGGTTATGGCAATCTTTAAAATTTCTTGATATAGGGGGTGGCTTCTGGCCCGAACAGGGTGAATGGCTCAATCCACAAAATACCCTAAAGGGACAGCTTATCCGGTTACTTGATCCAGGAGTTCGGTTCAGATCAAGACATTACTACCGCAAGTCCAGACCGCTTGACCATTTTGCAAGGGAAATCACCGCAGCACTTTCACTACAGGGACCTCCCTTGTCCGACCTTGAGATCTGGATAGAACCCGGCAGGTGGATATCAACGCCTGCCATGCATATCCTGCTCACGGTGATCGATAAGAAGGACTCTCGAACGGTAATAACTGACGGCGGTATAAACCTCTTAGGCTGGGAACGCCCTTTGACCGAGTTCATTCCTGTCATAAACCTTACCAAACCTTCTTTAAAAGAGTTTTCTTTGGAAACTTTCGGTTCTCTCTGTGCGCCCTATGACATCTGGGGAACATCAGTTTTTGGTAGTGGAATTGACACAGGTGACATTCTCGTCATTCCGGATCAGGGTGCCTATACTTACTCCTTGAGGCAATCGTTCATTAAACCACTGCCTAAGGT
>CAYVXX010000032.1:0-23908 GCA_964454305.1 uncultured Syntrophales bacterium | reverse complement strand
CGTGCCATGAAGAACAGGTATCACACATGATGGCAAAAAGCAAGACCTGACCCCCCCCTAGACCCCCCCCTACTCTAAATTAAAAACTTATTGATGGACGTTCGAGAAAAATGCTATGGAAATTATCGTGGGGGAATTGATGTGATCGGAACAATTGTCAATAGTGGAGCCATCATCGCCGGCAGCATGATTGGTGTTGCCGGAGGAAAGCATCTTTCGGGACGGATCAGGTCGATAATCATGAATGCCCTCGGGCTTTCCGTTATCGTCGTCGGGCTCCAGATGGCTCTTACCGGGGAGAACCTTATCGCAGCTATCGGATGCGTGGTACTCGGTGCAATTACCGGTGAATTATTAAAAATAGAAACGTGGATTGAAAAACTCGGTGAATTGCTTAAACGGAAATTTCGATCAGATTCGTCTACGTTTGTTGAGGGGTTCGTGACAGCATCAGTCCTGTATCTGACCGGTGTGCTGGTCATAATTGGCCCGATTCAAGATGGAACATTGGGAGATGCGAGTACTCTCTATATCAAAGCCCTTCTCGATGGCTTTGCGTCTATGGCCTTTGCGTCGACTCTCGGTATTGGTGTCGCTTTTTCAGCTCTCCCGGTCTTCATCGTTCAGGGGGCAATCACCCTTCTCGCTTCATCACTTCTCTTTCTCAAGGAACCCCATGTATTAAATGCATTAACTGCCACCGGTGGTATTCTCATCTTCGGAATTGGTGTTAACATTATGAATATCAAAAAGATACCTATCGGGAATTTTATTCCGGCGATTATTTACGCGATCGTCTGGGCAATGATGCTGTAGAGTAAATCTTTCGGGGGCTTCAAAGGTTGGCCCGAACCCACTAATTGAAATAGTGGTTAAATCTGGCGACCTCATATCCCATCCCCCAGGAAACGTCAAGATAGTGAGTTTTGATTTGCAAAGTATTTTAATGCGTTTACATAACACTCTTTCAACCCTGGGTTTCAATCTCGATCGAGATCGAAATGACATTAACAACCTGTCAACTAAATTGGAAAGGCTTGAAGAAGCGAAACGGTATTCTCTTTTACTTTCAGAAGTTTTTAAATGTAATGATATCAACAATTTTAAAAGTCTAATTATTGAAGTTTCCTTTGCTTATGCCTTTGAAACCGTCAACCGGCCGCTTATTTATGAAGTAACTCAGTCTAATGATCACGATTCATCGGTTGACTTTCTGAGAAAAACTGAAAACGGAAAAAAGATCTATTTTAAACTTCGTGCTAATCAACAACGCAGCCAAATGGAAGATATAGAAAGTCAACTAAAACTTAAAAATATGTACTCTTTTTTATCAGATGGTACGGGTAAACGCGAAGAAATAGTTCGACTTCAAAGCAACATGCTCTCCAAAACTCAAGACAAAAATGGAAAACCTATAAAGTTCTTCATCACTGAACCCGGAGTTTACAATGTTGTCGTTGCCGATACCTCTGGAATGGTGGATAAAAGCGACTGTATGCTTACAGCATATGGTGACCCTTTTATAGAGGAGCATGAACAACGGAAAATCTTAGGTTTGTTCTTAAAGCCGGAGCCACATTATCCCGATCACCTTTTGACAATTGCCAAACATTTTTCCAGGTTTCGCAGAACAATTCATGCCATTTTATTTCTGGTAAGACATTCTAATTCAGGTCCTCTGGATCTTGATTTGTCGTATCACTTAGTACCAAACACCAATTTAGCAAGTAACTCTGAAGCTCAATTCCTGGATAAGGAAATCATGCCGGTGTTAAGCCCCTGGCTTTGTTGCATCACTTAATAGCAAACATTTCGTTTGTTATTGGGTCAAGAAGATTGAGAAAACGAGGAGTCAATTTATTCCCATAAATTGCATGTAGGAAATTGATGTCATAACATCAGCATCATTCTTCAAAGTGCATGTATCTGCTATCCCTTATCCCATCTCATAGGCGGGGAGATTCACTCAACTTTTTCTATCCCTTCCATCTTCATTGCGAACATAAGCAACGAGGGTATGATAAAGATTACGAATATGGAAGATATGGCAAGACCTCCAAGAATGACACTCCCGATTCCTCTGTAAATTTCCGAACCCGGTCCCGGTGCCACTACGAGTGGAAGCATCCCGAAAATACTGGTAAAAGTGGTCATATAGATGGGTCTCAATCTTGTCCTCGTTGATTCGAGTATGGCGTCGCGATAATCCATGCCGTGAATCCTGACATTGTTGAGTGCCTGGTGAACTATAAGTATAGCATTATTCACAACCACTCCGATCAAAATGACGAAGCCCAGCATGGTCAGTATATCCAGGGGCTGTGGATGGATCAAAAGATTCTCAATCTTGAGACCGAGGAATCCCCCGACAGCCGCCATGGGAAGGGTAAGTAATATAATAAGGGGATATATAAAATTACTGAACAGCCCTGCCATTAAAAGATAGATAATAACAGCGGCGAGGATAAAATCCCACTGAATGGCTTGTCTCGTCTGTGTCAGCTTATCGGCTTCGCCGCTCAATGTGAAATCCACGCTTTTGAACGCTTCCTGACTTTTGAGATAGGGAACGAGTTTTTCACGAATCCGATCCATTGCATCTTCGAGGGATGTCGTCTTTGGCGGTGTTACCTGAAGGCTTATTGTCCTCTTTCTTTCAAGGTGTCTTATTTCAGAGACACCCGTGGTTCTTTCCAGCTTTGCAAGAGAAGAGATCGGTATAATTTTGCCCCCCGGCGTTGAAACAAGGGCATGGTAAAGTTCTTCAGGCGTAGAAAAATCCTTGTTCGACGCCTTCAAGATAAGATCAATTTTTTTATGACCTTCCTGTTTAAAAACACTAATCTTTTCCCCATCCATGAGAACGTCCAGATCTGTACCCAGTTCACTGGCAGTCATATCGACTGCCCGCAGCCGGTCCCTTTCGGGAATAATATTAATTTCAGGATAGATAAGTTCTATGGAAGGTACGGGTCTTATTTGAGCACCCGGTATTGTTTTTCGTATCGCCCCGAACATGGTGCGCGCTGCCAGAACAATTGTATTAAGATCTTCGGCACCAACATCAACAACGATGGTCCTCCCACCTCCTAATTTTGTCTGGAATATGCCGGCCTGCAGACTGATACCAAACATTCCCGGTATGTCGTTAATCGTTTTAGTGAAGAGCGGCACAAGTTCACCGGCACGCTGTTGTTCTTTACTAATGGCTCCCATAAACATGAAGCGATCGGCCCCGATATAAAGTAAATCCGCTATGCCCGGCAGCCCCTTATTACTTTGTCCAATGTATGGTCCCACGGAGTGAAATATGTTTTCGCCGATCTCTTTTCTTTCATTGTAAGAAAGCCCCGGAGGGGGAACCATGATGCTGTAAACGAAATTTCTGTTTCCCTGGGGAAGGTACTCCATTTTGGGAATCAGGAACACCGTTAATAAGATGGAAAAGATGGTCAGTGATGCGACAGTGATTATTCTTGTTTTCCAGTTCTTTATGGACAATTGAACAAGGTTCATTATCTTGTCGACAAGTGAAAAGCCAAATCTTGTTAAATGATTTTCCTTAAAAGAGGTATTACTGTTTTTAATCCCGAACAGCTTATTAGAAAACATCGGGATGACAGATACAGCTACAAAAAGACTTATTACGATAGCACAGGTCACAGCTATTGCGATGTCCCGGAACAGCTGCCCCGCCTCTTCCTGTATAAAAACAACGGGCAGAAAAACGGCTACCGTCGTGAGGGACGAGGCAAGTATCGCACCCCAGACTTCTTTCGTTCCTTGATGGGCGGACTCAAAGGGGGTTTTACCCATTTTTCTGTGACGGTCGATATTTTCAAGAACAACAATGGCGCTATCCAACAACATTCCCACAGCGAATGAAATTCCCGCAAGGGAGACAACGTTTAACGTTCTTCCAAACATGTTCAATAAAATAAAACATCCGATCACACTGATAGGTATGGACGTGGCAACGACAATAGTGGATCTGAAACTTCTTAAAAAAGCGAGAAGAACAATAATGGCCAGTGTTCCGCCGATAAGGATGTTTGTCCGAACCAGTTTTATTGCGCCTCTGATATAGGACCTCTGATCATAAATCCAGTTAAGGTAAATCTTTCGTGGTTTTAACTTTTCCGAGTTCAGCCAGTTGACAACCTCTTCCACCCGATCAGTTAGTTCGAGCACATTTGTGCCAGGTACAGGTTTAACACCTATTCCTATTCCTTCACCTCCATTGTGAATTATTTCGGCAGTTAACTTGGAGTATCCGAAACCTACGGTGGCAATGTCGGACATGTAAATCCGTTTTTGCCCTGTTGATGTAACCACTATCTTTTCAATATCTTCCGGTGATTGAAATTCGGCTACAGTCCTGATCCTGAAACTTCTCCTTCCAACATCCAGATCTCCCGCCGCTGTATTGACGTTTTCTTTTTTCAGAATATTTGCCACGTCCCCGATTGTAAGACCGTATGCGGCTAATTTTTCGGGTTTTAATGTGACGTGCATTTCCTTATCCGTACCGCCAAAGATAAAGAGCTCGGCAACTCCGTCCACCCTCTCAATGTATTGTTTTATCTCATCGTCAAAATAGGTTCTATACGTATATATAGAATTAGGATTGTCCTGGGATGATCTCAGGGTCATCCAGATTATAGGAGATGAGGCAGCGCCGGTCGCGCTGATAATGGGCTTTTCCGTATTTTCGGGGTATGAGCTGACTTCGTTGAGCTTGTTGGAAACTCTGAGGAGAGCATTATCTATATCGGTACCTAACTTGAATTTCAGACTTATTTGGCCCCTGCCGGAGGATGAGGTGCTTTCCATTTCAATAAGATTAGGGATTCCCTTGAATACGTTTTCCTGTTCTTCGACAATTTCACGTTCGATTTCATAGGGAGTGGCACCGGTCCAGATCGTTGTAACGGTAATCTCGGGCACTACCAGGCTGGGACTCAACTGGTAGGGCATTTGATAGAGCCCGATAAAACCGAAAAGAAGAATTATAAAAACGGAGACGATAATCTTAACCGGTTCATTGATCGAGAATTTAACGATATCCATGGATCACTCGACTTCTTTTAAAATATTAAGGGACTGCCCATCACGCAATCTTTCATTACCTTTAACAACCACTTTCATTCCCTCTGATATGTTCTTCGAATTGATACCCACCTTCGTGCCTTGATACCCGATGATTTTTATTGGTATCAACTTTGCCTTCCCCTCAATAACAGCAACAACTACTGTACTTCCGAATGTATTTAACACGGCATCTCTGGGTATCATAAGTGTCGAGACTTTTGTGCCTCCAGGCAATTTCACCTTTGCTTCCATACCCTCCATAAGTGAATTAATATAATCAACTCTTATTTTAACAGGGAATGTTCTCGTCGAAACGTCACACTTCGGGATGATTGCGTGAAGTTTTCCCTCCAGTTCTTTATCTCCCGACTGTATCTTTACATTCATGCCGGGATTAAGATATCTAATCACTTCTTCGGGTACTTCTACGATGACGTCCAATGTGTCATTCCTTGCGACTGTTGCCACCGACTTGCCCGGCGAAAACCACTCTCCTCGTGCAACAA
The DNA here is from genome assembly GCA_964454305.1 of uncultured Syntrophales bacterium. Taxonomy (GTDB): domain Bacteria; phylum Desulfobacterota; class Syntrophia; order Syntrophales; family JADFWA01; genus JAUSPI01. The sequence continues at coordinate 18,311 of CAYVXX010000032.1, read as the reverse complement.
GTCTTTTTATCACCACGCCGTCAAATGGTGATTTGATGTTTGTTTTTTCAAGTTCTATTTCAAGACGATCAACTTCTGTTTTTAGAGAGGCCGTCTTCTTTTCCAGCCCCTTCACCTGGAACCTCTGATCGTCGTAATCCTTTTCTGCAACAATCTTTTTTTTATAAAGAGTTGCTATTCTCTCTAAATCTTTCCTCGCCCTTTCGAGATCTGTAAGTATCTGTTCATATAATGCCTTTTGCGACTGAAAGGTCTTTTCACGAAGAACTGAATTTAGCTTGACCAGGATTCTTCCCTTTTTTATCCGTTCTCCTTCTTCAAATCGAATAGTTTCGACCGTTCCATTTACTTCGGCTGAAACTTCTGAAACCTCAGGGTAGTAAATGGTCCCAATAAATTCTTTCTCAGGTGCAATCATTCCCATTGTGATTTTAGAAACAACAACATTCGCAGACGGCTCCTGTTTCTTAGTCTCAGCATGTGACACAGCAGTGAATAAAAGCATTACAATTAAAATAATTGACGAAGTCTTGTGCATAATAACCCTCCGATTAAGCTACCTGCCCTCCTGGGTTCGCATCATGCCCTTTTTAAAGAAGTGTTGCAACTTTTTTTCACGAAAATTCAGGAATAATCCGATTCGTCTTTTCCTTTTAGGCATCTAATTTTATAAATGTCTGCTATAATGGGCGTGTGAAAAGTAAATGGGTGATAAAAATAAATCTAATCACTATATCGGCCGGAGATATTTCCATCTCAGCTGAGCTAAGCAACAGTCCTACGGCAAATGAAATATGGAGGGCGCTGCCGATCGGGGGGACAGCCAATACATGGGGAGATGAAATCTATTTCGAGATTCCCGTAATTATTAACGAGGAGCCTGATGCACGTGCTGACGTTGAAGTGGGCGATCTGGGATACTGGCCGTCCGGACACGCTTTCTGTATCTTTTTCGGTCCAACCCCTGTTAGTTCCGATGAGAAACCGCGTGCCGCCAGTCCGGTAAATATCTTTGGCCGTGTGGTGGGAGATGTGACACAGCTCAGAAACATTCGAAGCGGGACAAGGGTTTCAGTCATCCGTTCCAAAAGTGAAAACAGATGAAAAGAACCCCTCGAAGTAAATCGCCTTTCCCCATATATTTTCCTGATTGCCTCTCTCCATTTTTTGACAACGGCCTAAAATAAATTGACTTTCATTCAAAAAAAAGTTATCAGGATTTTTCCTTTGCGATGTAAAAAGGTACGGTTTTATAATCTATTAAGAGGGTTACGTATGTTTTTAAAGCAGTTACAGGTAGGTCACATGTCAGTATTTGCCTACATTATGGGTGACAAAGAGAGCGGTGAGGGGCTGGTTGTTGATCCTGCCGCAGAAACCGATCGTATCATTTCGGAAGCTGAAGATAACAATATAAAAATTAAATACATTGTCAACACCCATGGCCACGTCGATCATATCGCCGGAAATGCTGACATGAAAGATAAAACAGGTGCAGAAATTATCATCCACGAAAATGATGCCTACATGCTGACTTCCACGCCTCCACTGATATTCAGAATGTTCCGGGCCAAACCGTCTCCACCACCGGACATAACTGTTAAGGATGGAGATACTATCACCATAGGAAAGGTGAATCTCGAGGTAATTCACACACCAGGACACTCCCCGGGAGGAATTGCTCTTTATACTAAAGGGTATGTCCTGACCGGAGACACCCTTTTTGTAAAAGGAGTTGGAAGAACAGATCTTCCCGGTGGATCATGGGAAACCATGCTTCTTTCAATCAAGGAAAAACTGCTCATCCTCCCTGATGAAACTGTGGTAATGCCAGGACATAACTACGGAAAGGCGCCTACTTCCACGATAGGAAATGAGAAGAAAAACAACCCATACCTGAGATAAACTCGAAACTTTGAACTTTGAACAAGGATTTATTTAATGGAAAATACGGGTCTAACCACAACAGATTTCACGGAATTAAAGTTGTTAAACAGGGGGAAGGTAAGGGATATTTATGAATTTAACAGCCACCTCCTCATAGTAGCAACCGACAGAATATCCGCTTTTGATTTTATTATGCCGAATCCTATACCGGGTAAAGGGAAAATATTAACTTCCATGTCCGCCTTCTGGTTCAAGAAGACGGAAGATATAATTGACAATCACCTTATTTCAACAGACACAAATGAATTCCCCGAAGAATGCCTTTCCTACAGTGACACCCTGCAGGGAAGAAGTATGCTTGTAAAAAAAGCCAGGCCACTCCCCGTGGAATGCGTTGTGCGACGATACCTAAGCGGTTCCGGCTGGACAGATTATTGCCAGAGCAATACCGTTTCAGGGATAAGGCTTCCGCAAGGATTGAAGGAATCCGCCAGACTTTCTCAACCGATCTTTACTCCATCCACCAAGGCATCGGAAGGTAAACACGATATCCCCATCACGAGGGAAAAGATGGAAGATATAATCGGTCAAGAGCTTACGGTAAAAATAATCGAAGCCTCTATGAACATCTATGACAGGGCATCGGAAATTGCCGAGCAGGAAGGAATAATTATAGCTGATACTAAAATGGAATTTGGAATGATTGAAGATAAACTGATATTGATCGACGAACTTCTCACACCCGACTCGTCAAGGTTCTGGCCCAAAGACACGTACGAGGAAGGAAAGCCTCAAAAAAGCTTTGACAAGCAATTCTTGAGGGACTATCTCATCTCTATAAAATGGGACAAAACCCCTCCTGCCCCGCAGCTTCCTCCGGAGATCATTAAAAAAACAAAAGAGAAGTATGAGGAAGCCCTAAGGCGTCTTACCAAATAAAATCTCTCCAAACCTTGACACAAGAGCAGCGGCTTATTATCTTTAGTGTGTACAGGTACGTCTTTAAACATATTGCGCACAGCTTGCAGGTAAGAATAGAGTGGTAAAAATTAAACTGCCCGATTACAAGGAAAAACAGAAAATTCTCTACAAGGACAACACATCCCCAACAGCACTTACAGCTTATGGAGATAAGTACCTCGAGGCGGAAAGAATCTCCGATGCCATCGATTTTTATCAAAAGGCTAACCATATTGAAGGTCTGGAAAAAATTAAAGAGAGAACAATAAAAGAAGGGGATGTTTTTGAATTTAAGCATATTCTGAATGCCCTGAATATTGATGCTTCCAGCGAAGAATGGAATACAATAGGCAAAAGGGCATTCGAGCTTAAGAAATATACCTTTGCCATCCATGCCTTTGAAAGGGGTGGAAATAACTCCATGGTTGACAAAATAAAGGAACTTTCACTCCCAGAAGGGAAACAGCAAGCTGAATGATACGAACTGATTATTACGAAATTCTTGGTATAGAGAGAACTGCCTCCGAAGATGAGATAAAAAGAAGGTACAGGAAATTGGCTATGAAATATCACCCGGATAGAAACCCAGGAGATAAAGATGCCGAAGAGAAGTTTAAAGAGGCAGCGGAGGCCTATGAAGTACTGCGAAACGGAGAAAAGAGAGAGATATATGACAGATATGGTCACGAGGGGCTTAGTGGAACCGGATTCAGAGGTTTTACCGGATTTGAAGACATATTTTCAAGTTTTGGTGACATATTTGAAGATATCTTTGGCTTCAGCAATGGAAAAAGATCGAGAACAGCTGCTCGTGCAGGAGCCGATCTCCGTTATGACCTAACCATTCCCCTCATGGATGCCGCTTTCGGAAAATCTACTGACATTGAAATAGACAAATTTGTAAAGTGCGGTGAGTGTGAAGGTACGGGAACAGCACCGGGAACCTCTCTGGAGATGTGCTCTCACTGCGGAGGAAGAGGTCAGGTCACCAAAACCAGCGGATTTTTCAGCATAAGTTCTACCTGTCCTCAATGCCGGGGTGCAGGAAGGATAATAAAGAACCCTTGCGGGGTTTGTATGGGAACCGGGAGCGCAAAAACAAAAAAAACGGTTCATCTAAAAATACCCCCCGGTGTGGAAACGGGTTCCCGACTGAGACTGAGAGGGGAAGGAGAAGAAGGAGAATTCGGGGGACCGACAGGTGATCTCTATGTTTTTATCTATGTAGCGACACATGAATTTTTCGAAAGGGAGGGTGACGATATACGCTGCCAGGTGCCTATTTCCATTGTTCAGGCTACCCTGGGGGCAAACATTGAAGTACCGACCATAGAAGGCACTGAAAAAATTAAAATATCGAAGGGAACTCAAAACGGAAAACTTTTTCGACTTAGGGGAAAGGGAATCCCACACCTGAGGGGTTTTGGAAGGGGAGACCAGATCGTCCAGGTGACGGTAAAGATTCCGACCAACCTTAACAAAAAGCAGGAAAAACTTCTCAAGGAATTTGCCAAACTGAGTGGGGAATAATACCGACAATCGTAAGTGCGCAACATCAGAAAGACAAAGAGCACGAGTCAGAATTACTTTTACTGAATTTGAAGCCTTAACAGGCAGTCCAGACGAACATGGGACATCAATACCCTTGTGACGAGAGTAAAATTCATCATTAAATATTCTTCTTTCTCCAAAATTTTCCCTATTTCTTTCCCCTAAGCGCTTTTGTGCCATAAAACGTTTTTACTTCAAATAAAAATATGGACAATTTAGAAAGTATAAATTATGTTATTATTAAAATAAGAACGTTATACGTTTATCAGGAGAAAAATGAATAAACTGCCCAGTTTTAAAGAAGTTCCCCCAGAAGAATTGAGATGGAAATGCGATCCTGAGACCATCGGCTTCGAAACCACCAAAGAGTGTAAATACGGCAGACAAATCATCGGACAGGACAGGGCAATAAAATCAATTAGCATGGGGCTCGAAATAGATAGCCCCGGTTACAATATCTATGCGTCGGGTCTGACAGGAACCGGAAAGACATCCACAATAAAAAACCTCCTAAATCAACTCGATCTCAAAAAGAAAATTCCGGATGATATCTGTTATGTGAATAATTTCAAGAATCCTGATATGCCCAGAGTCATAATGCTTCCCGCGGGGATGGGCAGAAAACTTAAAAATGATATGGATGAACTTGTCTCGCATCTAAAAAAAGATATTCCTCTAATTTTTGAGAGTGAGGAGTTCAAAAAAGAATCTGAGCAGATTGCCAGTAACTACAGGACAAAACAGAAAGAATTGATAAGAGAATTCAACGAAAAGCTTTCAAAGGAAAACCTGCAACTGGTGCAATTTCAAATTGGACCTTATACAAAACAGGATATTACGCCTCTTTATGAAGGAAAACCAATCCTACTCAAGCAATTAGAAGACCTTGCACAGCAGGATAAATTTGACAAAGAGGCCTTGGAAAAAATAAAAGAAAAGCTGAGCGATTACAGGATTGAACTCGACGTTCTTATGAGGGAAACACGGCAGATTGAAAAAGAGATCCTCAAAGAAATTGCGTCTCTTGAGTACAAATACGGTCTTCCTGCGATAAGTGGAGTTATTTCGGATATAAGAATCAAATACGACGGCAATAACGAAAAATTAAAGAATTATTTAGATGAGGTTCAGGAACATATTCTTTCAAATCTCAAGCAGTTTGAAGAAAAATATGAAGAACAGCAGCAACAACAGGTTATACCAGTCCCCCTTCCGTCACAACAAAAAGAAAAACCTATTGAGTATGAAGTCAACGTCTTGGTTGACAACTCTCAAGCCGATAAGCTTCCCGTCATCATAGAAACGGCCCCCACATACAAAAATTTGTTCGGTACCGTGGAGAGGGAAGTTGATAGGTCGGGTTTCTGGAGAACAAATTTTACTCGGATCAAGGCCGGCTCTCTCCTCCGGGCCAATGGCGGATACATTGTCTTTAACGCATTAGAGGCCCTGATTGAACCGGGGGTATGGCCATTCCTCAAAAGAACACTCAAGAACAGGCTCTTAATTATGCAACCCTATGATCCGTTCAGCATAGCATCTACCGCTTTAAAACCGGAATCGATCCCCTTAGATATCAAAGTTATAATGGCAGGAGACGATCAGCTTTACCATCTTCTTTACAACTTAGAAGAAGACTTTAAAAAAATATTCAAGACAAAGGCGCACTTCGATACAGAGATGCCCAAGACAGATGAAAATATAGTCTGCTATACCAGCTTCATTAAAATGATCGTCGAGGAGGAAAATCTCTTACAGTTTGACAAAAGGGCGGTGGCAGCAGTCATTGAGTTCGGGGTCAAGTTAACGAGCAAGCAAAAGAAATTATCCACCAGATTCAGCGACGTAGCGGATCTTGTACGGGAAGCAAGTTACTGGGCAAGAAAGGAAGGAAGTAATATTGTCACGGATAAATATGTTGACATTGCTTACACCGAAAAAATCGAGCGGGTAAGCCTTATTGAAGACAAGATACAGGAAATGATTGAAGATGGAACGATTATGATAGATATTGACGGAGAGAAAGTAGGCCAGGTAAACGGCCTCTCTGTCTATGATATGGGGGATTACGCCTTCGGAAAACCTTCAAAGATCACGGCAGAAACATCCATGGGGAAAGCCGGCATTATTAATATAGAAAGAGAAGCCAAACTTTCAGGCAAGACTTATGACAAGGGAATGCTAATCCTTGAAGGATACTTTAGAAGGAAATATGCTCAAGATAAACCATTAACTATGAGTGCCAGCATATGTTTCGAACAGTCTTATGGGGGAGTAGATGGAGACAGCGCTTCATCAACAGAAATCTACGCAATTCTGTCAAGTCTCTCAAATCTTCCTATAAGACAGGATATAGCGGTTACAGGTTCCGTAAACCAGAAGGGAGAAATTCAGCCGATAGGTGGCGTAAATCAAAAGATTGAAGGATTTTATGATGTGTGCAGGGCAAAGGGGCTTTCAGGAACACAGGGGGTAATGATCCCTTCACTAAACACTCCCGATCTTATGTTAAGAAAAGATGTCGTACAATCCGTTTCCGAAGGGAAATTTCATGTATATCCTGTGAATAATATAGATGAAGGTATTACAATCCTCACCGGTGTCGAAGCTGGGGAGATAAATGAAGACGGTAAATGTCCGGAAAATACGGTAAATTTTCTTGTTGATGAACGACTGAAAACACTTGCAACAAACCTTAAAGACTTTGGGGAAGAAGAAAAGAAAAAAGAATAGTTAAGATAGGGGGAGATAATGTTTAAAAAACAAGCTTGGTTTTTACCTTTTTTTATAGCGGCTATTTTTGCGATTTCAGGTTGTGCTCCTCTTGTAGCGGGTGTAGCGGCCGGTGGTGCAGGTTCTGGAACTTACTTTTATGTAAAAGGTGAGATGGTTACAGACTATTACTCTTCCTTTGACAGGGTATGGGTTGCCTGTGAGAAAGTAGTCGCGGACCGACATGGTATCGAAGTAGAACCATACAAAGAAATAAGTCAGGGAACGATTGATGCCATCATAGACGGTGAGAAGGTTCATATTTCAGTCAAATATAAGGCAAAGAATGTAACTACCGTGGCCATACGTGTAGGTCTTTTGGGGAACAAACTTTCATCTCAACTCCTGCATGACAAAATTAATGATAATCTTACAAAAAAATAGCTGACGAGTCAGGTCAACCAGGGGCCGATGGCCTCATCGGTCCTTAATGTTTCCATATCTCTGCTCTTCGACTCCTGACCGTGGCAACTATTCCTTTTTTACCTCCAAACCGTAGCTTTTAATTTTTCTATGAAGGTTACTCCTTTCTAAATCGATCAACTCAGCTGTTTTTGAAACATTTCCATCATTCTCTCGAAGCTTTTCGGCAATAAATCTCTTTTCAAATTCTATCTTTGCCATCTTTAACGAATCTAAAGGGAAAGATGAATCATCCAGCTTTACGCTCCGATCTTGCTTCAATAAAAAGGGAATATCGTCACCAGAAATAACGTCAGACGGGACAGTTATAACCAGCCGGTCGATAACATTTTTCAACTCTCGAACATTTCCCGGCCAGTCGTGATCCATCAATATTTCCAGCGCATCTTCCGTAATAGTTTTCTTGCTTGATCTCTCTTTTAGTGAAAACTCTTTCAAAAAATGATTTGCCAGAAGGGGGATATCCTCTTTTCTGTCCCTTAAAGGAGGAATTCTAATAGGAATAACATTTAATCTATAGTAGAGATCCTGCCTGAACCTTTCTTCCTCCATTTCTTTTTCAAGATTTTTGTTCGTTGCAGCCAGCACGCGAACATTAGTTTCAATAACCTTTGTACCCCCAACCCTTGCAATTTTTTTCTCCTGAAGAATTCTGAGAATCTTTGCCTGAGCTTTCAGACTCATATCTGCCACTTCGTCTAAGAACATAGTGCCTTCATGTGCCAACTCAAACTTTCCCCTTTTTTTTTCTGTGGCTCCTGTAAATGCCCCTTTTTCATGTCCAAAAAGTTCACTTTCTATCAATTCTTCCGGTATGGCAGCACAATTTACTTCAACAAAAGGTTTTTGCGATTTTTTGCTCTGCCTATGTATCGATCTTGCAACGAGTTCCTTCCCCGTACCATTTTCTCCCATTATCAATATCCAGGCATTGGTCGGGGCAATAATTCCGATTAATTCTTTTAAATCTCTAACGGATTTACTACTTCCTGTAAGTTCATAATCCTGAGCAAATTTTTGCTTCAATAATTTATTTTCAGCTTCCAGGCGAACCAGATCCAAAGCATGATTTACAATCAGAACCACTTTATCCAGATAGAGCGGTTTTTCAATAAAGTCAAATGCTCCCAATTTTGTTGATTTTACGGCAGTTTCTATCGTTCCGTGTCCTGACATCATAACCACCTGTATATGTGGAAAATCTGACTTAATAATCTTGAGGGTTTCAATTCCATCGATCCCCGGCAGCCAGATATCAAGAAGAACAAGATCAGGTAGTTCCTCCTTTATGATTTTGAGGGATTCCTCTCCGCTCTTTGCAATAAAAACTTCATAGCCTTCATCGACAAGAATTCCCTTTAGCGATTGACAGATACTTTCTTCATCATCTACAACTAATATTGTTTTATACATACTTCCCTCAGCCGCCTTACTTTAAGCAACCGGCAATTCAAATGTTACTATTGTTCCTTTCGGACTATTATCCCTTACGCTAACAGTGCCGTTATGATCTGATATAATTGAACTTACTATAGCAAGACCAAGACCTGTCCCCGACTTTTTTGTGGAAAAATATGGTTCAAACAACTTCATCTTATCACCCGAGGGTATACCACAACCATTATCAATGACCTGTACCATGACCTTACGATACACTCGATCGTATGAGGTTTTAATTTCAACCTTTCCGTTTTCATTAACCGCCGCAACGGCATTATCTAAAAGATTAACCATGACTCTCTTTATCTTCTCTGCATCGAGATTCAATTTAGGTATATTGGAACCATTTTGAAAATCAAATGCTATGCCTTTGTGGGCGTCCTGAAAGAGAGTTATGGAATCTGCTATAACCTCATCCAGGTCACCCGGAGCGAGTTTGGTAACAGGCATCCTGGCAAACCGTGAAAATTCGTTGACTAAACTCTTGAGAACCTCTACCTGATCAATTATTGTCCCTGTACATTCTCGGAATACAGCCCCATCAGCACCCAGTTTATCGCCATATTTTTTCTGCAATCTCTGGGCGCAGAGCTGAACAGGCGTTAAGGGGTTTTTTATCTCATGTGCTATTCTTCTTGCAATCTCTCGCCATGCTGCTACTCTCTCTGCCTTTTTTACCTGTGTCAAATCCTCAAACACGACCACCATACCCATATAATTATCGTCATCATCCTTTAATGTTGCAGCGGCTACCAGAACCGTCAGCACCCTGTCCCTGAGCATCAACTGTACCTGCTTCTCCTTAAAACCGCTCTCGGTCTTCCTCATTTCTTTCAGAAAATCATTTACCAGAATCTTATGCTCAGTTTTCAGAACATCTTCATATTTCCTGTTCAGAACCTTTTGGGTTTTTATGTCCAGCATTTTTTCAGCAACACTGTTTATGGTAGTTATTACCCCATTCCTGTCTGTAGAAATAACTCCTGCCGAAACATTACGGAGAACCGTTTCCATATATTTTCTACGCTGTTCAAGATCTATATTCGCCTGCCCCAAACTTTCATTACTCGTTTTCAAGTCTTTAGTCATCTGATTGAAGGAATCGACAAGAACTCCTATTTCGCCATCGGCCACAACATCTATTTGATGGCCAAGATTCCCTTTAGCTATTTCTTCAGTCGCCTCTGCCAGATCCTGGATTGGAACTGTAATCCCCTTAGCTAAGAAAAGACCAAACCAGGTAGCAGAAAAAATAATCAAAAGTGTTACAATTGAAAAAGTTATAATATAACTCGATTTTATTGGAGTTTTGAGAAGTTTGAACTGTTTGTATTCTTCAGATGTTTTAGAAATGACGGCCATTTTATCAACAAGCCCCTTACTAATATAAAAACCCGCAATAACTACCCCTATAACTTCTCTCGGGCTGAGATTGGAATATACTGGTGCCATGGCACTTATAAAATCACCGGCACCTGTGGACTGTACTGTTGAAACCTCCTTTCCCATATATACATCTTCCAAAATCTTAGGAGAAAGTTTTATTGGTGTGATATCCGGATTGTCTGGACTTATGACAAGTAATTTTTCCTTCTGATTATCAAAATATATCTCTATCAATCCCAGTTTGAAGCTTTTCTGTCTTTGTTCCATCAGGGTTTTAAGATAATCTCTTTTCTCCTTTTCGTACAACTTATTCCTTGTAATATCGGAACTGATCTGCTTTGCATAATATTTCACACTATCAGTAGACTGTTGATAATAGGTCTGGGCAACTTCCAGGGATTGATTGAGAGCACCGCCTATCTTAATGTTAAACCAGTTATCTATGCTATAGGAGAGAAAGTTAATGGAAACGAGAAAGAGAACCACGGTAGGGATTAAAGACAGACTCACAAAGGCCACAACAAGTTTAGTCTGGAGCTTAGAGCCGAGGACACCACGTTTTCGCTCAAAAACAAGCTTGACAATGTTCCTCATAATCAAAAATATGAGAAAAAGGGCCAAGATAATGTTGATATTGATAAGACCAAAGATCAATACATCATTTGAAACAGGAAGAAGCGTCTCCGTTTGGGAAAGATGACTTTCGACAAAGGTAATAACAACTATAATAACTATGGTCGCAGCAATTATAATCCGCTCCCTGCGACGCCTTCTTGATTCCTTGATATCCATCAATAGACAAATCCCTGTTTATACCAATCTGTTTCGAAATCCCACATGGAAACAAAGAATAAAATATATTCCATGCGCAAAGGCAGACGTACCTTGTCCAACTGTGCTTTCGCTCTTATATAGTATTGCCCTTCTCTTTTTAGGAGTTTAAGAGGGACAACAGCTACACCGTTCAGCTCCGCCATGGCCCTCTTTGCCTCATCAAAATCACTGAACGCCATTGGTTTTCCTCCATTTTCGGTAAGCGAAACATAGAAGATCTTTTTTACATTATCATACTTAATAGTGTGCTTTATCTCCCGGCGGTACTCTTTTTTATCAAACCAGTATCCCCGTTCCTTGTACAATTCCAGTAAAAAAGTGAAAGTAGTGGGTATACCGGCCAAGACAGCCTTTTCCATATCTTCTGTAAAACAGTTAGTCACTCTGAAGTAAACCAGTACATCATCGGCAGTATTCGTCACTAAAAAATCTGTTACTCTCGCTTCCATACAATAAGATCTGACAGGAACGAGAATTAACAGGAAATATGCCAAAAATACTGGTAAAAGAAAAAATTTTTTTAACATTAAAATCCTTACTAATAAGACTTTTGAAAAAGATTCCTTTTTGAAAGGATACCCACCAAACTTCCATCGACTTTCATTTTGAAATTAATACGTTTCGATCAAGAAAGTGCACAGCGAGCATAGCAAGCAAATGTAACAAAATTGTTCCTTACATTTAAAAACTACGCTGCAGCTTGCTGCAGAGAGAGCTTTAATGGTTTGCAAAAAATCTCAATTCGCTCTCAAAACCATATTTATCAGTTTTTCAAAGCTTCCATATCAATTGTATATCGGAATATGTTAAGAAACTGGGAGCTAAAAAGCAAGCGCTATTTGGAAAAAGCAATCTGAGTAAAATTCTCTGGCAGTATTTTTAAACTTACTGAGAACTACTTTGGAAGGGAATTGCATCCAGAACACTAAAAGTGGGGGCATTAATTGTTTCATCTCTTTCTTCATCCTCATCCAAATAATTTACTATCTTCCAGCTTTCTTCATTCGCTAAGAGTTCTGTAAGGAGCAAATTATTCAATCTGTGTCCCGATTTATAAGCTACGAAATGACCTATAATCGGCATACCCAAAAGAGATAGATCCCCAATGGCATCGAGGATCTTATGCTTTACAAATTCATCAGAAAATCTGAGTCCTTCTTTATTGATAATTTTTTCATCATCCAGGACAACCGCATTCTTCAAAGAACCTCCGAGAGCTAATCCCTTTGCTTGAAGGTACTCAACATCTTTTAAAAATCCGAAGGTTCGTGCTGCACAAATATTTTTTTCATATTCAATATCAGAAAAAACCATATGATATAATTGTTCACCGATCAACGGATGTTCAAATTCAATTTCGTAAGTAATTTTAAATTCCGGTGATGGCATAAGCACTGCCCAGCACTCTCCATCCTTTACAGAGATTATCTCCTTTACGACCAGTAATTTCTTACATTTTCCCTGAGCGATTGTTCCGACACTCTTTAACAAGTCAACAAAAGGCAGGGCACTTCCATCCATAATCGGAATTTCAGGTGAATCTATCTCAACAACGGCATTATCCACACCCATCCCATTAAAAGCAGAAAGCAAATGCTCAACCGTTGAAACCATTGTCCCATTTACTCCCAAAGTAGTTGCCAGTGTTGTATCACACACACTTTTCAACTCGGCCTTGATTATATTATTTTCCGATAAGTCCTTACGAACAAAGATTATCCCTTCATCAACCCCGGCAGGTTTTATTGTCATGTTAACTTTTCTGCCTGAGTGCAAACCCACGCTTTTACATCCTATTTCGCTCTTTACCGTTCTCTGCAAACGCATAACACTCCCTGCAAATAGGTATTATTTTTAGATTAGAAAACTTGGGGAAAATTGTATTTTTAACGTTTCCCTTCTCTTTAAAATAGAGCAACAATCATACCAGCTACAGTTATAATCACATCCAAATAATATAACGGCTATAACTCACTGAAATTCAACATATTTTTCCGCAGGCCATTAGTCGTGGGAAAAGAATGGAAGTATTTCACTCTCGTTATGTGTGTCGTAAAAGACACACTTTGATGAGGAATCGGAAGATATTACTATTTTTACTTGTTATTGAATCTTTCTTTTTCGCTGTAGATACATCCGCAATACTGTTGTCTGTACATACCCAAATCTTTGGATATCCTGATCCCCTCCTTCCATCCTTTACGAAAATCCTGATAGAAGAACTCGATTCCATGTTTCTTCGACAGACTCTCCCCGATATCTTTGATCATCTCGTGATCTTGAAATTTACTGTATAGAAGTGTTGTTGTGAAACCTTCCATTTTCTCTCTTTTGGCAATAAGTACGGTATTTTCCAAGCGCGAATAATAACAATACCTACACCTGTTGTCTTCTCTAAAAACTACACTTCTCAAAAACTCTTCCATCGGATACTCTTCATGTGAAACAATCCTCAAACCTACACTGACAGCATACTCCCCAAGAGTATCAAACCGTCTTTTATATTCAAGATAAGGATGAATGTTAGGGTTATAAAAGAAGCCAAAAACATTATGACCGCTTTCTCTTAATATCTTCAGCGGGTATATCGCACAGGGGGCACAGCAAATATGGAGTAAAATTTTTATGGTCTTAGCTCCTATCTCAAATAGTTGCCTTTATTCCAAATCAACAGAGTACAGCGGTACAAAGTAAGATTAGAATTTAGGAGATAATTTCATTTTATTCTGTCTACTGACTTATGTCTTCTTAACATGCTAAATCCTGACAGATGATAGTTGAAGACCTAAAATAATTCTTCTTGGTTATTATCCCCCCACTCTTTCCCAAAATGCTCATACGCAATTTTCGTAGCTACCCTCCCTCTTGTTGTCCTGTGAAGGTATCCCTCCTGAATAAGGTATGGCTCATAGACATCCTCAATAGTACCTCTTTCCTCACCTATTGCAGATGACAGATTATCAATTCCTGCCGGGCCACCATTAAATTTATCAATCAAGGTTAATAATATCTTCCGGTCCATCTGATCAAACCCCCTATCATCAACTGCTAGCATTTCCAAGGCATCAATGGCTACCTTTTTGTTAATTAAGCCATCCGCCCTAACTTCAGCAAAATCCCGTACCCTTTTAAGAAGGCGGTTCGCTATGCGGGGAGTACCTCGCGACCGGCCGGCTATTTCATAAGCCCCTTCATCATCAAGTCTCACAGACAATATATTAGCCGATCTTTTAACAATGATTGAAAGTTCTGCAGGGGTATAAAATTCAAGTCGAAAACTCATGCCGAAGCGATCACGAAGTGGCGATGTAAGAAGCCCTGCTCTGGTAGTTGCGCCCATCAGAGTAAACTTAGGAATCTCCAGCTTCATTGAACGTGCGGAAGGTCCCTGGCCGATTAGAATATCGATATGATAATCCTCCATCGCAGGGTATAGAATTTCCTCTACAACATGGGAAAGCCTATGAATCTCATCGATAAACAGAATATCATGTTCGTGAAGATTTGTAAGGATTGCGGCTAAGTCTCCCGGGCGTTCTATAACGGGACCTGAGGTAACTTTAATATCAACTCCCATCTCTTGGGCCACGATATAAGCGAGGGTGGTCTTCCCCAGTCCGGGAGGACCGTAGAGGAGAACATGATCAAGAGCTTCACCTCTCCTTCTGGCAGCCTCAATGAATATGGAAAGGTTATCTTTTATCTTCTCCTGTCCCACAAACTCAACAAGAGTTTTTGGACGCAGTGACCGTTCATACCCATTTTCATTGTCGAATTTCGTCGGGCTCACCACAGAATGTTCCATAACGCACAATCTCTGTTCTACAGGGGTAAGTTATTTTATCGCTATCTCTCCGTGACTCGTCGATAAGATAAAGTTTTCAGCACTTCCTTTAAGAGAACTTCGAACGTCAATTCTTCCGAAGACTCATGTATCACCTTATCCAGAACGTTTTTAGCGATATTTCTTTTGTAACCAAGGTTTACCAGCGCTGACAGGGCATCCTCTTCAATCACTTCTTCGGATAATCTCTCATCACCGGCAGTAGGTACCGCTCCTTCTGGTGCGAGCCTTAAGACCTTATCCTTAAGCTCAAGTATCATTCTTTCAGCCATTTTTTTTCCAACACCCGGAATTCTCATCAGCCTTGTAAGATCCCCCTCAGAAACGGCCTTTGCCAATTCTACCACAGAAATACCGGAAAGGATATTCACTGCGAGTTTCGGCCCTATACCGGTCACCAGAATCAACAGTTTAAAGATATCCATCTCCTCTCTGGTATTAAAACCGAAGAGGCCGATCGAATCCGCTTTGAAGTGTGTATAGATATTTAATATGACAGGCTGACCGGTATCTGGAAGCTCGTAGAAAGTACTTAACGGGACAAAGACACGATACCCCACACCATTAACATCAGCTATAGCATAGTCAGTTGATTTATATAACAATATTCCGTTTATTCTGGCAATCATTTAGGTGGACACCGCCTTTAAAAAATTTGAATGACAGATTGCAATAGCTAAAGCATCTGAGGCATCCACCGGTGGCAATTCTGAAAGGCTCAATATGGTTCTGACCATCTGCTGAACCTGTCCTTTCTCCGCCCGGCCATAACCGACAACTGCCTTTTTCACTTCGAGGGGGGTATAGTCATAAATTGGGATACTACTATGAAAACTTGCCAGTATTACTACTCCCCTGACCTGTGCCTGCTTTACAAGACTTTTAACATTCTTACCATAGAACACATCTTCCATGGCTATCGCATCAGGTGTCGAGCTCTTTATAACCTCCATCAAATTATCATATATTCTTGCCAAACACCTCGACAAGAGCTCACCTTTTACCCGCCTTATCTCACCATATACAATACCTGCAATCCTGTCCCGTTCTTTTTCAATAACACCGTACCCTGTGATATTGATACCCGGATCAACCCCTAAAATTCTCAATTCCTTTAAATATCTCCCCCTTTTTGGCTCTCGCCATGAATTTTTGAGAACCTCATACAACAATCCAAACCTTTAATTTTGTTGATCCAACTTATCCATTATTTCATCGGGAATATCAAAATTGGCATAAACATTCTGAACATCATCACAATCTTCCATCTTCTCCATAAGCCTCAGCATCTGTTCAGCCTGTTTCCCATCTAACTTCACCGTATTCTTCGAGACCATGCTCAGTTGTGCCAGCACATACTTAAAACCTGCATTATCAATAGCCTCTTTAACGCTCTCAAACGAATCCGGATCGGTGATAACTTCATATTCATTTTCCTGCTCTAATATATCATCACCGCCGGCGTCCAGGACAAGTTCCATTAAAGCATCTTCGTTTGTCTCCTTTTTGTCAAATATGATGTTTCCTTTTTTTTCAAATATCCACGATACACACCCATTTTCTCCAAGATTTCCACCATATTTTGAAAATACATGTCTTATCTCTGATACGGCCCTTTTTTTATTATCAGTCATAACTTCAATCAAAACGGCGACCCCGCCGGGGCCATACCCCTCATAAATGATTTCCTCGTATGATGCAGCACCCCCAATTTCGCCTGCACCCTTCTTAATTGCCCTCTCGATATTTTCCTTCGGCATGTTTTCTGCCTTTGCCACCATGATAGCTTGTCTAAGCCTTGCATTTCCTTCTGGATCACCACCTCCAAGTCTTGCCGCAAGGGTTACCTCTTTTATAAGCTTTGAGAATATCTTCCCTCGTTTTGCATCTGCGGCACCTTTTTTTCTCTTTATCGTATTCCATTTAGAATGACCTGACATCAGCTACATCTCCTATCAAAGTGCTATAGTTATTTATAACTAACACACATGACCAGTGACTACAACAAATCATAAAAAAGATTCCAGAAAACAAAATTAGAGGTCTTTGAAAAACTGAGTTCTTAATTCAGCATACAGAATCAAGTGGTCTGTAAATGACGTTATTATTGCTTTCTAAATTGTGACACTTAACCTCCGGCTTCCTATTCTTAATAAATATAGCACAGGAAAATATTTCTTGTAAAGTAAAGAAATTGCTTGAATTTGACCATCCCTGCGAGCGAGGTGGAGCTTTAAGCCTAATTCGTGGCTATGCCAACCGTTATTTCCTAATTGAAGCTCCCCGCAGCAAGCTGCGGGGAATCTCCGACTGTTAAGGAAAATTGTTGATTTTATTTGCTCGCTAACCCCGCCGCAAGCAACGGGGAACGAAGTAATTCGGAGAATAATGCGCTCGCTGTTCAGTTCGATTTAATTTTCAAACTATTCATACACGTCTACAGAACAGGGTATTCTGGGTAACCCTTAATAAAAAAGCCCCTCCACATATTTATACATGAAGGGGCAAATTTAATTTCGGCAGCGTCCTACTCTCCCACACAGTCACCCATGCAGTACCATCGGCGCTGGAGAGCTTAACTTCCGTGTTCGGGATGGGAACGGGTGTTTCCTCTCCGCCATAGCCACCGAAAAACTCTCTGACCTCTATTGTTACAATCGCATATATGAATGTTAACAAAAACAACGAACATAATGATAAAATAATTTATGGTCAAGCCTCACGACCAATTAGTATCAGTAAGCTCAACACATTACTGTGCTTACACACCTGACCTATCAACCTCATAGTCTCTGAGGGGTCTTCAGTTTCGATGTCTCCATCGAAAGGGATATCTTATCTTGAGGTGGGCTTCCCGCTTAGATGCTTTCAGCGGTTATCCCTTCCGAACGTAGCTACCCAGCTATGCCACTGGCGTGACAACTGGCACACTATAGGTTCGTCCATCCCGGTCCTCTCGTACTAGGGACAGCTCCTCTCAAATATCCTACGCCCACAACAGATAGGGACCGAACTGTCTCACGACGTTCTGAACCCAGCTCACGTACCGCTTTAATTGGCGAACAGCCAAACCCTTGGGACCTTATTCAGCCCCAGGATGCGATGAGCCGACATCGAGGTGCCAAACCCCCCCGTCGATGTGAACTCTTGGGGGAGATAAGCCTGTTATCCCCGGCGTACCTTTTATCCGTTGAGCGACGGCCCTTCCATTCGG
>CAYVXX010000031.1:0-24044 GCA_964454305.1 uncultured Syntrophales bacterium | reverse complement strand
ACCGTCCGTTATAATACCGGAGGCTCCGTTGGCTGTTGTTGTGATTGACGGAAGACCGCATGCCATTGCCTCGATTACAACGAGGGAGCATGCGTCATAATATGTGGGAAGAACAAACACATCGCTGTTCGCGTAATACTCTTCCGTAGAGCGAACCTGTCCGGTAAAAATTATCATATCTTCAAGATTGAGATTGTTGATTTGCCTTGAAAGGGCTCCATAAGGCAACCCACCTATAACTATGATTTTAAAATTGTTCTTTCCGGAGATTTTCAGTTTAGATGCTGCCTCTACGAGGGGCTCAATCCCCTTTTTTTTCAAGTCATATGAAATAAACAGGAAAACGACCTCGTCCTCTTTTATACCCAATTGCTTTCGAAGCGGGCCTCTAAGCTCATGATATAAATTCTGGTTATATCGAGAGGTATCGACACCATTATATACAACCTCGATCTCTGTACTGCTCACATCAAAAAAAGACTCCATGTCTTTTTTTATCATTTGGGAAATAGCCACTATTCTTGGTCGTGGATCAAGTCGAAATGGCGCCGATTCAATCCAGGCTCTCACCCATTGTTTCGGTGACAAAATTATGATCAACCGCTTTATTGCCCGTTTAAATTCACTCTTTTCCGAATAAACTTTTCTTTTTGTCGAAAGCCAGTGGACACCGCCATGACTTTGATAAACATTCATATGCAATGTATTACCAAAACCCATGATAACATCAAAACCCTGATTTTTTACTGCCCTCTTATGATTCAATGCAAACAATACCATCTTGAGCCAGGCAGGAATATATTTCGGGATATTTATCTTATGGAAAACTGCCGCTTCAGGTTCGCCATCCCACGTTTCTCCAAAAAGGTGCACATCCCACCCATTTTCTATAAGGGACGCAGTGAGAGAAACGGCATATGACTCTGCTCCTCCGGCGTACCGACTGAATTTTTCCATTGCAAGCGCGATTTTTTTCATGTCACTCTTCGGATCAGGGCCAATTTATGGGAGTAATTCAGTGTAATATTTGCGAGATTTTCCAAACTTGGCTTTCCAGTTTTTCTCTCTTGCCTTATCCCATTTTCGACCATCAAAGTTCGGTCCCTGCCGTGTACTGCACCAGTTGTGATGTACAACGCTCCTGCCGCAGAAACCACATTGCCATTTCGCCTCTTCAGGATATATCTCATCAGTGAGCCACGCCGGCATTAAAATCCGCTCCATCCTCAGAAAATATTCCAGGTCTTCAGCAATACCTGTTGGAGAATAGTCTTCATCAAAAAACCCAATCTGATCAATCATGGCAGGTCTTACCATAAAGCAGACAGCAGACCGGTCCTCTTTTTGAAAGGGGATAAAAAGAGGCAGTTCTTTGTCCCTGACAAGTTGGCAGAAAAGCTCATGCCCTCCCCATTTTCCATAGATGTGCTTCAGGTTCTCATTAATAACAGCCGTCGTATAGGGTTTTTGAGGATCGATACGATAGCTCTTTGACAATGCATGGGCTTCTATTAACTCTTCCAATACGGGAGAGCCATTTTCCATAGTGGAGATCCAGCCTATCCTTTTGTCAGTCTCCATAGCTTCCACCAGCGGCTGCAACCAGTCAACGCCGAACAATGCATCGTTGTTTGATACAACATAATAATCATAATAAAAAGATTGCCCGGATATTTTCTCCGGAGCGAACCGCAATATCTGATTCCATGCGGTAGCCACGCCCTTATTTTTTGAATTTCTCAAAAAATAAGTGGGAAATTTCGGGTCTTCAAATTCCTGTCGAAAGATATCTTCGATATCGTTCTGTGATCCATTGTCAATAATTAAAACAGACGCGTTTAATCCCAATCTGTCGGTCTTTGTATTTAGATAAAGATGTTGTAAACATGCTCTGGTTATTTCCACGTTATCCAAAACTGGTATGCCGATTAAGACTTTTCTCATATCCCTCAATCCCTTCAGCTTATGATTGTCCATACTTGTCCAGGAATTCCTGAATTGCCCCCTTTACACTATCAACCGTTAATTCTTCAATGCATTTACTTGTGCCACTACCATCGCACCCTTTTTGATGACAGGGCGCGCAGTCGCGATCCGGGGTGACGACGCTGTGTGTTTCACCAATAGGTGCCCAATCTCTCCAGTCGGACGGACCATAAATAGTTATTGTAGGTGTACCGACAGCCGCGGCAATGTGTGGGGCTGCGCTGTCCACCCCGACATTGAGGTAACTCAGACTTAGCAAACCGGTTAATTTACTCAAAGTCGTCTTGCCTGTAAAATTAAAAACCAGTTGGCGGCATTTTTTGACAATATCAATTGACCTGTTGCGTTCCTCCGGAGACCCGACAATTACGGTGGCGATTCTATATTCTTGCCATAACCAGTCAACGATCTGTGCCCATTTTTCATATCCCCACTCTTTGTATTGCCATCTGGAAAAGGGGTTCAGGGTAATCCATCGTAAATCCATCAACCTTTCCTTTTTAAGAAGCCAGTGTACACTCTCCATTATATCATCGGGAATAAAGAGGCACGGAGTCGTGTTACCCGTATCAATACCAAATTCCCTGACAATACGAAGAGATTGCTCTGCGGCGCCATAAATTCTTTTGTCCGATGAAGGAGGAACAACTAAATGGGTAAAGAAACGATCACGCCACGGAATATCCCGATAGAGAATAGAAGCCCGTATTGGAGCACCGGAAAGGAAGGCCATAAAGGTGCCCCGATCGTCTGAACGGAGATCAAAGACAAGATCAAAATGTACCTTTCGTAGATCCCTGACGAATTCGATCTGTTTCTTTGTCCTGGTTAAGAGGCCTCCTTTGAATCGTTTAATCTCAAAGATTCTATGGATATGCGGATCTGCCTCCAGGAGAGATCCAAACCCTTCCCGTACAAGAATCGAAACATTTGCCTGCGGATACGTCTCCTTTACAGCCCGGAAGGTTGGTGTGGCCCAGACCACGTCGCCGATATCACCAAGTTGTATGATGAGAATATTATTTATTGGTGTGTCAAATGTGCCGCCCTTGACTATCATCAGGTTCCCCTGGATTTTAAACCTGTTGGCGAACTGCTGCATTCAGGGTATTCTTTAGGAGCATTGCTATCGTCATCGGACCGACGCCGCCGGGAACCGGTGTGATATAGGAAGCTTTTTGGGAAACCTCGGAAAAGGCCACATCTCCGACCAGTTTGCCACTTTCGAGCCTGTTTATGCCGACATCTATAACGACAGCTTTGTCCCTCACCATATCTCCCGTTATCATTTCAGCCTTTCCTGCGGCAGCAATGAGGATTTCCGCTCTTCTTGTGACCTCGGAAAGGTTCTTCGTTCGTGTGTGACACATGGTTATGGTAGCGTGTCGTGCAAGAAGCATCAGGGCCAGGGGTTTTCCCACGATATTGCTCCTGCCTACTATGACGGCCTCTTTCCCCTCAATCTCCACATTGTAACGGTCCAAAAGCTCTATGATGCCGATCGGGGTGCAGGCCATGTGAAAAGGGTTTCCGGCAAAGAGACGACCAATATTATATGGATGAAAGCCGTCGACATCTTTTCGGGGATCAACGGCTTCTATGATTGAATCGGAATTGATATGATCAGGAAGGGGAAGCTGAACCAGAATGCCGTGTATTTCATCATCGCGATTCAGCTCTTCAATAATCTTGAGCAGCCTTTTTTCATCTGTTTCGGCAGGAAGCTTCTGTTCTCTTGATAAGAAACCGGCTTCCTTACAGGCATTTTCCTTCATCCTGACGTATATCTTTGAAGCAGGATCGTCTCCGACGAGGATGACAGCAAGCCCCGGAACTGTTCCGGTTTTTACCTTCAGCCTGAGAACTTCCTCTTTAATCTCATTTCTGACGTCCTGTGCTATCTTCTTTCCGTCAATTATTATGGCCATTTACTTCCTCCAGTAGCGAAGGGAACAAAACGATATCCCCCCATTAATCCCTTTTATTCGCAGGCGAAATTTATAGTACGTTCAAGCGGCAAATGTCAAGAAAATACAAATTGACCGGGATAACAAGCGTGCCAAAAAAAGATTAAGTTCAGGTTTTTATTTGAACGGTCCCCCCACTTTATGCTATAAAATAAAGATAAATATGAATCCTCCAGTTGAGTCATCGAAGATGTGAGGCAAACCTGACCTGTTGAAATGGAAGACGGTAAAGCCCATTGTCAGTAAAAATCAGGGACCCCTCGTCGATGAGAAGAAAATAATAAAACATTGCAAGAGATACCTGCCATCTTGCAAAATTCCACAAGCGGTGGAATCTACAAAAAAATGTAAAGAGAGAAAAGAGAGATGAATCCTGAGTTGATTGATAAGCTTGTAGTGCCGAATGATACAAAAATCGTTTTTTTAATCCTCGATGGTATAGGGGGTCTCCCCCTTCCCGGGGGTGATAAAACAGAGCTGGAAACGGCCGATACCCCGAATCTGGACCGTTTGGCTAAAAAATCGATCTGCGGTCTCCTCGACCCGATCGGATACGGGATAACACCGGGGAGCGGTCCCGCTCATTTTGCGCTTTTCGGCTACGATCCCGTGAAGAACAATGTGGGTAGGGGAATGCTGGCGGCGGCGGGGATCGACTTTCCAATGGAAGAAAAAGACCTCTTTATGAGAGTCAATTTCGCGACCATAGATAAAAGTGGCGTGGTAGTTGACAGAAGGGCCGGTCGTATCGACAATGAAACCAACCAGAGACTCTGCCGTAAATTACGGGAAGGGATAAAGCTGAAATCACATGATGTTTTCTTCGAAACTGTAAAGGAACACCGTGCACTGGTCGTTGTGAGGGGAGATAATTTACATGAAGAGATAGAAGAAACAGACCCCCAGAAAGTCGGAATGCCCCCGCTTTCGCCTGAGGCTCTGATACCTGAGGCGGCAGAAACTGCGGCGATCATTGCGGAGCTGACTGACAAAGCCCAAAATGTGCTCTCCGATGAAGAGAAAGCAAATATGATACTGCTCAGGGGCTATGCGAAATACCGCAGGTACCCCGGTTTCAGTGAAAGATTTGGCCTCGATAAGTCACTTGCCATTGCAAACTATCCGATGTACAGGGGTATCGCACGGATTTTAGGTATGACAGTCAACACGCTGACGGAGACGATAGAATCTGAATTTGCTGCCATGCGTGATAATTACAGTCAATATGATTTTTTCTTTCTTCACATCAAACCGACGGATTCCAGGGGTGAAGATGGAAACTTTGATGCGAAGGTAAAGGTTATTGAGGAGGTCGACTCCTTCCTCCCTGTGATAACCGAGCTTAATCCCGATGTCCTGGTTGTGACCGGAGACCACTCAACTCCGGCACTCCTTGCCTCCCATAGCTGGCACCCGGTTCCCGTGTTACTCTCATCGGACACCTGCAGACCGGACAATGTAGAACGATTTGGCGAAAGGGAATGCATCCATGGCGGGTTGGGCAGAATGCCGACGGTATATCTTATGGGATTAGCTCTTGCCCACGCAAAAAGACTGACAAAATTCGGAGCTTAGTACTTGATGCTCTCGTAGGAAGTCGGAAATACACCATTTTGTCATTTTTAGCTAAAAGGTTACTTGCCGCTATAATTATAATACAGCTAAAGGGCATAACGAAGCTTTTTACGAAGTCCATGATAAAAAAATTGGTTCTGGGAATCGTTGTAGGTTCTTTATCAGGCAGGGACTTAATTTCAGAAACAGAAGGTCTGAGAAATCGTGAGAGCTAAGATTAAAAGGATGAAAAGCAAAATTCTATTTCTATTTGTTATCCCCCTTTTTCTCTACGTAATTCTGTTACCAGCCATGCCATTGATGGAACCTGACGAAGCCCGTTACAGCGATATCCCGCGCCTCATGAACAGCACGGGGGATTATATCACCCCCCATTTGAAACATGTGATTTATCTCGAAAAGCCTCCTCTCTGTTACTGGGCAACAGCTCTATCATTCAAAATGTTCGGCGAAAACGCATTTTCATCGAGGCTTTTCGTGGGTCTCTGTGCCTGGGGATGTGTTATCCTTGTATATTTTATGGGTGTTTTCTTTGCCGGTGAAAGGACAGGATTATACTCGGCAGGGATTTTAAGCACATTTCTGTACCATTTTATTCTTGGAAGAATAAATATACTGGATATTCCCCTTGCTTTTTTCGTCTGCCTTGCCACCTGGGCAGGATATCGATATATCACAGGAGATTGTCAGAAAAAGATTTGGGTTTATCTTCTATATATCGCCAGCGCCCTGGCCTTTCTAACCAAGGGTCTCATTGGGGTTGTCTTTCCTTTTGCCATATTGGTACTGTGGCTTTTAATTGGCAGGAAATGGCGAGATATCTTACGGCTTTTTTCGCCAATCGGGATAATTATCTTTCTTTCGATTTCATCGCCCTGGATCTTTCTCGTTCAAAAGGCGAACAAAGACTTCCTGTGGTTCTTTTTCATCCACGAACAGTTTTTGAGATATACAACAGACGTATGTCGTAAAGCTGGCCCATTTTATTATTATATACCCATCATTATACTGGGCACACTTCCCTGGTGCGCGTTTTTATTTCAGGCGATAAGAGGAATCTCAGGGAAAACAACTCTTCTCTGGCAGAAAGTCGACACACGTTTTCTCCTGACGTGGGCAATTTTTATTTTTCTATTCTTTTCCTTCTCTTCATCCAAACTGATACCCTATATTACACCCGTCTTCCTGCCAATTGCAGTCCTTCTTGGTTGTCTTTTCAGTCTTTATGACGAGCAAAGCATTGTCCAATACGAGTCAAAGAGAGGAAGCCTTCTCACCCATCTTCCTGTTATCTTACAGTCTTGTTTGTTTATAATTGCACTATGTGTCCCTCCCTTTCTAAAAAAACATGCCGTTGAAGGTAAAGAATGGATTCCTCTCATTATTTTGCCCATATTGTTGCAGGTCTTGATTATATTTCTGCCTGATATTATAAGAAGAAGATGGAATAAGGGATGGTTTGTGACAGTTTATCTCCTCTCAGCCCTGTTTTTAGGCTCTATGGTCTTTCCAGTTTCTGATTTTTTAACCCCATATAAATCCGCTTACCCTGTTTCACAGGCAATCAAATTTTTCATTCCCGCCGATCAGGAATTGTTCCAATACGGAATTAATGTTTATGGAATTGATTTTTATAACAAGATCAGGACCCCTGTTGTTGACGATTTTGGAGAATTGAGCTATGGTATCAGACAACTTTCCCCTGATGAAAGGAACCGTTATTTTTTGTCCTCTGAGCAGTTTTTTAAGCTTTGCAAGAAAAAGGGGAATGTTTACTGTGTAACGCAATACAAAGAGAGACTGGAAAAACTGAGAAAGAGAATTCCGAACATAGAGGTGCTATGGAGTAACGGCGCCTTTTATCTTCTGCGTCTGAGATGTTGATTAGGTACAGGGTTAGTTTATGAAAATAAGAAAAGATTTTCTACCGTTAAGCAGGCCGTCAATTGGCGAAAGCGAGATTGATGGAGTTGTTTCATGTTTAAAATCAGGATGGATCACAACGGGTCCCATCTGCGCTTCTTTTGAAGAACAGTTCTGCGAACTTACAGGTGCATCCCATGCCATCTCCCTCAGTTCAGGCACAGCAGGTATGCATCTCATGATGCTCACTTTAAGTTTAAAAGAGGGAGATGAGATCATAACACCCTCCATGACCTTTGCCTCCACCGTTAATATGATTACACTTTGCGGTGCAAAACCCGTTTTCGTTGATATTCATTATAATACCTTGAATATCAATGCAGATCTGATTGAGGAGGCGATCACGGAAAGAACGAAGGCTATAATTCCCGTTCATTTTGCGGGTGCCCCTGCCGATATGGACAGGATAGTGGATATTGCGGGAAGATACAATCTCTCCATAATAGAGGATGCGGCACATGCCGTGGGGACCTATTACAAGGGTGTCCATGCCGGGGGATTCGGCCATCCAGCCATTTTTTCCTTTCATCCCCTGAAAAACATCACGGCCGGCGAAGGTGGCATGATAACACATAGTGATGATCAACTCGAAAGACGGCTGCGGTTTTTAAGATTTCACGGCATTGAACGGGATGCTTGGAAGAGATACGGTAAAGGTGGGAATCCGGAGTATGATATAAACGAACCTGGATTCAAATATAATCTGACGGATATCCAGGCCGCACTGGGATCGGCCCAACTGGCCAGACTGGAAGAATTCAATAACCGCAGAAAAGAACTGGCAGATCTCTATAAGGAAAACCTGGCTGGTGTGAAAGGGCTCGACATACCCGGAGTTTCTCCATACCAGCACGTTCACGCATGGCACCTCTTCGTCGTAAAAGTAACGGGCATGAGCAGAGAACATTTTATGAAAAAGTTGACGGAATATAATATCGGTTATGGGATACATTTCCCCCCGGGGCACTATTTAAGCTATATAAAAAAACGCTTTGGAATTATGGAAGAAAAACTAACAGAAACAGCGCATGCCGCGGATAGAATCGTGTCTTTACCTCTATTTCCAGGTATGGGAGACAAGGACGTACTCTACGTCTGTGAAGCGATCAAGGAGATATTGAATCATGGATAAGGAGATAATGATTTCGATAGTAATCCCTGTATACAATGAAGAAGCAAACCTGGCTCGTCTGATGGAACGTCTTACTCCCGTCATGAGAAATATGGGTAAAAAATACGAAATTATCTTTGTAGATGATGGAAGCAGTGATAAGAGTCTTTCCATCCTGAAGAGTTTTACAACGCAGCCTGAAGTGAAGGTTCTGGAACTTACAAAGAATTACGGACAGCATGCAGCCATTTTTTCAGGGTTTTCTGTTGTCAAAGGCGACATGATCGTCACAATGGATGCTGACCTTCAAAATCCACCTGAAGAAATTCCAAAACTTGTAAAAGCGATGGAAGAAGGAAATTATGACGTCGTTGGTACCATAAGAAAAGAGAGAAAAGATTCCATCTTCAGGACATTTCCATCCAGGATAATAAATATTATCGCAAGGAAGATTACAGGAGTCCATATGACAGACTGGGGATGTATGCTTCGGGTTTATCGCCGCAGTATTGTGCGACACATGATCGACTGTCGTGAACAATCCACATTCATACCGGCATTGGCCACCTATTTTGCCAAACATGTAACGGAAATTGAAGTAGCCCACGAAGAGAGGTATGCAGGTGAATCACATTACTCCATGAGAAAACTTATCAATCTACAGTTCGACCTGATATCATCATTCTCCGATTTTCCCCTAAAATTGATTATGTATGCGGGTATCGGGATGGCTTTTTTGGGGGTTAGTTTTGGCATCATCCTTGGAATCGCCCGTCTCGTCTATGGTGCTGCCTGGGCGGCAGAAGGTGTTTTTACGCTCTTTGCCATAATGTTTGCCTTTATAGGCTTTCAGTTTTTTGCACTTGGTGTCACGGGTGAGTATGTCGGGCGAATATATAAAGAAGTCAGAAGAAGACCGGAATATGTCATTGACAGGATTTATTCTTCCGATGTCGAGGAAAATTCCAGATGAAAGCTGTCGTGTTTGCCTATCACAATATGGGAATCGCGGGTCTTGAAGCATTGAAGCGTGAGCGCTTCGATATTATAGCTGTCTTTTCCCATCAGGACAATCCCGATGAAAACTGCTGGTTTGATTCAGTGGTTGACTGGGCGGGAAAAAATAAGATTCCCGTGTTCTGCCCGGAAGATGTAAATACGCCGGATTGGATCGGAAAGATCGGTGCCATGGCACCGGATGCGATCTTTTCATTTTATTATCGGAATCTATTGGGTAAAGAAATTCTAAGCGTACCCTCATCGGGGGCATACAACCTTCATGGATCCTTGCTCCCGGCTTACAGGGGAAGGTGTCCCGTAAACTGGGTGCTTCTAAATGGTGAGAAGCGCACCGGTGTTACACTGCATCACATGGTTAAAAAGGCGGATGCGGGAGATATAGTGGGGCAGAAAGAAGTTATAATAGATAGTAAAGATACCGCCGTTATCCTCTATAAAAAACTCTGCGAGAAGGCGAGAGAACTCCTCGAAGAACTCCTCCCCCTGATAAAAAATGGAAGCGCTCCCCGGCACCCCCAGGATTTACAATCGGGAAGTTACTTCGGCGGGAGGAAGCCCGAAGATGGGAAGATTGACTGGAACCGGCCGGTAATACAAATTTATAATCTTATCAGGGCGGTTACGAAACCTTATCCGGGGGCTTTTACATATCTCCCTGAAGGGGAAAAATTGTTTGTTTGGTGGGGACTGCCGGAAGAGGGAAATCACCCTAACTTCACCGCAGGAACGGTAGAGGTTGATGGTGGCAATGTCTATATCAGGGCATCGGATGGAAGACTCAGGCTGATAGACATCGAGGTGACAGAAGAACGTATGAGAGACCACAGTATCTTTAAATATTTCAAGAAAAGGAAGGACATTATTTTAAAATGAAAATCTTAATACTTGGCGTTAATGGTTTCATAGGACATCATCTAACCAACAGAATACTCGAAACAACCGATTGGGCTGTCTATGGTATGGATCTCGCCTTCGATAAACTGGATAAGGTACTTGATAATCCCCGTTTCAAATTCCTGGAAGGTGACATTGCAATCAACAAGGAATGGATTGAATATCACGTCAAAAAGTGCGATGTCATCATACCGCTTGTTGCTATTGCCACTCCGAAACATTATGTGGAGGATCCGATCGGTGTCTTCAATCTGGACTTTGAAATGAATCTCAATATAGTGAAGCATTGTGTGAAATATCATAAAAGGATTGCCTTTCCCTCCACCTCGGAAGTTTATGGCGCCTCTACAGATCCTGAATTTAAAGAAGACGAGACTTTTCTTGTTGTGGGACCGATACAGAAGGAGCGCTGGATTTATTCATGCTGCAAACAAATGCTCGATCGTGTCATTTATGCCCATGGTACCAGGGGTGACCTGGAGTTCACCCTCTTTAGACCCTTCAACTGGATCGGTGCAAGGTTGGATTCCCTGGATACTGCAAAAGAGGGAAGTTCAAGGGTTGTTACCCAGTTTATTGCAGAGCTATTGATGAAACGACCTGTATCTCTTGTGGATGGGGGCAGGCAAACGAGGTGTTTTACCTATGTGGATGACGGGATAGATGCACTTATGAGGATCCTGGAAAACAGGAATGATTGCTGTAAAAACCAGATCATAAACATCGGCAATCCCCATAATGAATGCTCCATAAAAGAGCTTGCCCACATGTTAAAAAAAATCTTCATGGAACACCCCGACCACAAAAATGATAAGGATTTTTCAGAAATTATAGAAGTGTCGGCCGTTGAGTACTATGGCAAAGGATACCAGGACATTTATACGAGGAAACCGAGCATCGAGAAGGCAAGAAAGCTTCTGGACTGGACTCCTGTGACCGGGCTGGAAGAATCACTCAGAAAGACGCTATATGCCTTCTTGGAGGAAAATGAGAGAGCAGTCCATTCGTCAAAATAAAGAAAATATACTGGGCCTGAAGATCGATGTAGATACCCATCTGGGTATGAAAAGAGGGGTGCCCCGTCTCCTTTCGATTATGGCCGATTTTGGCATTAAGGGAACATTTTACCTGAGCATGGGACCCGATTCCTCTGGTATAGCAATCTTTCAGCTCATCAAAAACCCGCGTTTTCTCAAAAAGATGTTCAGAACCAAAGCAGGCCGCCTCTATGGTATGAGAACTGCTCTGTACGGCACACTGCTCCCCTCACCAATGATTGCCCTTTCCTTCCCGGGGCTTGTACAACAAATTATATCAGAGGGACATGAAGTAGAGTTTCATGCCTGGGACCACAGGAGATGGCAGGATCAACTCCATACCCGTTCCTGTGAATGGATAGAAAACTGGTTTCAAAAAGGCGTCAACGCATACAAAAAGATTGTTAATAAAGAACCTTTGTCATTTGGGGCGCCGGGGTGGCTCATTGACGACAGGGTCCTGGAGATTTTAGAGGGATTCAATTTCGCTTATCTCAGTTGTACACGTGCCGGGAAACCATTTATTCATGAAAACTCAGGTCTAATGGAGATACCTTCGAACCTCCCCTGTTTTGAAGAGATTGGCATTAATCAGGGTGTTACAACGATTTTTCAAATTCTGAAAGATGGGGGAATGCACGTGCTTCCCATACACGCCGAGGCAGAAGGTGGAATATGGTCACGACACTTCATAGAATTACTTGAAATAATAAGAAATACGGATTACCGGATACTTCCACTTTCTGAGATAAAAGAACTATTGAAATGTAAAACGTTACAGGTGAGAAAATACCGGATGGAACTGCTGCCCGGTCGTTCTGTCCCCTGTGCGGTATAGAATTCTTTCATTTTCCCGCATGGCAGGATTGACGCTCTTGGAAGGAGTCCTGTTAACCCCTTTTCTCCCGCTTTTCAAGCTCCTCAGCTCTTAATTCTTTACGGAGGGTTTTCCCGACGTTTGATTTGGGCAGTTCTTTGCGGAACTCAATCTCTACAGGCCACTTGTACTTTGCGAGCTTGTTTTTGCAAAACTCCATCAATTCTTCCTCGGAAGCCGTTTTGCCATCTTTGATAACTACGAAGGCTTTGACATTCTCTCCACGCTTCAGATCGGGGATACCGATGGCACATGCTTCCTCAACCCCGGGATGTTCATAAAATACTTCATCGATCTCACGCGGGTAAATATTATAACCGCTTGATATAATTATATCCTTCTTGCGGTCAACAATATAAAAATAACCATCCTCGTCCATGGTGGCGATGTCGCCTGTATAACACCAGCCGTCTTTCAATGTATTTGCTGTCTCATCCGGCATGTTCCAGTAGCCTTTCATGACCTGTGGACCCTTGATAATAAGTTCCCCGCGCTCCCCGATGGATACATCTGTTGTGCCGGTCTTCAGATCAACGATACGGCATTCGGTATCGGAGATAGGAAGCCCGATACTTCCTACCTTACGCGCGCCACCGGCAAAAGGATTGACATGCGTCACCGGGGTGGTTTCTGTTAATCCATACCCCTCGACGATTACAGCACCTGTAGCCTCTTCAAAGTCACGTATAACCTCAACAGGCATAGGTGCACTCCCGGAGAAGCATCCTCTGACGCAGGTCAGATCTGTCTTTTTGATATCGGGGTGATTCAGCATACCGATAAACATCGTGGGAACAAGAGGTAAAAATGTGGGTCTGAATTTTCGTATCGCTTCGAGAAGATGATTCGGCTGCGGCCTCGGTACCATAACATTTGTCCAACCCATATGGACGGCAAGATTCATGGTGGTGGAAAGACCGAAGACATGAAAAAAGGGAAGCGCTCCCAGAATTGTTCCTTCCCCCTTATTAAATTGGGGAAACCATGCCTCAATCTGTTGAACCTGCTTACTCAGATTGGCATTGGTGAGCATGACACCCTTGGAAATTCCCGTAGTACCACCGGTATACTGATACATCGCCACATCGTCAAAACCGATCTTCGCTTCGGGAGGTTCGGGTGAGGATTTAACGATACAATCCTTCCATCTGTATACATCGGCGGCCGGTTTTACAGTTGCGGCAAACTTCTTCTTTTTAGCTATCAACGGGAACAGAAGATTCTTGGGGAAGGGGAGATAGTCTCCGATTGAGGTATAGATAATCTCCTTGATTGCCGTTTCGGGCCGCAGGTTTATCATCCTGTTTGCGAGAAGATCAATGGTGATCAGGACTTTAGAGCCGGAATCGGTGAACTGATATTTCAGTTCTCGATCGGAATAGAGAGGGTTGTTCATGACCGCTATCGCCCTGAGTCTCAGTATGGCAAAATATGCTGCGACACAGGGAATGACATTGGGAAGTAAAATTGAAACGGCATCACCCTTTCTGATACCGAAGCCGGCAAGGCAAGTTGCAAAGCGGTCAACCATCTCTTTCAGTTCTTTGAAGGTGACTTTATAACCCTGGAAGATGAGAGCGATATGATCGGGGGACCGGGCGGCTGTCCTGTTCAGGATTTCCGGCAGACAGATATCCTCGTACTCGATGGATTCCGGCACGCCCTCTTCGTAAAAATTCAACCACGTTTTATCCTGATACCTGATTCCTTCGACCATATCCTCTTTTTATTCCATATCCATGGCATCCCAGATGATTTCAGCTATATCCAGAGCTTCTATCTTCTCCTCCATGTTGCGATCTTTTATTCCATCGCTCATCATAGTCAAGCAGAAAGGGCAGGCCACGGCAATCTTTTCAGCGTTTACTTCAATTGCCTGATCCGTTCTCATATTGTTGATTCTATCACCGATATCCTCTTCCATCCACATCCTGGCGCCGCCGGCACCACAGCAGAAACTCCTGTCCCTGTTCCTTTCCATCTCGGTCAGTTTTATGCCGGGAACGGCTCTCAAAACACTTCTCGGCTGATCATAAATATTATTGTATCTTCCAAGAAAGCATGAATCGTGATAGGTGAAAAGCCCGGAAGCAGATTTATTCAATATGATCTTTTTCTGTGCAATCAGATCGGCCAGTATCTCCGTGTGGTGATAGACCTCATAATTTCCGCCGAAATTAGGGTAATCTTTCTTGAGAGCATTGTAACCATGCGGGCATGTGGTAATGATCTTCTTTACACCGTAACCGTTCATCACTTCAATATTCATCCGGGCAAGTGTCTGATAGAGATACTCATTTCCACCCCTCATGGCGGAATCACCACAGCAGCCCTCCTCCGTGCCGAGAATCCCGAAACTGACCCCGGCCGTCTTGAGAATCCTGGCAAGCGCAACCGCTACTTTCTTGCCCCTGTCATCAAAAGACCCGGAACATCCCACATAGTAGAGATATTCCGCATCGGGATCTTCCGAGAGGGTCTTTACACCGAGTTCCCTGGCCCAATCTCCGCGCGTATATGCACCGATGCCCCAGGGATTCGAATTATTTTCCATATTCCTGTAAGTCAACTGCAGCTCCTGAGCAAAGTCCGCCTCCATCAAAACCTTATACTGCCTCATGTCGACAATCTTGGGTACGTGCTCGATATAGACGGGACAGTGCTCCATACAGTACATGCAGTTCGTACATGCCCACAATTCATGGAGATCAATGACCTCGCCGAGCATCGCCTTTTCAGGTTCCGGTATCCGGGGATCCTCCCCTTCTTTTACGGCTTTCTTCGCTTTAAGAACAACCGGTACCCTCTCCGTCCAGTATGTTTTAATATCCTGAATGAGCTTTTTGGGAGAAAGAGGTTTTCCGGAGAGATAAGCCGGGCAGCCGTCCTGACATCGCCCGCAGCGTGTGCAGGCGTCTGCATCGAATATCTGTTTCCATGTAAATTCTTCCAGCTGACCTGCACCGAAAGACTCGGCGGTTTCGAAGTCCCGGATGGGTTCGAGCGCGCCGGCGGGTTTCAGCGATTTCATGTACTGGTTGGCGGGAGCCGTAATGATGTGGACCATCTTGGAGTAAGGGATGTAAGCTATAAAACCTAAGGCTATAAAGGTGTGAAACCACCATGTGATCTTGTGAAGGGATTCCAGAGTTATCGTATCTATACCATGAAAAATCTTTGCCAGAAGATACCCGACAGGAGACCAGACAGCCCACGATGGTTCGGTAACGGCGATCCTCAGTCCCTCAACGATGAAACCCGTGACAATTATGCCGAGTATCAGAATAAGGGAGAACGCATCATCGAGGGTATTGTCAAGCCTGTCGACCTTTCTTATATATCTCCTTTCGATGGCGAGTATTACGCCGATTACAACAAACAAGCCGAAAATATCCAGGGCAAGTGAAAACCAGAGATAAAACGATCCATGGTAGAATGGTAAACCTATGTGGGCCTCAATTGCGTCAACAGCCGCACCGAGCAACAAAACAAAGAATCCAAAGAATATCAATCCGTGAATAATTCCCGGATAGGCATCCTTAAATGTTCTTATCTGCAAAAAACCGTTGATGATAAGAGATTTTATTCTTTCGCCCGTATTGTCATTTCTGTTTTCAGCCTTGCCCAGTGCGGTCCACATCTGCCATCGCCTGTATATGCCAATGATAAAGACCGCAATTGCGACCGCGGAAAAAAGATAGAGCGCGATCTCAAAACTGTGGGCATTCCAGAAAATCTCTCTTCCTTCATGCCCTGTGGTAAAAATTTGTTTTGCCGTATGTTCCATAATATCTTATATAAAATCCCCTTCGCCCCCCTTTACTAAAGGGGGGACAAAGGGGGGATTATTTTTAGCAGGGCTGAAGCCCTGCCCTAAGTTCCTTTTTATCCCGAAATCTCTTCTACTATTCCCTTTACATACCTTCCGATGGCGAGTGAAGAGGTAAGACCCGGAGATTCTATTCCGATAAGGTTAATCAATCCCGGAAAACCTCTGTCTTCTTCATGCCTTATTACAAAGTCCTTGAGGGATTCCCCGGGGCTTTGAAGCATGGGCCGTATTCCCGAAGATTCGGGTTCCAGATCTTCAATTTCAATGAAAGGGAAAAGGTTTTTTGCGTAATCGTAAAATAATTGCTTTTTATTTTCATCGACCGTATATTCTATCTCATCGACATAGTACTCATCGGGGCCGAGTCTCTCCCTTCCATCAATGGCAATGCAGTTATGAATCCCTACGCCGACTTTTCCCGGAACAGGGTAGATAAGCCTCTTTATCAGTCCCCATTTTTTGGGCCGTATGCTGAAATAATCGCCTTTCAAAAGATACGTCTTATATTTTGCCTCCGGTATATCTATTCCGGCGAGTACGGCTATCTTTTCGGCGTGCAAGCCTGCGGCGTTTATCAGAATAGGCGTGGTAAAGGTGGAAACTCCTTCAGAGTCCCTTATCGTAACCTTATACTTTGAGTTTATTTTTTCTATTCCGATCGCCTCGCAGTTGAAGACAAAATTAACCTTTTCGCTTGCCTTGTTATAGAGCGTTTTCATATAAGAGAAAGAATCAACAATTCCCGAAGGAGGAGACAGCACTCCAGCTATTCCTTCCACATTAGGTTCAAGTTCTTTGAGCTCATCCCTCGAAATAAATCTTAGACCTTCAACTCCGTTTTTCCTGGCCTGATTATAGAGTTTTTCAAGCCCCTCCATCTCGTCTTCTTCAACAGCCGAGAAAATCTTCTCCACTCTTTTACAGCCGACACCGTACTTTGCGCAAAACTCATAGAGGAGAACGTTTCCTTCGAGACATAGCTTTGCTTTAAGAGAATCCTCATGATAGTAAATCCCGGCGTGAACTACCTCGCTGTTCCTGCTGCTGGCCTCATGCCCGAAGGACTCGTTTTTTTCGAGAACATAGACCCCTTCCCGGGCTAATTCGGAAGCTATGGCAAGCCCAACGGCCCCGGCTCCTATAACGGCAATATCAACTTCCAGAGACATTTTTACCCTCCTTCCTCGTCTTTACAGTTTCGCAAAAAGTCTTTTTTTGTTACCGTGACCTTGTTTCAGGGTCAGTTCAGGCCCTGAGAAACATACGTCGCATGATAAATGACACAATTTGCGGTTTTTTACAATACCATTTAGCTTTAAAGGTCTCGAAAAAAGTCTTTCACGAATGAATTGAATAGCGAGTTCATTGTTCTTCGAATTACTTCGCTCCCCGCAGCAAGCTGCGGAGAGCTTCAATTTGAGGATTTGGGAGAAAGATAATGATACCTGGCGTTTAAAAAATTTAATTATTTGCGTGCATAAGCGAGAGCTTTAAATTTTTAGCTAAGTGACACCACCATCCCCAAATGCTCTCTGGGCGGGTAAAACTAATTTTCAAGAATGCATCAGTTTTTTATATCATAAAATTGCCTATTCCTCTTTCTTGAGCAGTTTCTCTACTTCTTTCGTTACTTCAGGTACGACCTTGAAGAGGTCATCGACGATGCCGTAATCGGCCTTCTTAAAGATGGGTGCGTCCGGGTCCTTGTTTATCGCAACGATGCATTTAGAGGAACTCATGCCTGCCAGATGCTGGATCGCACCGGAAATACCACAGGCAACATAAAGATTGGGAGAGACGACCTTCCCCGTCTGTCCCACCTGATCCGTTTGAGGCCTCCATCCGGCATCCACGGCCGCTCTCGATGCACCGACAGTAGCACCGAGCTTATCTGCAAGCTCCTCGATTATCGTGTAGTTTTCCGGGCCCTTCATTCCCCGGCCACCCGATACGATAATATCGGCCTCTGTCAGGTCAAGCTTGCCGCTTGAATCCTTCTGTACTTCAAGAACCTTTGTTCTCAGTTCACCGGTATTGAGGGACGGATCAAACTTCACGGCCTCACCGGCCTTTTTGTTTTCAACCACCGGGAACACATTCGGTCTCAAAGAGGCCATCTGCGGAGTCCCCGAGACCGCTACTTCCGCATAACACTTGCCGGCGTACATCGGTCTTGTGGCAATCAAATTACCATCCACGATCTTTAGATCAACACAATCTGTAGCCATACCGGTGGCTAATTTGCCTACCAGTCTCGATGAGAGATCTTTCCCCTGGATGGAGGCAGCAAGAAGAAGAATAGAAGGATCATTTTCCGCTACTAATTTTCCAACAGCCGCCGAATAGGCATCCGTGGTGTACTGTTCAAAAACAGCGTCGTCCGCCACGTAGACCCTGTCAACACCATACTCTCCCAATTTCCCTGCAATTCCTTCAATACCGCAACCCAGCAGAATGGCGCATACTTCTTCTCCCAGCTCGTCCGCGAGCTTTCTTGCCGTACTGGCGATTTCGAAACTTACCTTACGGAAATCTCCGTCTCTCTGTTCTGCAACTAACCATACACCTTTTGCCATTTTCTATTTCCTCTTTATTTTGAAACTATTTATGTGTTCAGAAACCTTTGCAAAACGCTCCCCTTTTGTCATTCCCACGAAAGTGGGAATCCATAACAAGTTTAAAATGCTTGTCCTCGACGTGATCGGGGACTGGATTCCCGTTTGCACGGGAATGACCATTCAGACTATTTATGGCAAAACTCAAAGGGCTCATTCAGTAGTCAGGAGCCGGAAGGATGCGACTTTTGCCATACTAAAAGGTCTTGAAAAGTTTTGGCTGGTTTTCTCATTCTGACTCCTGTCTCCTGCCTCCTGTCTTTTAAATCACATTCGCTTCTTCCCTGAGCAGCCTGACCAGCTCTGCAGCCTTCACGGAGATGTCATCACCTTCAATAACCTTTCCGGGAGGTGTTTCCGGAGGAGGCATCATCTTTACAACCTTTGCTTTGAAATCGGCAGATACGCCCAGTGTTGCTGCGTCTTTGACATCAATAGGTTTCTTTTTGGATTTCATAATACCGGGAAGGGAAGCATAACGTGGTTCGTTTAATCCCTTCTGCGCGGTAATTACGCAGGGAAGCGTGGATTCGATTAAAAGCTGCGCGCCTTCAATCGGCTTGACAACCCTGACGGTTTTGTCTTCTACATCAACCTTTGTTACGATAGTCAATTGAGGAATATTTAAAAGCTCTGCTAAAATAGAGCCGACCTGTCCGGAATCGTCATCAATCGCTCTCTGGCCGCAGAAGATAATGTCATAGGGTATATCCTTTATGGCAGCTGCCAGAGCAGTTGCAGTTGTGTAGGCATCAGCCATATCTGAAGAAGGATTATCGATATG
This sequence comes from uncultured Syntrophales bacterium, assembly GCA_964454305.1. GTDB lineage: Bacteria > Desulfobacterota > Syntrophia > Syntrophales > JADFWA01 > JAUSPI01. The sequence goes on along the minus strand of CAYVXX010000031.1, from coordinate 4,423 downwards.
TACACCTTTTTCGGCACCCATTGCGAGGGCAGCTCGTATCGTATCCACTACCCTTGCAGGGCCAACGGAGACTACGGTGACATCTCCTCCATGCTTTTCTCTCAGCCTCAGAGCCTCTTCAACACCAAATTCATCATAGGGATTCATCACCCACTTAATACCGCTTTCTTCTATCCCCGATCCGTCCGGTTTTACCCTGATCAGCGTTTCTGTGTCGGGAACCTGTTTCACACATGCAACTATATGCACATTCTCCTCCTTTCATAACTTGTCTTTTTGCTTTTTGGGGTCAGGTCTTGCTTTTTGCCTTTTTGATATAAGAAAATAATTTGAAGTAGTCTCGGAAAGGCAAAAAGCAAGACCTGACCCCTATTTTTTTCTCAACCCTGAACTATCTTCTTGATTTCGGGAATAATTTCAGGATTTGCCAGCGTCGTTACATCACCCACTTCCTTTTTATTGGAGATAGCGCTGAGTACCCTGCGCATTATCTTTCCGGAACGCGTCTTCGGCATATCGGGTACGATCCATACCGATCTCGGCTTTGCGAACTTTCCAATGGCGCTGCTGATACTATCTGAAACCCTCCCGGCCAGTTCTTCACTGGCTTCATACCCGGGTTTCAAAGAGACATAGAGATCGGGCACCCTTCCCCTCAACTCATCTGCCACAGGGACGACCGCTGATTCCGCAACCTCTTCGACAGTAAGGGCCGCTGACTCAAGCTCTTTGGTTCCCAGTCTGTGACCTGAAACATTGATAACATCATCAACTCTGCCAAGGATACGAAAGTATCCATCCTCGGCCTCCACGGCGCCGTCGTTGCTGAAGTATGGCCAATCACGCCAATCCTTGCTGTCTTTGTCCTTGCAGTACTTTTCATAATACTCCGAGACATATCTATGGGGACTGTCCCATATTGTCTGGAATGAACCGGGCCATGGGTTCCGGATACATATATTACCGGCCTTGCCCGATCCGGCGGGCATCTCATTTCCGTCTTCGTCATAGACTACAGGATGGATACCGGGTACGCCCGGGCCGGCGCTTCCCGGCTTCATTGGTTTCATTGCGGGTATAGTACTGCACAGGAAACCTCCATTCTCTGTCTGCCACCACGTGTCAACAATCATTGCCTCTTTTTTCCCCACCACTTCGTAATACCACTTCCAGACCGCTGGCTCAATCGGTTCTCCAACAGTGGTCATATGCTTGAAGTGGTAATTATACTTTTGAGGTTCGTCAGGGCCGACCTTTCTCAGACCCCGTATTGTGGTAGGTGCGGTATGGAAGATATTCACATCAAGTTCTTCCGCTATCCTCCATGCCCTACCGGCATCCGGATAGGTAGGCACGCCTTCATAAATGACGGAAGATGCACCCAGGGCAAGGGGACCGTAAACAATATAGGAGTGACCCGTAATCCATCCAATATCCGCCATGCACCAGTAAACATCCTCCGGATGAATATCCTGGATATACTTTGATGTGCCTGTCACATAGGCAAGATAGCCACCTGTTGAATGCTGACACCCCTTCGGTTTTCCCGTTGTACCGCTGGTGTACATGAGAAAGAGGGGATCTTCGGCCGGCACGCGTACCGGCTCAACTTTTTTCCTTCGATAGTTCTTGAGAAGATCATTTATGATATAATCACGTCCTTTGACCAGCTTGCTTTCGCTCGAGTATTTTCCCGGATAGCGGTTCCATATCAAGACCTTATCGACATTGAGGTCCTCCTTCTCTGCCACATTGACCGCGTCATCGGCATTCGCCTTGTGATCAATGAGGTTGCCGTTACGATAATATGCGTCCATCGTTACCAGTACGTGGCTATCAGAATCTACCATCCTCTCGGCACATGCCTTGCCGGTGAAACCTCCGAACACCTGAGAATGGATAACGCCGAGCCTGGCACAGGCAAGCATGGATATCGGAAGTTCCGGCACCATTGGCAGATGAAACGTTACCACATCTCCTCTTTTCACGTCCGCAAAGTCTCTAAGGAGCGCGGCAAACTCATTGACCTTTACGTATAGTTCCTGATAGGTGATATGTTGAATTGCCTCATTCTCAGGTTCGGGGACAAAATGGATTGCCGTCTTGTTTTTATTCCCGGCAAGATGTCTGTCAACACAGTTGTAACATACATTTATCTTCCCTCCGACAAACCACTTCCAGAAAGGCGCATCGCTTGTATCAAGGGTTGTATGCCAGTACTCATACCAGTCCAGCATATCGGCATATTCCTTGAAACATTCGGGGAAATTATCCAGACTGAATCGCTCATAGATATCCTCGTCTGTCATGTTTGCCTGGGAAATAAACTTCGTGGACGGATAGACAATATCTTCTTCCTGCCAGTGAACGGCGATTTCCGCTTCAGTAGGTTCTAACATTTCTTTTTCAACTGGTTCTATTTTTTTCTTTTTTACCATTTTTTAACTCCCTCCCTTTTTTACCTACCTTGCCTACCATCTACCATTTTTTGATGAGTCAAGCAACATAGATTGGCTGTCTACACGCATTATCTATGCCAGAGCACATCGCAAAGGAACGATAATATTCTAACTCATTGTATTTGTTGGATTAAATTTTCAAAAAGATTCTACAATTATCTGTTGTAGTTCCTTGTTTTGCGGGGCATATAATGTGTAATTTTCTTCACGGTGGAAATAAAACTACACAGTAAACACTCCTGTCATTCTGAACTTGTTTCAGAATCTTTGGCAGGTGGCGTGGACAGCGCAGCGAAGGGTGGCATGGACAAACCATGTGCCGAACTTGTTTCGGTATCATTTGTCCGTGTTGGAAAATGGAGGGCAGGACTTTAGCCCTGCTTTTTATCTTATATCAGTCATTTTTCCACAAAAAAAACCCTTGACAACCTATTTTCAGGATGTTAGCGTAAAAAAAAATTTGTTCGGGAAAGGGGTTTCTACGTCTGCCCCGACTACCGGAATCTTGCTGTTCCCATTTGGTAGATGGGAACCGGAGATTTTAGATCGCGAAAGGGGGTGATGCCGGGAAGCTTTGCAGCTGGGTGTCCCTGCCTGTGTTGATAAATTATGCACTGACGGAGACCCTGCGTTTTTCGTATTCACTAAATGTAAACAATAAAACATGTTTTAACGGAACAATAAACAGGAGGAGTAACATGAAGAAATTTTTGGTAGTTTTACTTGCTCTGGGTCTGATTGTGGCCTTTAGCGCACCCGCGGCAGCTACGGACGTTAAGTTCAGCGGTTCGTACTATGTTGCAGGCTGGTATAATAGCAATCAGTCTCTGCAGAAGGATGCAGGTTCATCAAACGCATTCTATTCTCAGAGATTGAGGGTTCAGACGGTCTTTCAGGTCGCGGAAGGTCTCAAGCTGACGACGAGATTCGACGCGATGGAGAGAGTCTGGGGTCTGGAAGCCGTTGGTTCAACACCTGGGACAGATGAGAAAAACATCCAGTGGGAACGAGTCTATGTAACCTTTAACACGCTCGGCGGTACATTTGACGTTGGTTACCAGAGTGGCGGAACTTTCGGTACAGTTTTTGGCGACCAGGTAGCCGGTGGCGTGCCGAGGATCAAGTACACATATGTTAACGGCCCGTTGAAAGTTCTTGGCGTAATTGAAAAGGGTGAAGAAGCTGACATAGGAACAACCTGTGCCGATAAAGACTACGACAAGTATATAGTAGCCCCTATCTATAAGTGGGACGGCGGAAATGCCGGTATACTTATTGAGTACCTTAACGATGCCAGACCTTCCGACATTTCTGACGGCGATTACAAGGCCAGATGGTGGTTACTTGATCCTTATTTCAAGGCGACTTTCGGTCCTGTCTATGTCGAGGGGGAATTCTTCTTGAAGACCGGTAAGAAGGTGAAAATGGAAGAAGCAGGAACGGACGAAGACTATAACGGCAAATCTGCTTACCTTATGGTCAAAGTTGATCTGGACAAGTTCTATGTCGGCGGCCAGCTCGCCTGGGTTGAGGGAGACGATCCCAATACGATTGATAAAGATGAAAGCGGCTGGACCGGTCAGGACTATAATCCCTGCCTGATCCTCTTCGGGGAGGATGCCTTCAATAAATTTGGAGGCAATTTTGGAACTTATAGCACTAGCGGTGACACGATGAGCAACGCGAAGCTCTATCAGGTATTCGCAGGTTTCAGGCCGTTAGCGAAACTGGATACGATGGCAAGTTTTACCCTTGCCAAGGCTGATCAGAAGGGTACAAATGTCGATGATGATTACGGCACCGAGTTTGATATCACCGCGACATATAAGGTCTATGATAACCTGAGCTATATGGTAGGCTTTGGTTACCTGTGGACCGGTGATTATTACAAGGGCAACAGCGCTGGCAACAAGGTTGATGACAATTACATGGTCATGAACAAGCTGACGTTGACGTTCTAAGTT
>CAYVXX010000030.1:0-24489 GCA_964454305.1 uncultured Syntrophales bacterium | reverse complement strand
CAACGATCCTTTTTATTCACCCCATTGGGTAACATTTAATATGAGGCAATTCGCCGGGCGCAAATTTATTGACACAGGCAAAAAAATGTATATATTAAGACCGCGGAGAGTTGATACGTATGTACTTTAATACTTCACAAATAATCCTGACAAACAGGACGTTTGATCATGCCGAAAAGCTGGCCACGACGTATTTCCGTCTGAGCCACAAGGCGCTCAAGGCTCACAGGTATGAGGTCAAGACTCTGGTACACCTTGAAAAACATGAAATTAATGATACGGCATTTGCCCATCTTTGCAGGTACCACGGTCATAAGGATGGGGATATAAGCAGCCCTGACAAATTCCAGTTTTTCAGAGTCTGCCTGCAGGATAACAGGATTCTCGATGCTGTTGAGAGAGCCCATTCTTTTATCAAACTGGTTCCACTCATGTTGTATATAGCCACCCATGAACTTATTCATGTAATACGGTTCAACAATGGGTTCAGTAATTTTGATGCGCCACTGGAAGAGAAGGTTAAAGAAGAAGAGACCGTTCATTATATTACCCGTACTCTACTCAAGTCGATTGCCGATTCTGATCTGCGTCTTGTTATTGATTGTTTTCGTGATCAGTACAATATAGGGGATATGTCCAATTGAAATTTGAGTGCTGATGAAGATGAAACTCGTGTGGAGGTTTTTATAGGATGCCAATTTACGAATATCAATGTAAAAAATGTGGTAGAAAATTTGATGTATTTCAGAAAATGACAGACCCGGAGGTTACGGCCTGTAAATCCTGTCATGGTCCCATTAAAAAGTTAGTCTCCCTTTCCACTTTTCACCTGAAAGGTTCGGGCTGGTATGTAACTGATTACGGCGGGAAGAAAGCACCTGCCAGTGACAGTAGCAAAGATAACTCTCAAACTTCTTCTACACCAAGTAAACCCGATACAGCAAAACCAGCTTCCAAAACGGGGAGTAAAGACTGAAGTCCTTTTATACAGTATACTAAAAGAGGTGGCCCAGATGTAGTGGAGACCACCTCTTTTAATTTGTTCAATTTCCTGAATCGCAAACAATCTATATGTCAAGGTTCGATACTTTAAGCGCGTTTTCGTATATAAAGTTTCTCCTTGGCTCCACCTGGTCACCCATGAGCGTCGTAAATATTTCATCTGCAACAACCGCATCCTCCACTTTCACCTGAAGTAGCGTTCTCTTCTCCGGGTCCATAGTCGTCGCCCAAAGCTGTTCGGGATTCATCTCTCCCAATCCCTTATAGCGCTGAATAGACATCCCTTTTTTTCCGCTGTTTAATACACATTCTACGAGAGCAGTCATGCTGTCAAGCTGTTGATGTGGTTTATCGTCGGCTTCTTTGTCTGCCACCACATACGGTGCTTCCCCCAGATAGCTCAACTGGTTTAGAAGTTCCCTTGCCCTGGCAAATTTAGGTAGATTAAAGATATCTTTATCATGATATACCTTTAGGGACCGGCCGTTTTCCGCTATACTAAAAAAGATTTTATCTCCACCATGCTCTTCATCTACCTCGGTCCAGTAATCAGTTACCCTGTCTTCCATCGCCATTCTGATCCTCTTTCCAACATTAAGAAGACTCTTTTCATCTCTGAAAACATCTTTGTTAAAAGCCGGATCTCCTGCCAGTAACCTGACGATATCTTTATTTTTTCCCTCATTTTCAAACTTGCTCAATATAGCATCCAGTCTTATTCCTTTCTTGATCAGACCGCATAGACGACTCCCCGTCACACTGCTTCCATCGCCCAGTATAACCTGTACTCTGTTGACACCGTTATCGAGAATGTAGTTCTCCATTTCCTCGTCGGTATTAATATACTTTTCTTGACTTTTGGTAGAAATCCTAAAGAGTGGAGGCTGCGCTATATATAAATGCCCTCTTTCTACCAGCCCTTTCATATGCCTGAAAAAGAATGTTAAGAGAAGGGTCCTGATATGAGACCCGTCGACATCGGCATCGGTCATAATAATAACTTTATGATACCGGAGCTTGCTAATATCGTAGTCTTCTTCTCCGATGCCTATCCCGAGGGCCGTAATGATTGTTCTAATTTCCTCGTTGTTGAGCATCTTGTCAAACCGTGCCTTTTCAACATTTAACAGTTTTCCTCTCAGAGGCAGTATCGCCTGATTTTTCCTGTCTCGACCCTGCTTCGCCGATCCGCCAGCCGAGTCTCCCTCCACAAGATAAATTTCACTCCCTGCAGGATCTTTCTCCTGGCAGTCTGCCAGTTTTCCAGGGAGCGAACTTACTTCAAGTGCTGTCTTCCTCCGGGTAAGCTCCCTCGCTTTCCGAGCCGCCTCCCTAGCCCTTGAAGCCTCGACTGCCTTATTTATAATCTGTTTCGCAACAACCGGATTTTCTTCCAGGTAATGTCCCATCTTTTCATAGACAATACCTTCCACCAACCCCTTGACTTCACTATTGCCCAGTTTCGTTTTTGTCTGCCCTTCAAACTGGGGCTGACCCAACTTTACGCTAATGACACACGCAAGTCCTTCACGAATATCCTCCCCTTTTAAAGAGTCTTTTCCAGGCTTTAAAAGGTTATTACTGATTGCATAATTATTCATCACCCTGGTAAGGGCAGACCGGAACCCGATCAAATGTGTTCCGCCTTCCGTCGTATTTATACTATTTGCAAAAGAAAAGATGTTCTCTGCATAGGTGTCATTATACTGTATAGCAACCTCAACCTCGCAGTCCTCTTTAGAACCGCTTATAAAGACAGACTTTTTATGAAGGGTCTTTTTGTTTCTGTTGATGTATTCGACAAAAGAAACGATCCCGCCTTTATAAAAAAACTCCGCTTTTCTATCAGTTCTTTCATCCGTAATGTTGATCTTGACACCTTTGTTTAAAAATGCCAATTCCCGCAATCTGTTTGTAAGAACCTCAAAACTGAACTCTATATCTTCGAATATTTCCATATCGGGTTGGAAGGTGATCTTGGTACCCCTTCTTTTTGTTTGACCGACTTCCTGTAGAGAACTTATCGGTACACCCTGTTTATACGACTGTCTATACACTTTGCCATCCCGCCGCACCTCCAGCTCAAGATAATATGACAGGGCATTTACGACAGAAACCCCCACACCATGAAGCCCACCTGATATCTTATAATTCTCGTTGGAAAATTTTGCACCTGAATGTAGCTTTGTCAGTACAACTTCCGCTGCCGAGACATGCTCGGTCTTATGCATATCAACAGGAATTCCCCGACCATTATCGTCTACCGTGACACTGTTATCTACTCTAATCTTGACATCAATTTTATCGCAAAAGCCGGCGGAGGCCTCATCGATACTGTTGTCGACGACCTCATAAACAAGATGGTGAAGACCACCCTTTCCGGTACTGCCTATATACATGGCGGGCCTCTTTCTCACGGCTTCAAGGCCCTCCAGCACTTTTATACTATCTGCACGATAACTCGTTTCTATCATTCTTACTCGACAACTCCCCTCATTAAACTTCACATCTTAAGTGGCATAACGACACAGATATAACGATCATTTCCCACTTCACTAATGACCCCCGGTCTAAGTCCCGGTCTTATATCAAATAATATACTGTCACCGCTTATTACCTGAACTGCATCAATTAAGTAACTAACATTGTAGACTATTTCAATCTCTTCCCCTTTATACGAAATTTCTATCTCCTCATTTGCCTCTCCAACATCTGGATTTGTTGAATTGAGAATCATCTTATTTTCCATAATCTTGATCTTTACACCGCTGTATTTTTCGCTCGATATCACGCTCATTCGTTTTAGTGAGTGTAAAAATTGTTCCCTGTCCAACTGAACCGTAATTCCTTTATCGGTCGGCATCACTTTTTTATACTCAGGATACTCTGAATCAACCAGGCTAATTCTTAAAATTGTATCATCTTTCTTAAAAACACATTTCCCTTTTTTAACTCCAACTTCTATATATTCACTTCCATTATCAACTAATTTTTTAACCTCACTAATTCCCTTCCTTGGTATAATAATTCCACCACTAATATCTATAAATTCACCGTCTTCTTCATAAAAAATTACAAGAGACAATCTGTGACCATCAGTCGTAACCATTCTCATCCAATACCCCTTATCCTTCTTTTCTGTTTCTAAAAAGGCACCGTTTAAATGGCTCCTCATCTCCTCTTTCGACATCGCAAAAAAAGTCTTATCTATCATTTCACCTATCATATTACTCTTCACTTTAAAGAAAGTTATCTCTTCATCACCCAACACATCTGCCTCTGGAAAATCATCCCCCGAAATACCGGGAATATTATACGCAATCTTTTCACACGTTATATTTACCCAATTATTTTCTCCCTTTTTAAAACTTATAATATCCCCCTGAATTTCTCTTATCATTTCAAATGTTTTTCTTGCTGAAAGCGTTATGATGCCATCAGATATAATCTCCGCATCATAGTACGAAACCAATCCTATTTCCCTGTCTGTAGCAGCTATTTTTATTCTATCCCCTTCCGTTTTTACCAGGATATTATTTAAAATGGGTGTCGTTGTTTTTCTTTCCACAATACCAAGAGTTTTTTGTATTCCTTCTAACAGTAATGACCTTTTTATATTGAATTGCATTTCATCACCTATCTTTCTCACATTAGTTTTAATGTTTTTTAACTGATATACTAAAATATAATAATAGTAATAAGATCAGTTGATATGTGGATAACTATTTTTATTGAATTATTACAAGTAGTTTTATTATGTAGTCTCTGTTAATAAAACATTTAGATATGTTACCAAGTTTTATATAAACGCATTAGGTCTTGACTCGTAACGCATCTTCTATTTCCCCTATCAGGTTTCTTATTTTAATATCATTTTCTATGAGTTTCTTTATCTTATTGTTAGCGTATATGACTGTCGAGTGATCCTTACCGCCTATTTCCGATCCTATCTCCGGATATGATAGATTGGTTATCTTTCTCGACAGATACATTACAATTTGTCTTGGCATAATGAAGGCTTTGTTTCTCTTTTGGGATTTAATGTCAGATTTTTTAACGTTAAATTTATTGGCAGCTGCCTTAATGATCTCATCAATGGTAATTTCTCTGGCATCCTCATGCCCGAGAAGTTTTTCAAGGACTACTTTTGTCGAGTCCATGTCTATTTTTTCCCCTGTAAGAGACGTGTATGCACCTATTCTTATGAGGTAACCTTCAAGCTCTCTTATGTTTGATTCCACCTTTGAGGCGATATAATGGGCAACATTATCGGGGATTGCGACATTAATTTCCTGTGCCTTCTTCTTAATAATTGCAACCTTTGTTTCTGTTTCCGGTGGTTGAATGTCTGCGATGAGACCCCATTCAAACCTTGAGCGCAATCTTTTCTCGAGGTTTGGAATGTCTTTTGGGAACTTATCACTTGTAACAACAATTTGTTTAGCAGAGTCATGTAATCTGTTGAATGTGTGGAAAAATTCTTCCTGTGTCCTCTCTTTTCCCGCAATGAATTGAATATCATCGATGAGGAGAGAATCTATGTTTCTAAATTTTTCACGGAAGCTCTGCATCTTATCGTACCGTATGGCGTTGATAAGTTCATTCATAAACTCCTCGGCTGAAAGGTACAGTACGTTCATGTCGTGGTATAGAGAGAGGGTGTGGAGACCAATGGCGTTGAGGAGATGTGTCTTTCCCAGTCCGACGCCGCCATATATAAACAGAGGATTGTAATTCTTTGCCGGCTGTTCGGCAACCGCTATAGATGCGGCATGTGCAAACTGGTTGCTTGAACCGACGACAAATCTCTCAAAGTTGTAGTGGGAATTGAGTGAGGGGAAAACTCTTTTTATACTCATGGCAGACTTCGTTTTATGTGTTGTTTTGGGACTCCCTTTAACGGCTGTGTCAGTTTTTTCGTTCCTTACGGTAAAATTTATATTTACGTCAACTCCCATTACCCCGGAGAGTGAGTCCCTCATGATAGGGAGATAATTTTCGGTTAACCAGTCATTAAAAAATTTATTCGGCACAGAAAGAGCTACAGTATTCCCCTCGATAGAGGTAATTCTTATCGGACTTATCCAGGTTTCGTAATTTTGCTTACTAACCTTTTCTTTGATAAATTTACAACTTTTTTCCCAGAGTATATCCACGGCCCATTAACCTTATTAACAAATTTACCAACAACTGTTGATAAGTTCCATCTTGACATATAGAGTCAAGACACGAGCAATTCGCAAGTATTATATTTATAACAATAACAAACACTTGCGAAAATCAGCGTCGTCTGCAAAGCCAATACCTGCCGACATCTGATTATAGAGTATATAATATGAAAATTGCAAAAACACAAAAGATATTTTTGTGTTTATTTGTCTACTGCCTCTCTTATGAATTCTACCAGTCTGTTTAGCTCTTCCAAGTTCGAAAACTTGATTTCGATAGTGCCGACCTTCTTCGATTGTCTGATCTTAATGACTGTCATCAGTTTAGACGACAGCTCCCTTTCCAGATCAATGACGTATTGCTCCTTTTGGAGCTTCTTTTTTTGTCCCGGCAAAGCCTTGATGTTTTTGATTATAAGTTCCGTTTCTCGAACACTTAACCCCTTCTTGAGAATAGCTCCAAAGACCCGGACCTGTTCCTCGGCGGTACTGAGGGATAGAAGCGCCCTTGCATGACCGGCGGATAGGTTTTTTTTTGTGAGGGCATCCTTTACCTCCAGGGGCAGTTTAAGCAGTCTGACAGCATTGGCAATGGTCGATCTATCCCTGCCGACTCTCGATGATATTTCCTCTTGAGAAAGGGAAAATGTGTTCATGAGAGTTTGAAAGGCCTCTGCTTCTTCGATCGGGTTCAACTCCTCGCGCTGCAGATTTTCTATAATTGAAATTTCAGCCATATCACGGTCTTCAGCTTCCCTGATAATTACCGGAACATCTCTCAGACCGGCTTCCTGGGCGGCTCTCCAGCGGCGTTCTCCCACAATTATTTCGTAGCCGGCGTCTGATTTCCTGACGACTATTGGTTGAATAATCCCATTTTTTTTAATGGAAGAGACGAGTTCTTTATGTTCTTTTCCGCCAAACTCTTTCCGTGCCTGAAATCTGTTAGGAAAAAGCTCTTCAATTCCGCATATTACGAACTGCGGCTTATCGTTGAAGTCGTCAAGAAGATCCGGAAACATCGCCCCCAGACCCTTGCCCAGCGAATTTTTTGGTGGCATTTATGTCCTCCCATTGGACAGCATTTCTTTTGCAAGTTCCATATAGGAAATTGCACCACGCGACCCGATATCATAGAGAATTATCGGCAGTCCGTGGCTCGGACTTTCAGAGAGTCTAACATTTCTCGGGATAACGGTTTTAAAGACCCTTTTACCGAAATGTTTTCTAACATCTTCAGCAACCCTGTGAGAAAGTCTGTTTCTTGTGTCGAACATGGTCAAGAGGATTCCGCGGAGAGCAAGCGATGGGTTGAGTCTTGCCTTAATGAGCTTTACCGTTTGCAGTAAATATCCGAGACCTTCCATCGCGAAGTATTCGCACTGGAGAGGGATGATGAGATAGTCGGAAGCTACAAGGGAATTGATTGTCAAAAAACCGAGAGAAGGAGGACAGTCTATAATAATAAACTCGTAGGGAGCATCCATTCTTTTTAAAAGATCCTTCAGCCTCTTTTCCCTGTCCGGGAGAGAAACGAATTCTACCTCTACACCAATGAGATCCCGGTTGGAGGAGATAATATCAAGAGTTGGGATCTGCGTGCTGACAATGACATCCTTCAGGGGAACATTGCCTGTCAGTGAATGGTAGAGGTTCTTTTCGGCTATCAATGATTTCTCTATACCTATGCCGTTTGAGGCGTTTCCCTGGGGGTCACAATCTATGAGAAGTGTTCTCTTCTCCGTTGCTGCTAACGATGCTGACAGGTTGATTGCCGTTGTCGTTTTGCCGACACCGCCTTTTTGATTGGCTATAGATATAATTTTGCGCATTATTCATCGAAACATTATTGGATTTTTACGGTAAGGAAAGAGATGCTGAAAGCTACCATAAAAAAGAAGGTTTTTGAAGGAATATTTTAGCTGCGGGCCTTTTTATAGACGACGATATTTCTGCGATCTCCTGTAACAGGCAGCTCGATTTTGTAGCATCCGACATGTTTAAGTCCCACTTGTGTGGAGATCTCTTTTGCTTGCCCGAGTTCCTCATCGAGGTTAATTCCCTTCATGGCGATCAGGATTCCACCCGGGGAGATGAAATACTCCCCCATTGTGAGAAATTGTGGTAGCTTGAAGGAAGCCCTGGATATTATGACATCGAAGATGCCACGGTATGCTTCGTCCTTCATCAGCAGTTCAGCCCTCCTGTTAATGACGGTTGTGTGATGAAGCTGAAGCTTACGAACAATATTTTTGAGAAAGGAAACCTTTTTACGGGAAGAGTCGAGAAGGGTTACCCTTAGCCGGTCTTCTGCTATCTTCATAGGGATTCCCGGAAAACCGGCGCCTGTACCGATATCCAGAAGAGAAGAGCTCTTATTTCTTACAAATTTTAGAGGTGTAAGTGAATCGATGAAGTGCTTTATCGGTATATCAATCTCAGACTTGACAGAAACAAGATTAATCTTTGCGTTCCAGAAAACAAGCTCCCTGTAGTATTCCTGAAAGAGAGCGATGTGCCTTTTTCCGAGTTTCACGCCTATCGCACGTGAGGCCTCGGTTAGTGTTCTGGGAAGAAGAGCGTCCATTTTTCTAAAGCCCGAAAGGGTATTTTTATATGAAGACTCCCTTTCCATACCATCTTTGTCCGGTGCGTGTAAATGCTAATCAAAGCAGCTTTGATAAAATATAGAAGAACATTGCTTTTACTGGTAAAAATATTATAATTGAAAAAGTTTGTCAGGAGAGGTGTCGTAAAAAATGCCGATATATGAGTTTTACTGTGAGAAGTGCAACACAATATATAACTTTTTTTCACGGTCGGTGAATACCGAGACGGTTCCGTTCTGCCCGGATTGCAAGACACGTAAGTTAAAACGCCAGATGTCAGTTTTTACCGCGATTTCCAGAGACAAAGGCGAAGCGGATAATAATATGCCGCCGATTGATGAGGCAAAAATGGAGAAGGCGATGGCGATGCTTGCCGGTGAGGCGGACAATATGGACGAAGATGACCCGCGCCAGGCCGCGATGCTGATGAGGAAACTTTCCGATACTGCCGGTCTGGAGCTGGGCTCCGGCATGGAAGAGGCTCTGGGCCGTATGGAAGCGGGCGAGGATCCGGAGAAGATTGAAGAAGAGATGGGAGACCTGCTGGAAGGGGAAGCACCTTTTGTTGTGAATCGTAAGATGACCGGAAAAATCAGGCGGTTAAAACCTCGAGTGGACGAGAAGCTCTACGACCTTTAGAAATTTGGTAACATTTTAGTTGTTTGAAATCCCCCTTTAGAAAAAGGGGAGTTAGAGACGGGTGGCATGGACAAACTTGTTTGTCCGTGAGTGTAGGAGCGATTCATGATATTTGAGAAGCGTACTGCCAACAGGGTTTACAGGGAAAAATGGACACGACGGTAAAAACGGAAAACATCACAATCGTCTTAAATAATCCGAAATATCCCGGGAACATCGGTTCTGCGGCGCGATGTGCAAAAAATACGGGGATTGGGAAGCTCTTTATCGTTGGCCATAGTGATCCCGACATAGAAGAAATAGAAAAAATGGCAACCCATGTCGCCTCCGATACAGTCGAAAATATAAAGTATTTCAAAAATCTTGACGAGGCCCTCACCGGTTTTACCTATATTGTCGGAACCACATCCAGACTGGGAAGTGTACGGGGGCCTGTAGTTTATCCACGGGAGATGGCTGAACAGATTACGGACATTTCCCAGAACAATCAGGTCGCCATTCTCTTTGGGCCGGAAGATACGGGTCTGACCAATGATGAGCTGAATTACTGTCATCTTCTGGTGACCATTCCCGCCTCCAGCGAGTTTAAATCGATCAATCTTTCCCATGCGGTGATGATACTGTGCTATGAGATATTTGCGGCGTCCACGCCGACTCCCGAAAGATTTACACCGAAGATGGCCACGTCATTCGAGCTTGAAGGAATGTACGACCATCTGAAGAAGATGCTGGTAAAAATAGCTTTTATCAACCTGGAAAACCCCGATTACTGGATGACCAATATACGTCGTTTCCTTTCAAGGACAAAACTTTTTTCAAAAGAGGTGCAGATTATCCGGGGGATCTGCCGGAGAGTTGAAAGAAGTATCGAGAACAAAAAGACTTGACTTTGCCCGGCCGGAAACTTATTAAAAACTAAAAAAACACGTAATATTATCGGCAGTCGCTTAAAAACAGGCACGAGATGAGGAGGTAGCGTACATAGTAAGCTGTCCGACGTGTAAAAGTTGTTCGTTTAAATCAGATAGGACAGCATAAAAAATTATCATTAAAGAAAAGGATGGAATGCAGATGAATAAAACTTTCTCCTTTACAGGAGCAAAAAAGATTGTCTTTGGCAATGGTTCTTTTGATGAAATTGTAGAACATATTAAGGAATCAGGCGGCGATAAGCCCTTGATAGTACTTGACAAAGGTCTTTCTGAGACCGGATTCAGGCAGAAGGTTTCAGCCCTTCTCGATAAAGGGGGCATGAAGTATGCCATATTTGACAGGATTGAAGCGGAGCCGGCGTTGGAACTTGCCGATGAGGGAACCAAGATTGCCCTTAAAGATAAATGTGACGCAGTTGTGGGCATCGGCGGCGGCAGCGCCATGGATGTCGCGAAGGCGATTGCCGTTCTTGCTGCCAACAGGGGGAAGGCTGTGGATTATCTCGGATTGAATAAGGTTCCCGGCCGGGGACTTCCGAAGATAATGGTTCCGACAACGGCCGGAACGGGGAGCGAGGTGACCTTTACGGCGGTCTTTTCAAGAAAGGATCTGAAAAAGAAGGAGGGGATGAACAGCCCGTATCTTTATCCCGAACTGGCCCTTTTAGATCCAAAATTAACATTGAGTCTCCCGCCTGAACCGACCGCTGCTACCGGAATTGATGCACTCTGCCACGCGATAGAGTCCTACACATCTGTTAATTCAAGTCCGATGAGTGAACTGGTCTCTCTGGAGGCGATAGATCTGATATCACTTAGCCTTAGAACCTGTGTCCATAACGGCAGCAACCTTGAGGCGAGAGAACAGATGCTTCTCGGCAGTCTTTACGCAGGACTCGGTCTTGCCAATGCAGGTGTTGGCGCCGCCCATTCCCTTTCCTATCCTCTCGGCGGGAAGTACGGCATCTCGCACGGTCTGGCAAATACAATTATGCTTCCACCCGTAATGGAGTTCAATCTGCCCGCCGCCCTTGAAAAATTTGCCGTCATCGCTGCCGTGATGGGAGAGCAGACAGAAGATATCCCGCTCAGAGATGCGGCATATTTAGCCGTAGAGGCGGTAGAGGCGCTGATAGAAGATTGCGGTATATTTACCGGACTGGAAGCCCTCGGCATTCCCGAAGAAGCCTTTCCGGAACTGGCGAAGGTTGCCATGACCGTGGCGAGACCCCTGGAAAATAATCCGCGCAAGGTGTCCTTCGAGGATGCTATAGAAATGTACGAGCAGGTTTATTGAACGTAAGCATTTAGCTATCAAAAGGTAAAGGATTAGGATAGTAATGTAGATTGAGGAACGCAACCCAGCGAAAGGATTGTTGAACTGAACAGCGAGCGCATTCCCCGTTGCTTGCGGCGGGGTTAGCGAGCGAATAAAATCAAGAAAGTTCCTAAACAGTAGGAGCTTCCCCGTTACTTGCTGCGGGGAGCTTCAATTGCTACAGCTTTGAACTCGAAACTTTAAACTCAACAGTTGGAGGCACAAAATGGCAGGTGCGGAAGTTATAGGGAAAGAAGAGATTAAAGAGGTTATGGAAGTACTGGAGACGGGCGTCCTTTTCAGGTATGGATTTGATAAAGAGAGGAAAGGAATCTTCAAGGTAAGGGAATTTGAAGAGACATTTGCAAAGTATTGCGGAGCCGGATATGCCCTCGGGGTATCCTCCGGTTCTGCCGCACTGAAGGTCGCCCTTGTTGCCATGGGTGTCGGCCCGGGGGATGAGGTTATTGTCCCGGTGTTTACATTCGTTGCCACATACGAGGCGGTGCTGGAGGTGGGGGCAATTCCGGTAATGGCCGATGTCGATGAATCGCTTAACCTGGATCCCGATGATATCGAGGCTAAGATGACACCCTATACGAAGGCGGTCATCCCTGTCCACATGTGCGGAGCGCCTGCACAGATCGACAAGATTGTTGACGTTGCGAGGAAAAACAATCTTATGGTTCTTGAGGATAATGCTCAGGGCTGCGGCGGTAGCTACAGGGGGAAGAAGCTCGGGACATTTGGAGACATGGGGATATTCAGCTTTGATTATGTCAAAACGATAACCACCGGTGAGGGAGGTATGGTTTTGACGGACAATAAAGCCCTCTACGATCGTGCCGACGAGTATCACGACCACGGACATGACCATAACCCGAACGTAGGCAGGGCGATGGAGGGGAGAAGCGTTCTCGGCTTCAATTACCGGATGGGTGAACTCCAGGGCGCATTGGGACTGGCACAGCTTGGAAAACTGGAGTATGTGATATCCGAACAGAAGAAAAACAAGGCAATAATCAAAGAAACCCTTGGAAAGATTAAAGGTGTGAAATTCAGGGAGATTCCCGATCCCGAAGGAGATACGGCAACATTTCTTGCATTCAATTTCCCCGAAGCTGAAATAACAAAAAAATTTCAGAAGGCCTTGAGCAGCGAGGGTATTGACACGGTACTATTTAAAGAGAATCTGTGGCATTATGTCCCCAACTGGGAGCATTTTCTTGCCCGGTCGACGGCGAACCCCCAAAAATACCCTTTTACCAATCCAATGTATAAGGGAAAGATCGATTACAGTACGACGGCCATCCCCCGGGCGGAGGACATATTCGGCAGGACCCTCTTTATGCAAATTTTTGTCAATATGCCTGAAGAAAAGATGAAAAATATCATAGGGGGGATTGAGAAAGCCGCGGGAGCCATACGGGAATTTCTGTTTAGAAGTTGGGAATAAAGAGTGTAGATTTTTTAGGAGTGAAAAAAATGTTTATAGTTACCGGAGGTGCCGGATTTATAGGTAGTGCCTTTGTATGGAAGCTCAATTCCGAGGGGATCGATAATATTATTATTGTGGATAGACTCGGGACAACAGACAAGTGGAAAAACCTGGTTAACGGACACTTTGTCGATTATTTTCACAAAGACGATTTTCTTGAGATGGTATGTGAAGACAGGGTTCCTTTCAATGTGAGGGGAGTCGTCCATATGGGGGCGTGCTCTTCTACTACTGAACGTGATGCAGACTACCTGATGGAAAACAATTACCGTTACAGCCGCACACTTGCTGAGTGGGCAATGAAAAAGGGTATCCGTTTTGTCTATGCGAGCAGCGCGGCGACATATGGTGACGGATCAGAGGGTTTTTCGGACAATGACAGTTTAACATTATCGCTCCGTCCAATTAATATGTACGGTTATTCCAAACAACTTTTTGATCTCTGGGTCCTCCGGAATAAATTTCACCACAAAATTGCCGGCGTTAAATTCTTTAATGTCTTCGGGCCGAATGAGTACCATAAGGGGGACATGAAGAGCGTCGTGTATAAAGCATACCACCAGATAGCCCAAACGGGCACGGTCAGGCTTTTTAAGTCCTACAGGCCTGAATATAACAACGGGGAGCAGATGCGCGATTTTATTTATATAAAAGATTGCGTTGAAGTCCTCTGGTGGCTGCTTGGGAAGCGTGAGGTAAACGGAATTTTTAATCTGGGGACGGGACGTGCCCGGACATGGAATGACCTTGTCACAGCGGTTTTTTCAGCGATGGGCCGTGACCTGCAGATTGATTATATCGAGATGCCGGAGGCGATTCGTAATCAATACCAGTATTTCACCGAAGCGAAGATGGAAAAGCTTCGCGCAACAGGTTGTTCCGTTTCCTTTCAGTCACTCGAAGAAGCTGTTCATGATTATGTTGTTAATTACCTGGAGAAGAATGGCCAGAGACTGTGATGAAGATAATATGTATAATTCCAGCAAGGTACAAGTCCTCAAGGTTTGAAGGAAAGCCCCTGGCAGATATTTGCGGCAAGCCGATGATACAGCATGTCTATGAAAGGGTACTGAAATCGGATACCGTATCGTATGCCGCCGTGGCAACGGATGATGAGAGAATCTTTGCGGCGGTTAAAAAATTCGGAGGCAATGTTGTTATGACATCGCCTCAGCACAGGTCGGGGACAGACAGGATTGCCGAGGCAATCTCAACCATCGATAACATTGAAGATACTGATATTGTAGTAAATATTCAAGGAGATCAGCCCATCTTTGAACCTTTACAGATAGATGAAGTTACAAAGCCGCTTCTGGAAGACCATTCCGTTGATATGAGCACTCTTATATACAGGATAAAAAAGGAGGATGAGATAACTCACCCCAATGCAGTGAAGGTAGTTTTTGACAAGAATAAATTTGCCATCTATTTTTCCAGAGCGACAATTCCTTATGTGAGAGAAAGCGATTCAGACGTAAAGTATTACAAACATCACGGTATATATGCGTACAGGAAGGCGTTTCTCATGACTTTCACCTCCCTGGAGGAAGGGTATCTCGAAAAACTTGAGGCCTTGGAGCAGTTGAGGGCGATGGAACATGGATACAAAATCAAGGTGGTTGAAACGCCGTATGATTCTGTTGAGGTGGATACGCCGGAAGAGCTGGAGAGGATTAGAAAGATAGTAAACGAAAGGAATGTTAATGAAAGTTATTGATTCACACATCCACTGTGGCGTTGAGAAAGTAAACCTCCCCTTTGAACTCATTAAGGGATATCTTGCTGAAGGGGAGATTCAAGGGGCCTGCCTTTATGCCCCCGTAGAAGACATCTATGACCGTTATGATTACCATTTTGAGGATAATTACTCCTGGATGGCCTGCCGACAGCGTGCTAATCGGTATCTGCTGGATATACAAAAGTCGAACAAAGACATATTCGCATACTTTTTTGTCTGGAACGATTTCAGAAAAAAGGAATTGATGAGGGGATATAAAGGAATTAAATGGCATCGTCATGAATATGAACCGGTTTATCATTACGATGATCCGAGGTGTGAGGATTTTCTGCAGGAGATATATTATCATCAGCTACCGATTGTTCTGGAGGAAACTTTTGAAAATACAACATATTTTGTCAACAGGGTGGCGGGACAGACACCAATTATTATTCCCCATCTGGGAGGGTTAAATGGTGGGTTTTCCGCCCTATTCGATTCGGGCATCTGGGATAATGAAAACGTCTATGCCGATACGGCTCTTGCCTCTACACGGGAGATGACGATTTTTCTCGATAAGTATGGGAGCAAAAAACTCCTCTTTGGAAGTGATTTCCCCTTCAATTCACCTTATAATGAATTGTCCAAAGTGAAAAGCTTGAAACTCAGTGAAGAAGATTATCGAAACGTCGTTTCTAACAACATATTGAAATTAATGAAAGTTCCGGATTAGGTTGAACTGAACCTGAACAGTGAGAGCATTATTCTTCGAACTGGACAGCGAGCACATTCCCTGCTGCTTGCGGCGGGGTTAGCGAGCGAATAAAAAATAAACATTTTCCTTACCCCGATAAACGGGATAAGTCCCACTAAAGGGGATAAATGCGTTAACGAAAATATTTTCTAACTTACTAAACAGTCGGAGATTCCCCGCAACTTGTTGCGGGGATCTTCAATTACTTCGTTCCCCGCTGCTTACTGCGGGGATCTTCAAATTTGCGAAAACACGGCGCAGCCCCTTAAGGCTGCAACACTTGCAGGGCTAAAGCCCTGTATTATATTTACAGGAGAAGATTCTTTATGCACGTAACAAACGGTCTCCATGCCTTTATCTGGCGTAATCCTGCAGCCAATAACTGCAACACATATTTGATAGATGGTTCAAAAAAGACAGTAATCGATCCCGGCCATCTCAATTATTTCGCCCATGTCGATGAAGGGCTTGCCGATTTAGAACTTTCCCTTGATAAGATCGATCTGGTCATTACGACCCACGGGCATCCCGATCACATAGAGGCGGCACAACAGTTTGAAAAACCTACCCTTTTTGCGATGAATCAAGGAGAACACACATTTATCAAAAACATTGCCGGTAATTACTTCAAGATTCCTGAACCGGACTTTTTCCTGGGAGAGGGGGATCTGACGATTGGCGACAACACGTTTCAGGTCATTGTTACCCCCGGACATTCTCCCGGTTCAGTGTGCCTTTACTGGCCTGAGCAGAAGATACTGTTTACCGGTGACGTGATCTTCAACCGGGGAATCGGCCGGACTGATCTGCCAGGGGGAGACAGTAAGCTTTTAAAAGAAAGTATTAAAAGTATCTCGAAACTCGATGTAGAATATCTGCTGCCCGGACATGGAGAGATAGTGGTTGGTGCCGAGGCGGTCCAGGCCAATTTCCAGATGGTTGAAGATTATTGGTTCAATTATCTGTAACCGATTGTAATCTTTTTTTGTACACCGCTTCTAACTCTTTATAGTAGGCATTCCAGCTTTCATCAATGGTCAGGTTTGGAATAACGGCTGAACCGAAGACCCCCCTTTTCGCTAATATGTTTTTTGTCTTTTCCAGACTTTTTGATTTTTCAAAGGCGGCTTCATTCTGGAAAGCCTTTATAATGTTTACAAATGGATCTTTTTTGATGTTCAAGATATCTTTCATCAGTTCCAATAATTTCACATTATCGCCATCCATCTGAAGACTTTCCACCAGTTCGACTTTCAGGAGTTCCTGAAGCGTGGAATAGTTGTCTTGCCCTTCTTTTTTCAGCTCTGATTTGAGGGTTTTCTCGGTTATCCGGTTGTCTGAGTATCTTTGTACCCATCCTTTCACTCTCTCCGCGAGCTCGGTTCGGCGGAGGCCTTCCTTTTCTTCCTCGGTCATGGTCAGGCCTTTAGTTTTTTCCATGATGATGTCTAATGTGCTTTTTATCTCTCCCATGTTGTCTTCTTCTCTTCCGGATTTTTAGATGGACGATACCGTAAATGTACTCAATCTTCAAGGCAAGATCTTAGAAAAAAGTTTTTTATTCAATCGAGTCGTGGTAGAGTTCCTCATAAAAATCTGGTATTGAGACTTTGGAGGAGACAGATGAAACTTATACGTTTTATCTCTGAGGACGGCCGTGAATTATACGGGGACTTTGATCAACGCCGCCCGGGTCGGGCACGTGTCATTGAAGGGGATATTTTCGGTGTGTTCAATGCAACATCGGAAGGGGCGACGATAGAGACACTTCTTGCCCCGGTCTCCCCGCCCAACGTTCTGGCACTGGGGCTCAACTACCGCAGGCATGCCGATGAAACCGGCATGGAACATCCCGATATCCCTGTAATGTTTATAAAAGCCACAAACACTGTCATTGGTCCCGGATCACCTATCATCCTTCCCACAGCAGGACCCGATGAGGTTGATTATGAGGCCGAGCTTGCCGTCATTATCGGTAGAGAAGCAAAAAACGTACCCCCCCAGGATGCGATGGATTACATCCTCGGTTACACCTGTGCCAACGATGTCAGTGCCCGGGACTGGCAGATTCACAAGCAGAAAAATCAATGGGCACGCGGTAAGAGCTTCGATACTTTCTGTCCGCTCGGTCCATATATTGTGACCCGTGACGAAATTCCGGATCCGGACAATCTTCGCATACGTGCCATTCTTAACAGAAAGGTATTGCAGGATTCCAATACATCCGATATGCTTTTTGATGTCCGCACGATTGTGAGCGATCTCAGCCGGTCTATGACACTGCTGTCCGGTACTGTGATTTTGACGGGAACTCCCGAGGGAGTGGGTTTTACCAGAAAGCCGCCTGTCTTCCTGAAAGAAGGCGATGTTATAACCGTAAATATTGAAAAAATCGGGGAACTTACCAATCCGGTAACAATGGAAGGGTGAAATCTCGTCTTGAACGAAAAGAGGAAGGTTAAAAGTTGAGTCAGGATATATACAAGGCGATTCACGCAAGGGTTAAAAAAGAACCTTTTGCAAAGAAGCTCGGCATGAAATTGATAGAAGTTAGTAAGGGCTATTCCGTTGTTGAGATAAAACTTACAAAGGAGATGGAAAATATCTTCGGCATGACCCACGGGGGGGCCATATTCTCTCTGATAGATGAGGCATTTGAAACGGCTTCAAACTCACACGGTACGGTCGCGGTTGCCCTCAATATGAATGTTACCTATATATCGGCTCCGCGTACCGGAGACACCCTGAGGGCGGAGGCAGAAGAGGTCGGTAGAACAGCGAGGACGGGGAACTATTCCATCAAGGTTACGGACGCTAAAGGAGAGCTGATTGCGGTCTGTCAGGCACTTGTTTACAGAAAGAAGGAAAGATTGCCGTTTTTAGGAAGGGATGATTGAAGAGAACGCGCAAAAAGATTGCCGAAAACCGACAGGATATTGTTTTTTCTGCGATGATTATTATATTAATCCGGGTGTATTAATGAAAAATTTAAAAATGTAAGAAAAACGTATTCCCGCAGTTCACTGTGGGGAGAGTCAAACGTTTTGGAGGATGTAGATGAAAATGAACATAGAGAATAAAAGCAGAAAAACCTTTTTTACGGTGTTACTGGTTTTTCTAATGGGGGTTTTTGTGGTTTCCATGGTGGGAGCTGTACGTTTTTCACCAGTATTTAAAGGAACTTACGTGAATGACGCTCTTGCAGCTTCGGTGGCAGAAGCGATAAGGCCTCCCGACTCCTTTGCTGATTTAGCCGAGAAGCTAAAACCTGCTGTGGTTAATATCAGCACTACAAAGGTTATCAAGGGTGGTGCCATGAAGCAATTTATGTCTCCTTTCGGAGAGGAATTTCCTTTTGATAGATTTTTCGGGGGAGACGATTTTTTTAGGAAGTTTTTTGGTGATATTCCGGAGAAAGAATTTAAACAAAAGAGTCTCGGATCCGGTTTTATAATCAGCAAGGACGGCTATATATTTACGAATAATCATGTTGTTGAGAAAGCCGACAAGATAAAGGTAAAGCTTTCCGATGGTAAGGAATACGATGCCGAAGTGAAAGGTAAAGATGCCAAGACCGATATAGCCCTGATAAAGATCAAACCGACAGGCAGCTTGCCGATCGTCGGTTTTGGTGACTCGGATGCATTGAGGGTAGGCGACTGGGTTATCGCAATAGGAAATCCCTTCGGTCTTGAACATACGGTGACCGCCGGGATCGTAAGTGCCAAGGGGCGGGTTATCGGTTCAGGTCCCTATGATAATTTTATCCAGACGGATGCCTCTATAAATCCCGGGAACAGCGGAGGTCCACTTTTTGATATGCAAGGGAGGGTCGTGGGTATCAATACGGCGATTATTGCCCGTGGGCAGGGGATCGGATTTGCCATTCCCATAAACATGGCTAAAGGAATTTTGTCTGACCTTAAAACAAAAGGGAAAGTCGTACGGGGCTGGCTTGGCGTTTCCGTGCAGGAGATTACGGAAGATATTGCGAAAAACCTCGGGATTAAAGATGCTAAAGGGGTTCTGGTGAATGATGTGTTCAAAGGGGATCCCGCAGACAGGGCAGGGCTAAAAACCGGTGATATTATACTTGAGGTTGGCGGGAAAAAGATTAACGACACCCATGAGTTATTGAGGATTGTAGCGACTCTTTCCGTTGGGAAAGAGGTTGAACTGAAGATTTTGCACAACGGAAAGGAAAAAGTCCTGCAGATCGTGGTAGCGGAACGGGAAAAGGGAGAGAAAGTCGCCACGACAGAAGAGGCTAAGGAATATTTGGGAATGACGGTTCAGGAAATTACACCGGAGGTTGCCGCCCACCTTGGTCTTTCCGAAGAAAACGGGGTCATCGTTACCCATGTGCAGGCAGGAAGCCCTGCAGATGATGGAGGGGTAAAACCGCAAGATATTATTCTGCAGGTAAACAAGGTTAAAATTTCTTCTATGGAGGATTACGTAAAGGCCATTTCCCGGAAAGATGCAGAGAATAGCAGTATGCTTTTGATAAAACGAGGAAGAACAGCTTTCTTTCTTGTTATTCGTAAGTGATTACGGAAAAAGACAGAGTTTCCTTTATCCTCATTTTTCAGATTGAAGGAGCTCCCCCGTTGTTTTTATGGATACAAGTAAATATCTATTGACTATTTACGAAAAACTGGACAGGTACTTTGGAGATCTGCACTGGTGGCCCGGTGAGACACCCTTCGAGATAATAGTAGGCGCGATACTGACCCAGAACACAAGCTGGGAGAATGTAAAAATTGCCATAAGTAACTTGAAATCAAAAGGGTTTCTTTATCCTGAAAAACTTATTGATATAGAAGACGATATTTTAGCGGGACTGGTTAAATCTTCCGGCTATTATAATGTAAAGACGAAAAGACTAAAAGCGTTCCTTCGGTTTCTGCGGCAGGAATATGCATTGAATCTGGAGAAGATGTTTGAGGAGAACCTCTGGACCCTGAGAGAAAAACTGTTGGATGTTAATGGGATCGGAGAAGAAACGGCAGACAGTATACTCCTCTACGCGGGGAACAAACCGATATTTGTCGTTGATTTATACACGCGCAAGATTTTACAGAGGCACGAAATCATTGATGGCGGGCTAAGCTATGGGGAAATTCAAAAACTTTTTATGAAGAGCATTCCCAACAGTGCTCGGCTATTTAATCAGTATCATGCACTTTTCGTAAACACGGGCAAGCGTTTCTGCAAAAAAGCCCCTCGTTGTGAGGGTTGTCCGCTTGAGAATATGGAATCAATATTATTAAGTTAGTCGAGTGATTGCATCGCAGGCGAACTCGTTAGTTTTGATCAATAAAGTATAAGCTAAAAAATCTTTGTGCCTTAGTGCCTCTGTGCCTCTGGTACTTGATAAATTACAGGGAGATTCAAAATGTTGTTGGAAATAAGGAATTTAAGTGTTGATGTCCAGGGTAAAGAAATGCTCCATAATGTCAATCTTGAGATTGATTATGGCGAAACCCATGTCCTTTTTGGGAAAAACGGGTCGGGGAAGACATCACTGTTAATGACGATTATGGGAATGTCCGGATATAAAATCACAAAAGGTAATATCTTTTTCAAAGGAAACGACATATCCAAACTTCCGATTAATGAGAGGGCCAAGATGGGGATCGGTATGTCGTTTCAGAGACCCCCGACCATCTCCGGGGTGAAGACGAGCGACCTTGTTAAGATAATTAATAATAACGGGAAGAATACAGAGAATATAGCAAAGAGCTTGAACGTCTCGGAGTTTCTGGACAGGGATGTAAACCTTGGATTTTCAGGAGGCGAGATAAAAAAATCCGAGCTTCTACAGCTCGTGTCTCAGAATTCGGACTTGATTCTGCTTGACGAGCCGGAATCAGGTGTCGACATAGAGAATATTAAGGTAATCGGAAAAGTAATAAAAAATCTTCTTCAGAAGCACCTTCGACGTCACAGAGTCAGATCAGGACTTGTCATCACGCATACCGGTCTTATACTTAATTATCTTGAGGCGGATAAAGGACATATTTTGCTTAATGGCGGAATAAGATGTGAAGGCAACCCGAGAGAGATGTTCCAGACGATTCAGAAATTTGGTTATGAGGAGTGTGTAAGGTGTCAAAGATAAGGGAAAGAGCAGAAGCTGCAGCAGACAAGAAGGCATTATACGGAGCTGATATTGATCTACCCAGTTTCAAGCAAGAGGCATCGGTTCACGAATATAATCCTGAAATGGCAGGTTTTTCCGAAGAAGAGAGAAAAAATTTTGCCGAGGTGGGAATCGTAACTTCAGGTGAAGAAAGATCTGGCAATTTTCTGATGATGGATCATTCACCGGTTCATTGCTCCGTCGGCCAGGAAGGCGTTGAACTGCTTCCCATGGCCGATGCCCTTGAAAAATACGATGGCCTTAAAGAGTACTGGTGGAAGGCAGTTGATGTGGGAACGGATAAATACACTGCCGGGGCGGAGCTAAATTTTAACAATGGCTATTTTGTCAGGGTAAAGGCCGGGGTTTCGGCGACTTTTCCAGTGCAGACCTGTCTTTACATAGACGAGGAAGAGATTGCCCAGAACGTTCATAACGTCGTTATTGCTGAAGAGGGGTCGGAACTCCATCTTATAACTGGATGTGCAACAGCGCCACATCTGAGGAGGGGCCTCCATATTGGCGTTACGGAGTTTTATATAAAAAAGGGGGCAACAGTTACTTCTACCATGATACATAACTGGGGGGAGGAGGTCGAGGTCAGACCGAGGACGGTGGTTATGGTGGAAGAAGAAGCAACATTCATGTCAAACTACGTCTCAATGAAACCTGTTAAATCTGTTCAAATGTACCCCGTTGTCAGGCTTTTAGGGGAGGGGGCTGTAGCGCGGATCAACAGTATCCTGGTTGCGGCAAAAGGATCGGAGCT
Organism: uncultured Syntrophales bacterium; assembly: GCA_964454305.1. GTDB lineage: Bacteria > Desulfobacterota > Syntrophia > Syntrophales > JADFWA01 > JAUSPI01. The sequence continues at coordinate 1,938 of CAYVXX010000030.1, read as the reverse complement.
GGATGTAGGGGGAAGCGTTTCTTTAGAAGCAGCCGGTACCAAGGCCGAGATCATTTCAAGAGCCATTTCTACCGGAGGAGACATCATAGCGCGGGGACAACTGATAGGGCACAAACCGGGAATAAAGGCCCACCTTGAGTGCAATGGATTGATGCTTTCGGAAGAGGGGTCGATTCGTGCCATTCCCGAACTTGATGGCAGGGTTGCCGGTGTGGAGATGTCTCATGAAGCGGCGGTGGGGAAGATATCCCAGGATCAGATAGAATATCTTATGGCCCGAGGTCTTAATGAAGAGGAGGCAACCGCTCTTATTGTAAGGGGCTTTCTTAACGTTAAGATGGAAGGACTTCCAGAAGAACTCCAGATGGAGATAGACAGAATTGTCTCCGAAAGCGAAAAGAGCATCCTTTGAAAATATTTCACAGAGCCTCTGCATAACCACCTTATAACGACAAATTTCACTGTGCCTATCGCAGGGCTGGCTTTAGTTCCCTGCTTACATACTTATCGTAATAGCTCTAACCCGATATTTTTGAAGGTTCCGTTTTTATCATGCTGAAAGTATATGATTATACGGGCATTATCCATTTTCACTCGGAGTATTCCTATGACGGCCGTGCCTCCATAGCTGAAATTGTCAGGGCGGCCGGAGAGAACAACATCGATTTCCTGATGCTTACCGACCACTCGACCCTTGAGGCGAAAAGGAGGGGGCTCGAAGGATGGCATGGGGATACGCTCCTCATTGTAGGGGAGGAGATTTCCCCCCGCTTCAATCACTATCTCGCTTTCGGCATCGATGAACCGACGGTTGTTGGCAAAGACGATGAGGGTGATCCGCAGGTATATATAGATACCGTCAGAGAACAAGGGGGAATCGGGTTCATCAGCCACCCAGACCACCAGGGGACGGAAATGTTTCACGTGAAACATTTTCCATGGCTGGACTGGACGGTGTCCGGTTATACGGGGATCGGGATATGGGACTTCATGACTGACTGGCAGTTCTCCCTGAGGGGGTATCTGAGCGGATTGATCGGTTTCCTCTTTCCCGCCTACACCCTTCGGGGCCCCAAAAGGGTTACCCTTGACCGGTGGGACAGACTCAACCGGGATTCAAGGGTTGTCGGTATCGGAGAACTTGACAATCACGACTCCTTTGAAAAAGTCCTCGGTCTGGGATTTTCGGTTTTCCCCTTCTCAAAAGCGTTCAAGCTTGTCCGGACCCATCTATTGACGGAGTCGCCTCTGGTAAAGGATAGCAGAAAAGACCAGGAGACGCTTCTGTCCGTCCTCAAGCGTGGGCGCGCATATGCGGCGCTTGAATACTTCCGCGAGGCGAAAGGATTTTCATTTATTATTGCCGACAGGGAAAAACGGGCCACAATGGGGGATGAATTCCTCCTCGACGGAAAGGCCCTACTCAGGGTTGAAATCCCCGAGAAGGGAAAAATCTGTGTCGTCAGAGACGGTGCTCCCTTTGGAGAGACGGTCGGGAGGGTGCAGGAATACGAGATAAGGAAAAAAGGGGTTTACCGGATTGAAGTATACCTCAAACATTTAGGAAAATACCGCCCCTGGATATTTTCAAACCCCATCTATGTCAGATAATAAAAAGATATTACCGTACAGATTAATCTTCTCCGGCCACATATTGGTTTGTTGCGTGCAGTGGCAAGCTATTTTAACTCTTTAATTTCATTTCAACAATAATGTTATAAGCGAATAGCTGAAAATTGTGGGTGCTGACTTTTGCATCAGCATTATTGTAGCTTTCTGCCTAAACCTGCCACTTGGGTATTGCTGTCAACAAGGAAATTGTATGAAGAAAAAGTGGTGTGGATCAGCCTCTTCAATCCTGTCACCCTGAATTTATTTCAGGGTCTCTTGTTGTTTCAATCCACGCCCCCGTGTGGGGGGCGACGGGGGAAGACTTAT